>JAGVGM010000063.1 GCA_020057065.1 Thermodesulfovibrionia bacterium
GATATTGTTCTTCTGGCCGATGCAACTCCTGTAATTGTAACAACCCAGGAAAAGAATGAATTTAAGATACTGCCTGACGAATTAAGGGGAGCAGTCACTCCTAAAACCAAGGCAATCATATTAAACAGTCCTTCAAATCCTACCGGTACTGTGTATACGGCAGAGGAGCTTGGAAAGATAGCGGAAATTGCTGTAGAAAAGAAACTGATCGTAATATCGGATGAGATATACGAGGAATTCGTTTACGATGGTTTGACCTTTACCAGTATAGCTTCCCTAGGAAAGGCAATAAAGGATCTGACCATTGTTGTGAATGGAGTCTCAAAGGCTTACTCCATGACGGGTTGGCGAATCGGATATGCAGCCGGCCATCCGGAAATAATCTCGGCAATGAGTAAAATTCAGAGTCAGAGTACCTCCAACCCTACATCCATAGCCCAGAAGGCCAGTGTAGAAGCATTAATGAACTCTCATGGTACTGTAGATACAATGGTGGAAGAGTTTAACCGAAGGCGAAAATATATGGCTGAAAGGCTCAATTCCATAGATGGTGTTTCCTGCTTAAAACCCATGGGGGCATTCTATGCCTTCCCCAGGGTTTCACCCCTTTACCAAAAAAGGTTTAATGGGAAGAAGATACAAAACTCCACAGGTCTTGCCGATTTTCTCCTGGATGCTGCCAGGGTCGCTGTAGTGCCAGGTCTGGCATTTGGTGACGATAATCATATCAGACTCTCCTATGCCACTTCTTTCAAAAATATTGAGATGGGCATGGACAGGATTGAAGAGGCCATAAAACAACTGGAATAAGAGATTCACATCTCTTCTCCCTTCATTAACTGTTATTCCCCTTATTAAAGAAGCAAGTTAACGAGATACGGTGGATTTTTAAATCTCAAAAATACAATGCTCTTATATGCTTGGGTGCAGTTATCGGCTTGTATTCGCAGAATGTCGCCTAACATGGGTACTACCCCAGATTTATCCCGTTAGGATTATAAGCGGATCCATTGGCCGACAGTATCTATGGCCCGGCCGCTGCCAAAATGTTTGGTAAAGATTTGAAAATAATAAAACTCTTCCTTACTCCGGATCATGGGATAATCGGCCTGGGCCGATTTAAACTCCTTGGTGTCGACGGCTTTTTCAAAGTATGACGGTAGCACATCGGCGGACCCGGAGCCTTGAGAAAATTCCTGTTTCACCCGCCTGGTGATGGCCTCCGGCAGATACTGTTCAAAGGCCTTTCTGAAGATCCATTTTTCGATTTTCTGATCTCCCTCCGGTTTCTGTTTGTATTCCGAAGGAACAGCCAAAACGTAACGGAAGAGTTCCCCAGATATCAAGGGCGCTACGACACGCACAGAATTACAATGGTTCATCCGGTCCAATCTCAGGGAAGCGTTATTGTGTAAAAAACCGATGCATTCCATCTGACGACTAAACAATTCTTCAACCGGAAAATCTTTAAGGTAAATGTAGCCGCAGAAGATCTCGTCACCACCTTCCCCGGAAAGAAGAAGATCAATGCCTTGGTTGCTTGCGTATTTGTAAATAAGATAGTTGGAGACTGAACTGCGGACCAGAGAAGGATCAAAAGACTCCAGGTAATAGATGACATCAGAAAGGACATTTAGAATCTCGTTGAGATCTACGATAAGCTCATGGTGATCTGAATTGATGTGGTCTGCCAGCAACCGGGCGTTTCTGATGTCTTCACTTTCGCCAACGCCCAAGGCAAAGGTTTTCAATCTGGCGTTGTTTCCGAATGTTTCTTTATAAAAATCGTTTGTCAAAAAGTTGATGACACTGCTGTCCATCCCTCCACTGAGCAAGCCGGCCGTCGGCACGCTAAAGTCCACCCGTGATCGCAAGCTTCGTTTGATGATGCTCCGGATATCTTCCAACATTTGATCGAGGTTTGTTTGCAGCACTTCCGGCGGGGTCTTGGGCAGTTCGGCAAAGCGGGTGAACCTGCCCTGACTGTCCATGTAATGCCCGGGCGAAAATTCATAGACGTCATCCGTGACCGCTGTCAGGCTTTTGAGTTCGGACGCAAGATAAAGCGTACCGTTTTTTCAACCGTAAAATAGGGGCTTGATGCCCAAAAGATCTCTGGCCGCAAACAGATCCTCACCATCGGAAATCACAAAAGCAAAAATTGAATCGTCAAGATAGTCCAGCATCCGGGGGCCGTATTCGTGATAAAGGCGCAGAAGCAGACGTTCTTCCCTGAAAGGACCGTCGGAAACATCCATGGGTTCGGCTCGCTTTTTCCAGTTTACCATCTGGCCGTCGTAACAGATTTTAAGCTCAGGGCTTGCCGATAAAAAGGCCGGCACCTGAATCCGGCACTCTTGTGAAATGTCATCAATGCCGCCGTTGATGTCGCCTCTGAGGTAATTCTGCGCCATTTTTATTCTTTTGTATTCATACTTTCCGGAAAAATGCGGACCGCGATGCTTGATCTTGCGAATCATTTTGTCCAGTTCCACTCGATCTCGATTGTTGAAAACCACAGCAAAACCACTCATTCAGTGACCCTCATTTTCTTTTTGGCTTTATTCATGCTAATTCCCGAATCTTGTATCTTGGATCAGAATCAGTTGCACCCATTATTTCAATTGGGGCGAAGCCCCCACTTTTTAAGAAAGCCATCAAAGTTTATTCTGAAACTATTTTAAAGTGCGCCCTTCTATTCTTTGCCCATGCATCCTCATTGTGTCCTGGATCTAAGGGTTTCTCCTCGCCATAACTTATAGTGGAAACCTTGGAAGCCTCAACTCCGGCAGTGACCAGGTACTCCATAGCACTGTTTGCTCTTCTCTCCCCCAAAGCCATGTTATACTCATTGGACCCCCGTTCATCAC
>JAGVGM010000164.1 GCA_020057065.1 Thermodesulfovibrionia bacterium
CTATTATGTAATTGCCTGTGCTGATAGCATAAACAGGATCGTAGAGAGCAATGAAGGCAACAACTGCACTGCATCGAAAACAACATTGATTATTAAGTAAGAGCGGAAAGGGGTAGTGCGACACTTCCGTTAAGACGCTACCATGAAAAGAGATAAAGCTGAGCTGGAAAAACTTTCCCGGTCCAGAAAATATTTCTTTTATATCAAATCCTGAAAATCCTGCGCTTCTCTTTAAAAATCAAGAAAAACAATAAGTTGTAAATTTAATGCAATCTGGCATGTCTGTTGCAATATAGATCGACATGGAAATGAATCTCGCAAGTATGCCGGATATAAAGACCATACCGCAGGTTAATTCTGCAGCAGTTACATCATCTGATGGAAATAGCCAATCATGCAAACCATGCGAATCCAAGTTTGCTTCTATTGTTAATAAGGAAATTAATGGTCATGAAAATGAAACAGGAGCTGACAATTCAGCTGGAATCACTCAAGGGAACGAATTAAATAGCAGATCTGAACAGGCAGGGAATACATCAGATTTAAATAGATCAGCAAACAGTCCTCAAAATGAATCTGACAAATCCGGGAAGGGATCAGTATCAGGGGTACACGGCAAAAAAGGATTAAAGATAGACAAGCAACTATTAAATTTGATCGGATGTTCAGTAACAGCGGATACAAACGGTTTGCAGGTAAATTTAATTAATCAAATTGTAGATCCGGAAATAACAGATGACGAGCTTGAGCAGTTAAATAATCAGCAGGGTCAAAATATACCGGCAGATATCAGTTTACCGGGAAGTCTGATCGGTCAGGTTGTGGATACTGAAGTAACAGAAGAAAAGCCCGGGCAGTCAGATGATCAGCAGGACCAGAACATGACTGCTGAAAATGGTATGACAGCTGCCTTGATAAATCAAATTGTAGATACGGGAACAGATGAAACGTTTGAGCAGTTAGATGACCGGCAGGATCATAGCTTGCCGGCTGAAAATGGTTTAAAAACAGGCGCCTTATTATACGCATTAATGAACAGCGCTGTGAATTCAACAGATGATCCCAATGCTGATGCAGCACAGAGTAACAGCGATATTATGACTAATGGGGCAATAGTTGCAACAGAGAAGAAGGGTCAACCTGAACGTGGTTTGAAAGCCGGCATCTTTTTGAATGAGTTGAATAATGATAATAAGACAAATAATAACGTTGATAAAGGCATGGAGAATCTTATAGATGCGTTGGCTCAAGATGCTAATAATGGGATCTCTTCAGAGGGAAGTAAAGCGTTCTCAGCGGAGAAACTCGCAGAGCGCTTTGACGAAATAAATAATAATAAGCAGGATCATTTGAAATCAGCAGACCTGAAGCAGGATATTAAGAATATTGCTATCGCTGAAGGGAATAACAATTCAGAAAATATTCAAAGCAAACTTTCGCCTGAACTTGCAGGTGTGAGCGGGAAGACAGGGGAATTTAAAAATAATCCTGACACCACTGCAAAAACTGTAAAAGTTGAATCCGTTCCTGATAACGCCAATTTTTTAACTCATTCAGGCGCCAAACCGGAAAGCGGTAAACCGGTGGAGGCAATAGGAAATACGGTAAGGCCTTCAGGTTTCACGCAGATGCTTGATAACATTGTTTATGTTATTAAAGGCAGCAGCAAGCTTGGCGTTAGTGTGAACCACGAGATCCTTGGAAAGCTTAATATAAATCTGAACATGGATAAAGGCATATTGAACGTCCACATTAATGCTGCCGAAAAAGTGACCAGGGAATTTATTGAGAATAATATTCAGCACATTGTTGATTCTCTTGCAAAGGACGGAGTGAGCGTCGGAGGATTCTCCGTAGGTTTAAGAAATCGTAACGGCTATGAAGGTCAGGAAGGCAATGTATTTAAAATGAACAATGAGCAGGGGAACCGGGGAATACAGGTTTTAGATGAGAAGGCAAGAATAAGCGCAATACACGGCCTTGTGAGTGTGTTTGCATGAAAGCTGAGAGCTGACAGCTATCAGCTTTCAGCCAGGAATTAGAAAGGAGCTAAAATGGAAGTATCAGGCGTAAGCGATATTAATAGTACGATCCAGAATGTTAACGGAAAAACATTCGGCAAGGAAGATTTTATGAAGATCCTTCTAAAGCAGTTGAATTATCAGGACCCGTTAAACCCTATGGACAGCACTCAATTCACATCACAGCTTACACAGTTCAGTTCACTTGAACAGCTTACTAATCTCAATACTACACTTGAGAATGTGCTTGCCTTTCAGCAGTCAATACAGAACGCATCAATTACGGATTTGATAGGCAGGACAGTAAGAGTGGAAGGAGACGCCACATATCTCAATAATACGGCGGATATGAATTATGAACTTTCAAAAGATGCTGCATCGGTAAAAATATCGATATACGATAAGGGAGGCAGGCTTGTAGTGACAAAGGAAGCAGGCGCTCAGCAGCAGGGCAGCAATAAGTTCGTATGGGACGGCAAGGATGCCTCGGGCAATCAATTGCCGGCAGGGGATTATACCTTTGAGATCAAGGCTAAAGACATCTCAGGCGCTGTGGTCAATGTTGTGACGAATTCTTTCGGGACCGTTACAGGCGTCAACTTTGAAAATGGTCTGTCGTATCTTGTATTGAACGACGGAAGGAACATAACCCTTAGTGAAATTAAGTCAATTCGATAAATGGATAATTGCCGATGGCTGTATGCTATCGGCTAAAAGGAGGAAGAAAGATGATAACATCATTATTTACAGCGGTCAGCGGAATGAATGCAAACGGCACAGCCCTTTCGGTCATCGGTGATAACGTTGCAAACATGAACACCATCGCTTTTAAGGCAAGTCGGGTGGCCTTTGGGGATATTCTCAGTCAATCGTTGGGGACCTCACAGATCGGAAGAGGCGTTGCCGTAGCCGATATTACGCCGACTTTTACACAGGGTTCTTTTGAGAACACGGCAAATGTTCTGGACCTGGCCGTTGACGGCGAAGGTTTATTTCTAATGAGAGATGAAAGCGGAGTTGCATATACAAGGGCGGGTCAATTTACCCTGGATAAGGAAGGTTACATTGTAAATACCAATGGAATGCGCTTGCAGGGATTTCTTTTTTCTACATCAGGAAGCACAGAAGGCCTTGGCGACATCAACCTTTCAACGCTGAACAGTTCGCCTAATAAGACCCTTGATGTGTCAATATCTGCAAATCTTGATTCAAGGGCTAATCTCCTTACTGCTGCATTCGATGTAACCGATCCCGGGAATACATCCAATTTTTCAAGCACCCTTACTGTTTATGATTCTCTTGGGGTCAGTCATGTTATGAATATTTATTTCAGAAAGGATACTGAGGCTGCAACAGGAAATACGTGGGAGTGGTTTGCAGTGGTTAATGAAGATGATTCAGAAAGCGGCATTACAGAGGTACAGGCACAGGGCACGCTTGATTTCACCAGTGACGGAGCCCTTGATGTAGAAAGTGCAATAACTTACCCTGTCGGAACCGGTTTTCAGTTCAGCGGTGGAGCAACGGCAGACCAGGCAATGGAATTTGATTTCGGCACTTCTATAACAACAGATAGCGGTGAAGGACTTGATGGTACAACCCAATTCGGCTCTACTTCCGCAACCATTTTCCAGAGTCAGGACGGTTATGCGTCAGGTTCTTTGAGGAACATAACCATAACACAGGATGGCTATATAACAGGTATTTTCACCAATGGTCAGACAAGGGCTGTCGGACAGGTGGCCCTTGCAAAATTTCTTGCGCCTACTGAGGTCAAAAAAATGGGCAAGAACCTTTATTCTGAATCTTCAGAATCAGGGCAGCCGATCATCAGTATCCCCGGGATCTCGGGCACAGGTGTGGTGCTCTCAAATACCCTTGAACTGAGCAATGTGGACCTTGCCGAGGAGTTTGTTAAGATGATCATATCGCAGAGAGGTTTCCAGGCAAATTCAAAGATGGTCTCGACGTCTGACGAGCTTATGCAGGAGCTTATTAATCTTAAGAGGTAAGGATTAAGGGGTAGGCAGTAGGGGCGGGTTTCAAACCCGCCCCTAAATATTATACGGAATTTATAATTTCACCGGCTATTTCATCGATAGGGACGATCTTATCGGCTAATCCTGATTCCACCACGGCTTTCGGCATTCCGTAGACAACGCATGTCGCCTCACTCTCAGCAATGGTTCTGCCGCCGGAATCTTTGATTTTTTTCATGCCTTGTAATCCGTCATTTCCAAGTCCGGTAAGTATTACGCCGAGAACATGCCCGGAAAAATATTCTACGACTGAAAGCATGAGTTCATCTACAGAAGGTTTATAAATATACTCCTTTCTGTTCTCGGTTATGGATATTGTTGTTTCTGTAATTTTTTTCCTTGCAACGCTCATATGACCTTTACCGGGGGCTATGTATACAACCCCCTTTTTAATAGGTTCTCCATGTTCCGCCTCTTTTACTTCAACAGCACTGATCTGATTGAGTCTTTCTGCGAAAGGGCCGGTAAAGACCGGCGGCATATGCTGTGCAATAAGGATCGGGACCGGGAAATCTTTCGGCAGACTGGTGATGATATTCTGCAAGGCCTTGGGCCCGCCTGTTGAGGAGCCGATCGCGACAATATTTATTTTTCTGTGAGAAGTATAATCATTTCCACCGGGCATCTCTAATTTTTTCGGTGAATATCTTTTTTTAAATAAAGGCAAACCTCTCTTGCCGATACTTTTTATTTTTTCAATTAATAAAGCTCTGATCTTTACTATATTTACAGAGAGATCCGACAAATTTTTTGGTATAAAATCGACAGCTCCTATCTCAAGGGCTTCAAGCGTGATCTTTGCATCATCGGTTGTCAGTGAACTGACCATAAGAACCGGGACCGGATTTGTTGACATTATCAGTTTCAGGGCCTCAATGCCGTTCATTTTCGGCATTTCAATATCTAACGTGACGATATCAGGCTTTAACAGGGCGACTTTTTCAACAGCTTCTACCCCGTTCCTTGCAATACCGATGACCTTGATCTCCGGGTCTTCGGATATCATGCTTGCGAGGGTGTTTCTCATGAAAGCTGAGTCATCGACTATCAAAACGTTAATCATTTTTTATTTTCTCATCTTCTTATCTTCTATCTGCCTTACCCTTTTACCCCTGCTGTCCCAGGAATTTATCTATATCCAGAAGTATGATAAGTCTGTTTTCAAGCTTTGCTATCCCTTTAATGAACATGCTGCTCGCACTTGATGCCATCTGAGGGGGAGGTTCTACAATATTCGCAGGTATTCTCAAGACCTCCGATACGGAATCCACAACAAGTCCATATGTGATCCCCTGAATGTCCATTATTATGACTCTTGAAGAATCGTCTGTTTCCTTGTTGTCAAGGCCGAATTTTTTTCTGAGATTTACCACAGGAATGACCTTGCCGCGAAGATTAATTACGCCTACCACATAGTCCGGAGCATTAGGTACCCTTGTTATCTCCGTTATCCTGTTTATCTCCTGAACACT
This sequence comes from Thermodesulfovibrionia bacterium, assembly GCA_020057065.1. GTDB lineage: Bacteria > Nitrospirota > Thermodesulfovibrionia > UBA6902 > UBA6902 > SURF-23. The sequence continues at coordinate 5,533 of JAGVGM010000164.1, forward strand.
GAGGATATTAACGGCATATTCCTCCTTTTCAAGGGTAAAAGTGACTAATTGCAATATCTGTTCACTTACCATCGTACTTTCCATGTAATCCTCCTTTTATTAAGTTGTTCGCAGGGGCGGGGATACCCCTCCCCTGCTTCTGAAATTTTAAAAACCAAAATCATTTAAGAGCGCCTCCACGTCAGACTGTGTGACTTTCTCAATTGACTTTTCTGTAACTCCATCTTCTTCATGTTGTTCTGAAGCTGCACCAACTTTTATTTTATCAGGCTCGGTCCTGGTTAAAATGCCGAACTTGGCTATTAATTTTAAGAGCTCAACTTCAACATTGTTTACAAGGTCTATAACCTTTTTTATGGTCTGTCCGGTGATATCCTGAAACTGTTGTGCATTAAGAACTATGTTCATATCATTGTCCATTGAATCCTTAAACGACTTGAAATAATTGACTGCTTCTTCTTGACCCTTGATGCTTTCAAGATGCCTTGAGAAATCATTCGATTCCTCAAAGTATCTTTCCACAATCCCCATTGTTTTATTTGCTGCGTCTTCCGTCCTCGAAATTACAAATTGAAGGTTGTCAACAGCAGTAGGCACGTCACTTTGTGCAAGTTTCTGAAGGCCGGTGTTTATGGAGCCCCTGAAGTCTTCAAGGGAGTTATGAAGCTTTCTCGTTATTTTGCCAACTTCCGTGAAGATGCCGCTGTCCGTGGCCCTTACTAATTGATCAGAGATGCCTTCCATTTTTTCATATTCGTTTGCCGATAATGCGTCCATAAAGTTTATCATTAATTCAAATATCTTGTGTTTGGGATTTTTTTTATCAAGTTTAGAGGTGAGAAAGTCTTTTGCATTATGTAATTCTCTTACAGTAACCTTTCCACCAATAGTGTCAATTTCCCGTGTAACTTCAACATTACCTCCGCTCTCTATATCACTTACAGTAACAATAGTATCTTCGAGCAGGCTGATATCATCAACGGGGAGGATCTTTTTGGTGTTTAATAAGACAATAAGCCTGTTATCAAATTTTGCTACACCTTCCAAAAGGTCTGCATTACTGCTGATGATCTTATCAGGAGCTTCGATATTGGCTTCATCTACCTTTACAACGCCTGTAATGCCGTCCACAATTATGCCGAATGTTATTTTTCCTGCTGAAATGACGATTACTACTCTTCCTGTTTCATTGCTGCCGTTTGAATTTAACAGATTCTTTAAATTTACAACCGGAATTACAGACCCTCTCAGATTTATTATGCCTTTTATATATGGCGGCAGTTGGGGGAGGATGGTTATTGACGGCATGGTAATAATTTCCCTCACCCTTAAGATCGGGATCATATATTCATTATTGTTAAGATGAAACCCTATATATTGCTGCATGGATACCTCCCCTTTTATTTAATATTATGTCAGTTATTGCCATTAACACTAAAAGTATATTTAATATAAATCTCATAACACTTGTCTCATCAGGTCTTCACTAATCCCAGCAGATTTTTTGACAGGCCGGTGACGTCCAGTATGAACACGACCCTGCCGTCGCCTGTTATTGTTGCGCCAAGTACATAAGAGGATGTTGCGTCTAATCCGTTCAGTGATTTGATTACGACTTCCTCCTGTCCTAAAAGCTTGTCTACGGCTATACAATACTTCCTGTCCCCCATTGAGATAACAACGACATATTTAAATTCCATATCATCATTATTCCCATTGTATCCCAATCCAAGGACGCTTCTCAGGTCGAACAGGGGACATATCTTGCCCCTTATAACAATTACATTCTGTCCTGTTATGTCGGTAATATCCTTTTTTGCCACCTTTAATGTCTCCTCTATCGGCGATAGCGGTATGGCATATTTGGCTCCGTCCACTTCAACCATTAAGGCCTGGATTATGGCTAATGTCAAAGGTATGTTTATTCTGAATGTTGTGCCTTCGCCTTTTTCGGTTGATACCTCAACATAACCGTTTAAAAGCGATATATTGGTCTTTACAACATCCATCCCCACACCGCGGCCGCTGAGTTCAGTAGCTACCGCCATGGTAGAAAATCCCGGCAGAAAAATGATATTTATAGCGTCATCGTCTGACATTTTCAGGGCCTCTTCTTCTGTCATGAGACCTTTCTCAATAGCTTTTCTCTTAAGGGTATTTACGTCTATTCCTTTTCCATCATCCATTATCTCTATAACGATCTGAGTGCCTTTTTGATATGTGTTAATTACAATTTTGCCTTTTGGCGGTTTGCCCATGGCGATCCGCTCTTCCGAGGATTCGATGCCGTGATCAATAGAATTTCTCAATATGTGCGTCATGGGATCACCGATATGTTCTATTACCGTCTTGTCAACTTCTGTGCTTTCTCCAAATATCTGCAATTCAATGTCTTTCTTAACAGAGGCGGAAATATCCCTCACGAGTCTCGGGAACTTACTGAAAATTTTCTGAATGGGCTGCATCCTCATCTTCATAACAGAGATCTGTGTATCGGAGGTAATACGGTCCAGAAAGGAAACAGCTTCTGAAAGCACTTCAGTCATTTGATCGTCAGAGTATTTAAGATCGAAGTAATGTGATATATTTAACAGCCTGTTCCTTACCAGCACTATTTCTCCGGCTAAATCCATGACCTTGTCAATCCTGCTGACATCAACTCTTAAGTTCTGGGCTTTTTGAGTATGATCTTTTGCCGTCTGTATCATTTCATTAGGTTTTTGCTCACTGTCTGGTGCAGTCTGAGAGCTTTCTGTATTTTTTACAGAATCAACTGAAGCAGTGCTTGTAATTTCAGGGGCCTGCGTTAATTTATTGTTTAAATGTGGTCCCGCTGAAGATTCTATTGGTCTTTCAGAAGGTTCGCTTACCTGTGCAGAGGCAGCGGCATCTGCAGTATCAAGCGGCTGCAGTGCGGCAGGTCCTGATGACATGGTTTCTGATGTCTTAGACTCTTTGGACACTTGTTCAGCAGGGATATCCCGGGATTCTTTTGAACTATTAGAATTGGAAATAGCCGCCTTCAAAGCTTTTTTAAGCTCCTGCACCAGAGGAGCAACATTTTCTTCGATGCCATCTTTTTCTTTTAAATGAATGAGAAGCAATCTTAGCATGTCGATAGACTCAAGAATCACATCCATAAGATGTTTTGACAAAGTTATTTCGTTATCACGGAGCTTCTTCATTATGCTCTCTGCCGTGTGTGCTACATCCACAATCAACTGTAAACCAAGAAAACCCGCGGCGCCTTTGATAGTATGCATGGACCTGAAGATATCGTTGATAAGGTCTGCATCCTGACCTTTTTGCTCGAGTTCAACAAATCTCGGTTCTATTTTGTCGAGCGATTCTTCCGCCTCAGTGATAAATTCCTGTATGATTTCTTCCATTTCATCGTTCATTTTATATCCCTGTGCAATATTTTATTGTATATGTCATGGTCTTATTTTTTGGCAGCAAGACGTTCGAATATCTTGTCCATCTTTTCTTTTAATACTTCTCCGGTAAAAGGCTTTACAATATAATTATTTACCCCTGCCTGTATCGCGGTTATGACCTTTTCTTTTTCCGCCTCTGCGGTTACCATCAACATGGGTGTGTCTTTAATTGCAGGATCACTACGAATTTTTTTCAGGAGATCAAGCCCATCCATGTTAGGCATGTTCCAGTCGGTTACAACAAAACCATATCCCCCGTCTTTCAATTTAGAGTAAGCCTGCACCCCGTCTTCGGCCTCATCTATATTTTCGAACCCGAGTTGTTTGAGAAGATTTTTGATGATCCTCCTCATGGTTGAAAAATCATCAACAACAAGTATTTTCATCTTAAGATCCGGCATATTTATCCTCCTTTAGAAAACAATTCTTTTAAAATATTCTTTATATTTTCTGCTATAGCATCTCCGGTAACCGGTTTGACAACATAACCGTCTGCTCCAAAATGAAATGCCCTCTCTTTTTCTGTAACATCGTTCTCGGTTGTAACCATCAGAACAGGGATATCAGAAAGGTTCGGGTCGGTTTTTAAGGTTTTTATAAGTTCCATGCCGTCCATATACGGCATATTCAGGTCTGTCATTATAAGATTCACTCTTTCTGCGCTGAGCTTTTCGAGTGCATCAAGGCCGTTTTCAGCAAATACAACGGAATATCCCCTTGACTTCAGATAATGACCCAGCAGTTTTCTTGTGGTCAGACAATCATCAACGATCATAATTTTCATGCTATCACCCCGGAAATTGTAAATTTAAAAAATGTAATTTAAATTCTCTCATTTTTACACCTTTTGATATGCAATGACCTTATTTAAGACATTCGGCTTGAAGGCCCTTGTTATATTATGGAGGCTCTCGGAAGATCCTATGATCAAATAGCCTCCCGGGCTTAAACAGTCATAAAGATGTGATATTACTTTCTGTTTCGACTTTGTGTCAAAATAAATAAGCACATTACGACAGAATATTACATCCATATTCCGTAATAAGCGCATGTTTTTATCATCAATGAGATTTACTTTCATGAGCTTAACTGTTTTCTTGATCGAGTCATTGAGTACATACGATTGATTGGCACTGGAAAAATATTTCTTCATAACGATTTCCGGGACATTTCTGACGGAATATGAATTGTAAACAGCTGCTTTTGCAGAACTTAGAACCGCTTCACTTATATCTGATCCGTGTATATCAAACTGTTTGGGATTGTAGCCCTTTTCAAGAAACATAAGTGAAAGAGTATATGGCTCCTCCCCGGTCGAGCATGCGGCAGACCATATCTTTACAACCGAAGAGCCCTTCTTTTGACCCAGTACTTTCGGGATGACGTCGTTCATAAAAACATTGAGCTGTTCGATCTCCCTGTAAAAATAGGTCTCGTTTGTGGTGACTGCATCAAAAAGTCTGTTGAGTTCATTTCCGTTAGTGGTAATTCTTATAAATTTCAGGTAATCTTCAAAATTGCTGAGGTTCTTCTCCTGCAGTATTCTCACAAGCCTGTTTTCAATAAGATACTTTTTGGTGCCGGCTATATAAATACCGCTTTTTTCATATATGTAGTCCCGCAGATCTTTGAAAGTGGAATCCGGAAGAGGAATGTTCAGCACGAGACCCCCGAATTATATTCCGGAGCATATCTTGCGGCAGTCTCCCGGATATACTCACTGAATTCACTGATGCGCGCGAGGAACAGCAATGCATTAATACTTAAAAGCGATCTGATGAATTCCTCAATAATATCACTGTAGGTTTCGCTGTGAAGCAGTTTCATGAGCGGCTCAAATGCCGACATATTGCCTATTTTGCCTAATGCAATAATTGCCATCTTTCTGACATGACTGTCATGATCAGTAAGTGCTTCTAAAAGGCATTCCTTCCCCTCATCGCTTTCTATCTGGCCCAGGGATTGTATGCTCGATCTTTTTATATCCCTGAAATTGCTCCTGGCAAGTTTAATTAAGTTCGCGACTGCGGCGGCACACTTTAAATCTCCGACTATTTCTATGGCCAGAGCTTTCCCCCTGAACCTGAAGGCATCGTCCTCCAGGATTTTTAAAAGATGATCATTACAGCCAAAACCCATAACGGCCTCTTTGATCACCTGCACTTTTTCATCTCTGTCAGGATCGGAGAATTCCAGAGATCCTGCTATGTCTATCATATGGCGAATTGCATTATCCTCTTTCAGCGCGGTCAATCCTTTTATTGCTACGAATTTATCTTCCCATTCATCGTTTATCAGCATTTCTATAAGGTCGTCTGCTATCCCGGTAAAAGAGGATACAGCCCCAACCTGTACTAGACTGATTATCGTTGCTTTTCTTTCGAACTCATTTGTCCTGGCAATATGCGCTATTAAAGGATGCTGCGCCTTAGGAGAACCGAACTTTCCAAGCGCCTCTATGGCCGCAAATCTGATCGCTTCTGACGGACTGTGCAGGAGTGTTGCAATATTATCTATTGAACCTTCATCTTTTAAATCTGTTAACGCCTCAATTGCAGCAAAGCATACCCACCCATCATCTTTCAGGGCGTCAATAAGTTGAGGTATTGCTGCTCTATAATTCAAAACCCCTAATGCTTTTGCAGCAGAAGCCCTTACATTGGCGTTTGGATCATTCTTCAGCACTTCTACCAGTAGATCGGGATAATTACAGAACCGGATGTCGAAGATAAGATCGAGGGCGAATTTTCTGACGTCATCGTCTTTATCCCGTAACAGCACCGGCAGCAGGGGAATGGTAAAAGCGCTCATTTCCTTCAGGATGATCAATGCCGTGTTTCTCAGAAAGGCGTCTTCCCTCATAAGAGGCAGCATCATATATGCAGTGACCTCATTTTTTATGGCTATAAGAGAGTGCGTTGCGGCGTCCTGCACCCCGAGATTATCGTCCCTCAAAGCCTTGATCAAGGGATAGACGGCTCTCTCATCGCCTGCTGAGAGCGCTTCAGCGGCAGAGCGTCTTTTGGAAGGATCATGATGGCTGAGATCTTTTATATATTTGAAAAGCCGTGCGTTATGCATTTGTCAACCTCTTTTAAATTTAAATAATGTATAAATATCTTGTCTCATTTCAAACTTGCAGAAGACCCATAAATCTCATGCATCATTATCGGTACTTTCTTTTGATTACTTTAGTGAAAAGATGGATTTGGGAATAAACTTTGGGAATAAACTATTGACTCCTGCACAATAGGAGTCTGCCTTTTTGTCATTCCCGCAGTTCTTAAGCGGGAATCCAGTAGTTCTTAGTCTCTGGATGCCCGATAAAAATCCTCGGGCATGACAGACAAAGGAAGACAGTTTGCAAATACTATTTTGAGACTAATATTCTGTTACAGGTATCAATAATCAGGTTTGCTTAATGGCTGTTTCTGCAGAGGCCACATCATCTTCTGTTTTAACCTTGTTCCTGCCGGACCTCTTGGCAAGATAAAGCGCCTTGTCGGCCCTTTCAAACACTGTATCTACAGTATCATTTTTATTAAATAAACTGATGCCCACGCTTATTGTAATAGGGATTTTATTATCTTTATAGGAAAATGCCGAGTTGTCAATATAAGACCTGATGCCTTCACCGGCTATTATGGCGCCTTTAAAATCTGTGTGAGGAAGTACAATCGCAAATTCTTCTCCCCCATATCGTGAAATGAAATCGTTTTTTCTTAACCTGTCTTTAAGGAGTTCAGCAAGTTTCTTCAGTGCAAGATCTCCTACTTTATGGCCGAAGGTATCATTTATCTTTTTAAAGAAATCTATGTCGCAGATAATCAGGGATGCAGGGATATTATACCTTTGAACATGAGCCAGAATTTCTTCAACTTTTTCGTCATAGGCCTTGCGGTTATGGAGCCCTGTAAGAGTATCACGGTAAGCTTCAAATTCCATTTCCTGTGCCCGTTTTCTTACCTCGTCTGCCTCGCGTTTGACCTCACTCATCTGTTTCTGCATTTCCTCGATGGTTTTTTCCGTTTCTTTTAAACACGCCATATCATGCGTTCTCTTTTTTTCGATACTTTTTGTAATATTTTCTATTCTATTGATAAAGGCCATTTTTAATGAGTCAATATTGTCAGAAACATTGCATTCTTCCCGCATCATATCCATATACTGGAAGATATTATCTTGAAAATCCCGGTCTTCCATAAATTTTTGCTGCTGGGAGGATAATTCATTTGCAAGAGGAGCTTCAATGGCGGCAAGATACTGCATTGTCTGTTTCAGGAATTTTTCAAGCTCGTTATTGCGTGCCGAGATGGAATTAATATATTTTTTGATGATACTTATCGGGGAGTCCAGCCAGTCTGTAGAACTCTTAATAATAGAATGATCTTTAAATATCTCTTTAAGACTGAAGAGATTATCCCCCATATGAGAAGGCACAAGCTCGGAGAATTTGTCCAGAACAGCATTGGCAATTTCTTCCAGGTACTTGATCTCTTCTTCTTTATTTGGAGTCAAGCTGCTACTATTGATCAGAGCATTCTTGACAGATTCTTTATGGAACATTCTTTCTGCTATTACTTTGCTGTTGATCTGTTTCTGGTTTTCACGCGATAACTCTTTAAGGATATTAAGAACTTCGTCTGCAATTACATAAACTTTTTCCTCAAATCCTGCCAGATCACTATCTTTAAGATCGATCTCCTGAATCATAAATTTTAAAGTTCCTTTCTCAAGCATAAAATAACAGACGTTAGAACTTCATCCCGTCCTCTACTTGCTATATCGGCAAGTGCAAGTCATTCCTTTAATCAATAATAGTTCCTCAGACTCTGTTGCAGGACAGTTTTTTATTAATTTTTCAATTCCGGCAGGGTTGACAATTTATCTTCAGGTCATTATTTTGACGGAAAATTAATAGTGTAAATCATTATTTATCAGGATGTTATGGCAGGCATGAAATTTGTATAAAAGGGATTGTTGTTTGTTAATAAGTTAATGGTTATTTGAGAATGAATAACATAACAAACTGATAACGAATAACGTTTATAAAGGGAGGGTTTAAAGAATGGCAGATGAAAAAGATGAAATTCAGGTTGAAACGCCCGAAGTCAAAGAATCAAGGAAAAAGGGGGGGAACAAAAAACTTATTATCATAATTGTTGCTGCTTCTGTTGTTCTTGGTGCGGGCGGGTTTGCAGGTTATAAGCTGCTGGCGAGCAAACCGGGCGGGAATGCAGAGCATGCAGAAAACAAACAGGAGACAACAAGCAAGACGGCTATCGTTGCCCTCGACCCGTTTGTGCTGAATCTTTCAGAATACGGCAGGTATCTTAAGGTAACGATCCAGTTCGAACTTTCCGAGAAAGAAAATGAAGAAATGGTGAAGCAAAAAACTCCTCAGTTAAGGGATACCATTATTACCCTTGTCAGCAGTAAATCCCTTAGCTCAATTTCCAGCCCGGAAGGGAAGTTCCAGTTGAAGGACGAAATACTCTTCAGGGCCAATCAGATCATAGGCCTGGAAAAAGAAACCTTTAAAAACCTTTATTTCACAGAATTTGTAATGCAATGACAGAAAAAATACTTTCACAGGATGAAGTTGATGCCCTATTAAAAGGAGTGGCCTCGGGCGAGATAGATACTGAAGAAGCCAGGGATAAAATCATCGGGGGGGTAAGACCCTACGATTTTACCAATCAGGAACGTATAGTTCGCGGCCGCATGCCGGGCCTGGAGATGGCAAATGACGGTTTTGCAAGGTTATTCAGGGGCTCCATGTCTTCCATTCTTATGAAGTTTATAGACATAAGCATTCAAACTGTTGAGATAATAAAGTTCAGTGATTTTATAAAGACCATTCCTGTGCCTTCCAGTATCAATCTTTTTAAGATGGAACCGTTGAAAGGGCTTTCACTGCTGGTGCTGGAAGCGCCCCTTGTTTTTGCTTTTATCGAATTTTTCTTTGGAGGATCCACTGCAAAGCATGTTAAATCGGAAGGAAGGGCCTTTACTGCAATAGAGCAGAGAGTCATACAGAAGATAGTAAAATTGGCGCTGCAGGATATGGGAACAGCATGGCATGGAATAGCTGCGATACAGCCTGAATACGTAAGCTCCGAGATCAATCCGCAGTTTGTTACCATTGTTACCCCGGCCGAGATAGTTATCAGCATTGAAGTGCTTATTGAGATAGAGGACTTCACGGGAAAAATGTTTTTCTGTTTTCCCTATTCAATGCTTGAGCCTTTTAAAGAAAAGCTTTATTCCGGGATCCACGGGAATAAATTCGAGATGGACCGGAGGTGGTCCATGGTTATGAAAGAAGCATTGATGGGAATGTATGTAAATGTAACTGCAGAAATAGGCAGTATGGACCTCAATTTCGCGGACGTCATAAATTTTGAGCCCGGCACCATCCTTAATCTCGGCAAATCAATTACAGACGAACTTGTAGTAAAAGTTGAAAATTCCCCTAAATTCAAAGGAGTGCCGGGGGTGAGCCGGGGAAACCAGGCGATTAAACTGACGAAGGTTATTGAATGGTGATTAATATGAGCAATAAAATTTAGCGATATGAAAGAATGGAGGTTTTATGGAACAGGATGTTCAGCAGCATGAATTTCAGGATATCAAAGATGAAAAGCAGCAGCAACAAATAAAAGATATAGAGTTTCTGCTCGATATCCCTGTGGAAATTACTGTGCAGCTTGGAAGGACCAGGATGCTGATAAGGGAGCTGCTGCAGCTGGGTCAGGGGTCGGTTGTAGAACTGGAAAAACTTGCCGGCGAACCCATGGAGATACTCGCAAACAACAGGCTTATAGCAAAAGGAGAGGTGGTTGTTGTAAATGATAAGTTCGGCGTCAGACTGACTGATATCATCAGCCCTACGGAAAGGTTGACGAGGCTGAAATGACAGGGAGTTATATTCAGATGGCAGCAGCGCTTCTTTTTGTGATCTTTTTGATTTTTGCTGCCGGGTATATTCTGAAAAGGAAACAGAACAGGTTTGGTTTTATGAGCATTATCGGTTATCAGACTGTAGGCCCCAAGAAAGGAGTTGCAGCATTGAAGGTTGGAAGAGAGGTTCTGATATTGGGAGTTACATCCAATGATATGAGGCTCTTGAAAATTTTCAAGGAAGATGAGCTTGAATTAACGGAGACTGAGAGCTTTCAGAATAAATTCGATAAATTCAGGTCAAGAATAAGGGTGGAAGGCAAATGAGCATCACAAATTTAAAATTTAAAATTTCAAATTTTAGATTTAAAACCACAATCGTTATCACTCTGTTTTTATCCCTCATTCTTTTCAGCGCATCTCCTGCACATGCGATTAATTTTAAGGATATAGATAATCCTTTAATTCAGGTTTTTTTGCTGATCAGTTTCCTTTCTTTTTTGCCGGCCGTGTTGATTATGGTTACATCATTTACCCGTATTGTTGTTGTGCTGTCTTTTTTACGGCATGCATTTGGCGGACAAGGGATACCGCCAAACCCTGTAATTATCGGCCTTTCTCTGTTTTTGACGTTTTATATCATGTCACCAACAATTAATGTGATCACTGAAAAGGCAATCACTCCATATATTGAAGAAGAAATAAATCTTGGAGAAGCTATTGAAGCGGCGACGCCGCCGTTAAGAGAGTTTATGCTGAAGCAGACAAGACAAAGAGATATTGCATTATTTGTTAACCTGTCAAAGAAGCCGGCTCCGAGTACTCCTGAGGACCTGTCGATGAGCGTTCTTATTCCTGCCTTTGCAATAAGCGAATTAAAAACATCTTTTGAAATAGGATTTTTACTGTTCCTTCCGTTTCTGGTAATAGATATGGTTATCTCGAGCATACTGTTAAGTATGGGTATGATGATGCTTCCGCCTGTCATGATATCACTTCCGTTTAAACTTCTTCTGTTTGTGCTTGTAGACGGTTGGAATCTTATAATCGGATCAATAGTAAGGAGTTTTGCATGAGCCCTGAACTTGTAAGAGGAATTTCAGCGGAAATGTTTAAAGTTACATTGCTTGTAGCAGGCCCGCCGCTTCTTGTGAGTCTGGTTGTCGGAGTACTTGTCGGCTTTTTTCAGACCATAACACAGATACAGGAGTTTACCTTAACTTTTGTACCTAAAATGATAGCGGTTTTTATATGTCTTTTTCTGTTGATGCCGTGGATGTCAGGCAAACTTGTAGCTTTTACAACGAATTTAATAGAGCAGATACCTAATTATATAAAATAATGATCGAAAGGAACTTACAAAAAAGGGTTCAAGGGCTCGAGCGAAAGCAAACACTTAAACCCTCGAATCCTTGAATCCTTGAACCCTGAAATTAAAAAAATTATGAAGATAAATCATGACAATACCAAACAACATTAACACTGAATTTCTTGCTCCATATATAACCAATTTCCTTGTCATCCTGCTCAGAAGCAGTATCTTTGTCACTCTTATCCCTATTATTGGAGGCAAGGAGTTACCCAAACAATTCAGGATTGGATTCGCAGTATTCATTGCGGTCCTTTTGACCCCTGTGATCAAGGTTGAGATCCATGAAAACTCTATCTTTATGTTGATCGTTAAGGAACTGCTTGTCGGCTTTGCGTTTGGATTTACGATCAGATTTATTTTTATGGCGGTAAATCTTGCCGGTCAGCTTATGAGTCAGGGTATAGGTTTGTCTGCAGGAAGCGTTTTTAATCCTGAGATAGGGCAGAGCACACAGATCTCGGAGATTTTAGGGACTATATCAATGCTGTATTTCCTTGTACTGGATGTACATCATGAAGTTATATATATTTTTGTGAAAAGCTACGAATTCCTGCCCGCAGGTCAATTGAATATTGAGTCGGTAATCCCGGTGGTGCTGTCTTTGGGGAATAAAATGTTTGTCCTTGCTTTAAAGATTGGAGCTCCTGTTATTGTAGGCTTGTTGATAACCAATATTTTAATTGGATTTTTGTCCAAGGCGGCGCCGCAGATGAATATATATTTTATTGCTCTCCCTCTTAATATTTTCGTGGGGCTGCTCTTGATAATTCTGGGTATTCCAGTTTTTGAATATGTGCTTAGAATAAATTTTACTGATATGAACAACGAATTGACACGCATTATTGCATTGGCGAAAGGAAGCTGATAGAAAACGGTAGGGGCGGGTTTAAAACCCGCCCTTGCAGAGTTAAGGATAAGAAAATGGCGGAAGAATTACAGGAAAAAACGGAACAGGCAACGGGCCGAAAAAAACAGAAGGCCAGGGAAAAAGGACAGGTCCCAAGGAACAAGGAACTTACCTCAATAGCATCAATGGGCGGGATACTGATGATGTTTTATTTTATCGGAGAATATTCATTTGCAAGCATGTCCACTTTTACTGGAAGCGCTCTCAGCATGAAATATGGAACGGACCCTATGAATGTATCCAAGGTTGCGATCATTGAAGGAGCGAAGATACTTTTACCATTTTTATTTGCACCTCTTGTGTTTGCCGTATTAGCGTGTGTGGCACAGGGGGGCTTTGTATTTAAATCGCTTGAATTTGACATTGAAAAGCTCAACCCTCTTAAAGGGTTAAATAAAATATTTTCCGTGCAGGGTGTATCTGAATTATTAAAGAGCCTTTTAAAGTTTGCGATAGGCGGATGGGTCGTATATTACGTGATAAAGAAAGATTTAAAAGCGCTTCCTGCACTCTCGGCTATGGAGCTGAATACTTTGGTGAAGGTGTCAGCTAAAATGCTTGTTCGTGCGGTCGGAGTTGCATTTTTCTATTATATGATCGTGGCTTTTGTCAGTTATCTGCTTGAAAGATGGCAGTTCGAAAAATCCTTAAGGATGACAAAGCAGGAGATCAGGGAAGAGCATAAAGAAACGGAAGGAGATCCGCTGATCAAGTCCAGAATAAGAAGCGTTCAGAGAGAAATGGCCCGTAAGCGTATGATGCAGGAGGTGCCCAAAGCCACTGTAGTCATTACAAACCCGACACATTTGGCAGTTGCGCTTATGTATGAGGATAAGAAGATGTTTGCTCCAAAGATAGTAGCCAAGGGCGCAGGTGTTGTTGCTGAGAAGATAAAGGAGATCGCGGCAGAGCACGGCGTGCCGATCGTGGAAGACAAACCGCTTGCAAGGGCGCTGTTCAAACATGATCTTGACGCTTTTGTCCCTGAAGAGCTTTATGTGGCTGTAGCCAGGATACTTGCATATATTTATAAGTTGAAAGGGAAGATATAATGGAAAATATCAAATATCAAATATTAAATATTAATAGCGAGGCGCTATGAAAGCTCTGTCTATACTGCATGAGCGGGAAGATGTATTTGTTGCAATACTGATAGTCTCTGTTATCGGCGTGATGATACTCCCGATTCCGCCCTTTATCCTTGATATATTGCTGGCGTTTTCGATTTCTCTTTCCATGATAATAATAGTTACATCTGTCTATATAAAAAGACCGCTCGATTTTTCTGTTTTGCCGTCAATACTTCTTATGGCTACTCTTTACCGGCTGGCCCTTAATGTTGCAGCGACAAGATTGATACTCTTAAGAGGCAACGAGGGCATAGATTCCGCCGGGCAGGTTATTAAATCTTTTGGAAATTTTGTAGTAGGGGGCGACTATGCAGTCGGGATAATAATTTTCCTGATACTGGTTATTGTAAATTTTGTCGTCATAACAAAAGGCTCGGGGAGAATTGCGGAGGTTGCCGCAAGGTTCACATTGGATGCGATGCCGGGAAAGCAGATGGCTATTGACGCAGACCTTAATACGGGACTGATAGATGACAGGGAAGCAAGAAGAAGAAGAGAGATGATATCACAGGAAGCAGACTTTTACGGGTCGATGGACGGCGCAAGCAAGTTTGTAAGAGGCGACGCAGTCGCCGGATTGATCATAACAGCCATAAATTTAATCGGAGGACTGATCATAGGCGTGCTGCAGAGAGGGATGCCGATCCTTGAGGCCGCAAAGACTTATACCGTCCTTACCATTGGTGACGGTCTGGTGTCGCAGATACCGGCGCTTTTGACCTCAACTGCCGCGGGTATTGTGATGAGCCGCGCCGGAAAAGAGAGTGATATCGGAAAAGACATCACGCAACAGGTATTGATGAATCCCAAGGCGCTCCTTACCGTTGCAGGAGTTCTGATGGTGCTTGGCCTGGTTCCAGGCCTTCCGCATATTCCATTTTTACTTATCTCTTTAGGCGCCGGTGGAATGGCATATTTTCTGACAAAGATGCCGGTGGAAGAAGAGAAACAGGAAGCGCTGCAGCAACCGGCCGGTGAAGATCCGAAGATAGAATCTTATCTTGAACTGGACCCGCTGAGCCTTGAGATCGGTTATGGACTCATACCTTTTGTGGACGAATCCGGCGGTGAGCTGCTCGGAAAGATAAAATCAATGAGAAAACAGATAGCGATGGAGATAGGTTTTGTTGTCGCGCCTATTCACATAAAGGACAACCTCCAGTTAAGACCTCATGAATACAGTTTTTTAATTAGAGGTGTAGAGATTGCAAGAGGAGAAGTTATGATGGGGAGCTGGCTTGCGGTGGCCTCCGGGGAAGCTGAAAAGATTGATGGAATCCCCACAAAGGAACCGGCTTTCGGCCTGCCGGCATACTGGATCGATGAAAATGATGTTGAGAAGGCCCAGTTGTCAGGATATATGGTTGTTGATACTGCTACGGTGATCGGCACGCATGTTACAGAGCTTATAAGGACGCATGCATGGGAACTTCTCACAAGAAGGGAAACCCAGAAGCTGATGGATAATATTTCAAAATCCTATCCCAAAATGATCGAGGAACTGGTCCCGGGAAATCTGACACTCGGCGCCGTCCAGCGAGTACTGCAAAATCTTCTGAAAGAGAGAGTGCCGATTAAAGACATCATAACTATTTTCGATACATTGCTTGATTACTCGCCTAATGTTAAAGATCCTGAGGTCCTGACCGAATATGTACGTCAAGCACTATCAAGAACAATTACAAAGCAGTATATCAACGATGATGGCCGGCTGACGATTTTTACTCTGGACCCTGCATTTGAAAAAATGATGTCCCAGACAGAGGGCGGTAATATAAGCCCTGATGTAATTAATAAGCTTGTTAAAAGCATTGAAAAGGCTCTTTCTTCTGGGAAATTTAAAGGTGTACAGCCAATTATTTTATGTTCATCGAATGTAAGAAAATACCTCAGGCGTATTGTTGAAAGGATTTCTTCATCCATTGTAGTGCTTTCAAGCTCAGAAATTGTATCCACAACAAATTTAGATATAAGGGGGATGTTGAAATATGAAAGTTAAGAAATTTCAGGCAAAGACTTTTGGTGAAGCTCTTTTAAATATAAAGAAAGAGCTTGGAGAGGATGCAATTATAATCTCTTCGGATGACAGGAAAGGGACGAGACCTTATGTGGAAGTTACCGCGGCTGTTGATTATGACATTGAACCGGCCGGCAATTTAAATTATTCACCTGCGTATTCAACATCTAACAGCGATATTGTTGAATTGAAAAATGAGATGAAGAACCTGAGGGAAAGCATAGATATCATGAGAAACAGCGGATGTGAATTGACTTTGCCGGCAGAGAGAAAGAAGATGTTTTATTTCCTCAGAGAGCGGTCTATTAAAGACGAATATGCATTAAGTCTGGTTGAAAGGGCAAATACAATAGAAGATCTGGAAACGATTATAACGGATGATATGAGCAGTTCGAGAATGTTCAATAAATCCTATTCCGATATATGGGGGATGTCGACCAGGTGCAATAACAGGATAATTATGCTTATAGGTCCTACCGGCGTCGGCAAGACAACTACTGTTGCAAAGCTTGCATCAAAGGCTCTTAAAGAGGGTAAGCGGGCAGCTATCATAGGCGTAGATACATTCAAGATAGGAGCGATAGAACAGATAAGGATATATTCAAAAATGATAGGAATTCCTCTTGATGTTATTTCAGACGCACAGGATTTAAAAAAGAGCATCAAAAAATATAGTGACAGGGATATTTTGTTAATAGATACAACAGGACAAAATCCCAGGGATAATGATTATATCAGGAGTCTTAAGGATATATACAAGACAGGATTACCTATTGAAACCCAGCTCCTGCTTAGCGCCTCCAGCGATTGTGATTTTCTCATGGAAACATACAAGCATTACGGAACGCTTCCTGTAGATTATATATCTTTTACAAAGACAGATGAAGCAGTAAAATTTGGTTCAATATATAACCTCTGCCGGACCTACAAAAAGCCTGTTGCGTATATAACTACAGGACAGAGAGTGCCGGGTAATATCGAGTTTGCTGATAATAAAAAGTTGACAAATCTTATTCTTGGAACGGGGAGTGCATAATGAATATTGCGGATAGAAAAACGGTAAGAACAATAGCAATCGCAAGCGGAAAAGGTGGCGTCGGGAAGACAAATATTACTGCCAACCTTGCAATCGGGTTAAGCAGGCTGGACAAAAAAGTGCTGATCTTTGATGCAGATCTGGGTCTTAGCAACATTGATGTTATACTGAACCTTGCAGCAAAGTATAACATCAAGCATCTTTTTAACGGGGAAAAGAAATTGAAAGACCTTATAATAGACGGCCCTTCCGGAATAAAGGTGTTGCCCGCCAGTTCCGGCATTCAGGAATTAACTGAGCTCGACGAATTTCAGAGACTGAGGATCATTGAAGAATTTGAGTCTTACGACGATAATGTGGATTATCTTCTTATAGATACATCTTCCGGTATATCGACCAACGTTGCTTTTTTCTGTATGGCTGCACAGGAGATCATTATTGTAACATCAGCAGAGCCTACTGCAATGACTGATGCATATGCCCTGATGAAGGTCCTTTTTACAAAGTATCAGGAAAAGAATTTCAAGATCCTTGTTAATAATGTGAAGGATGAAAAAGAGGCAATGGAGGTATACGGAAGGTTATCAACTGCGGCTGAAAAATTCCTGAGTATATCTCTTGATTACCTCGGATATGTGCCCTGCGATGCGTTACTGCAAAGGGCTGTAAGGCAGCAAAAAGCGTTATTGGAAATTTATCCTGACAGCGAAGCAGCCAGGAGCCTTATGAGGATTGCTAAAAAAATATCATCTGAAAACAACAAACAGATAAAAGGGACGCTTCAATTCTTTCTTGGAGGTCTGTTGAAGGCAAAATGTTAAAGTATAAAACATCAATAAAAGAAGAAACAAAAGAAAAGATAATCAAGGACTTTTTACCTTATATTAAATACACGGCTTACAGACTTTCATGGAAACTTCCTCCCCATGTTACCGTTGATGATCTTATCAGCGTCGGCTTAATGGGATTAATGGATGCTCTCGAAAGGTTTGAACCCGGGAAAGTGAAACTCAAGACTTACGCTGAATTGCGTATCAAGGGATCGATGATAGATGAACTGAGGGCCACAGCGTGGATCCCCAGGTCCATGAGGAAAAAGATCGATGAAATTAATAACGCGCGCACTAAACTTGAAAAGAAACACGGCAGGGTGCCCGATGATGCTGAAGTTGCAAAAACTTTAAAGATGCCTCTCGATGAGTACTACAGGATATTGCAATGTGCGGTGTCCGCTAATCCGATAAGGATTGAGGATTTTAAGACTAATAAATATTCTGACAGCGACCTGAATTTCTCTGAATGTATTGCGGACCCTGCTTCAAAAACCCCCCTTGAAGTACTTGAAGAAAAAGATGTACAGGAAAAACTTGCGGAACTAATAGAAAGTATGCCCGAAAAAGAAAAACTTGTTTTATCCCTCTATTACTATGAGGAGCTTACAATGCAGGAAATAGGCAGGGTATTAAGCATTACTGAATCAAGGGTCTGTCAGATCCACAGTCAGGCGCTTGTTAAGCTTAAATCAAAACTTGAATGGGCAAGATAGATCATATGATGTTAATTACACAACTGTAAGATAAAAGCTGGTTGAGACGATGTCGATTAATGGTCTTGGCAATACATTTGGGATAATTCCGGTAAAGAAGGAAAAAGAGGCTGGAGACGCCTCCAGGAGGAATCAAAAGAAAGACAGGAATAAGGAAGATAAGAATGACAGTGAAGAGCATAAAGAAAAAGAGGGAAAAATTGATATCAGGATTTAAACTTAGGAAGTAGGTAGTAGGAAATAGGTGATAGGTGATAGGTGATAGGTAGTGGAGAATGTATAAAGAGAAATATTTTCTATGTCAGGAAAGATTTTCCATATGGGAAACAAAAAATTGACAGTAAGGCTTAACAAGGAAAATATAAGTGGTTGATTTAATAACGATAACAGAACGAGATAAATTGAAGACATATGGCATGAAGTTTGCATTAATAACTAAAGAGAACAAAAAGACATTAAATTGAAAAATTTAAATTTAAATAATGTATAAAGGGATCTACATAGCGCTCTCAGGGGCAATATTAAAGCAGAAACACATGGACATTTTTGCGCAGAATGTTGCAAATGCGTCAACCCCGGGCTATAAGAAGGAAAGGATCTCTTTCAAGGATTATATAATACCGGTCGATAATAAACCGCCTTTAGTGGCTGATGGAAGAACAATGACCGAACTTTCCAGTGTCATAACCGATTTTTCTAAAGGCAGCCTTTTAAGGACAGGCAACCCCCTGGACCTGGCGGTCAACGGGGAAGGTTTCTTTGCTCTTGAAGATAACAGATATACAAGGAACGGTAATTTTAAGATCGACAGTGAAGGCTACCTTGCTACGCAGGGTGGTATAAAAGTGCTCGGCAGCGGAGGGCCTATTGCGGTGCAGGGAAAGAAAATCGATATAAATGAGTCGGGTGAAGTTTTTGTTGATGATATATCCGTAGGGGCTTTAAAAATAGTTGATTTTCAGGACAAGGGGAAACTCAGAAAATTAGACGGCGGCGTATACACGACTGATGATACAGGAGTAGAAGCAAAAGCGAGTATAAGTCAGGGCTATTATGAAGCGTCGAATGTTGATGCGGTAAAAGAATTGGTGCAGATGCTTACATCCCTCAGGGAATTTGAATCTTACCAGAAGGTGATCCTCGCTTTCGATGACGCATCATCAAAGGTGTCGAATGAACTGGGAAAGGGGTAACTTAAAATTTCAAATTTGAAATTTCAAATTTCAAATTTAATATAGGAGGATAGACAATGCAGCGTTCATTATTTATAGCAGCAACCGGCATGGAGGCGCAGAGACTCAGCATAGATGTAATATCAAATAACCTTGCTAATGTGAATACGACAGGGTTTAAAAAGAGCAGGGCTGATTTTCAGGAGCTGATCTATCAGGGTATCAGAGCGGCCGGCGCATCTTCAGCTGAGGGAGTGGAACTTCCAACAGGCATACAGGTGGGCCTGGGGGTTCAACCCGCTGCTGTTCAGAAAATGTTTCAACAGGGAGATTTTGTTTCTACCGGAAACAATCTTGATCTTGTAATAGAGGGACAGGGTTTTTTCCAGATTGTCAAACCTGACGGTGAAATTGCCTATACCCGTTCAGGCGCTTTGAAACTTAACAGTGAAGGCAATATAGTAAACTCCGACGGCTATGCACTTGAGCCGGCAATTACAATCCCGTTAAACGCGCTGCAGATTACAATTGTACCGGACGGGACTGTATCAGTTATGCAGGCGGGAAGTTCTGCGCCGACCCAGGTTGGTCAGATAGAATTGGCGCAATTTATAAATCCAGGAGGCCTTAATGCTTTAGGGAAGAACCTGTTTTTTCCCACGGCATCATCAGGCGAAGCAACTACCGGCAATCCCGGTTCAGACGGACTTGGGAATATTAATCAGCGCTTTCTTGAATTGAGCAATGTGAATGTTGTAGAGGAAATGGTGAATATGATTGTTAGCCAAAGGGCGTATGAACTTAATTCCAAGGTCGTGCAGACATCGGATGAAATGCTTGCGACCGCGAATAATCTCAGAAGATAGAGGGGGTAGGGAGTAAGGATTAAGGGGTAAGTATGAGAGAAAATAGAAGACAGGATACAGGGATCAGTAGTCAGGAATCAGCAGTCAGCAGACAGCGGTCAAAAGTCAGGATTACGAAATCTGTCTACTGTCTACTGCCTACTGTTTACTGCCTACTGTTTACTGTTTACTGTTTACTGTCTACTGCAGTTATGGCAATCTCATGGGATCCCGAAGAGGTTTTAAGGCAGTATCTGGCGGATAACTATCCGTGGGCAAGGATAGAGATAAGCGGGGTTAAGATAACAGGCGCGATCCCTGATAACGCCCCCGATTCTATAATTGTTAAAAAAGGTCCTATCGGTAAAGGTGAATTCTTGTTTGTATTTGATGATGGAGAGAAAATGGCTGTGAAAGCTGACGTCAGGGCCTTAGACAGCGTGGTTAAAAGCAAAAGACCTTTTAAGAAAGGTTATGTCCTGAGCAATGAAGATATTTATTTGTCAGAGATGGATATAAATAAAATGCCGAAGAGTTCTGTGCAGGATCCCGAAGAAATTATCGGAAAACCGCTAAGAAGATCTATTATGGCAAATATCACATTAACAGAAAATGTGGTGGAGAAATCGCAACTGGTGGATAAAGGAAAGCAGGTTGTGCTTTTGTTCAATGCTCGCGGATTTAATATTTCCGCTGCAGGCGAGACAAGAGAGAAGGGATATGTAGGAACGGCCGTTAAAGTAATTAACGTGTCATCAAAAAAAGAGGTAAGAGGAGTTTTAATTGATGAAAGAACAGTTAAAGTGGAACTGTAAAGAAGCTGTCAGCAGTCAGCCATCAGCGGTCAGCGAAGAGAACAAGAACTTCTGCTTGCCGCTTATTGCTTACAGCTTACTGCTATTTTTAATGTACGGATGCGCTACTCCGTCTGCAAACTTGCCGCCGCCTCCGCCGAAATACGTTCAACCTATGGAAGAAAATATTGTGCATAGTTCCACTAATTCATTATGGAATGATTCCGCAAATATATTTGAAGACACTAAGGCGAGGAGGCTGAACGACCTTGTGACGATAAGTATAGAAGAGAACCTGTCAGGTTCAGGAACGGCTGATACTAATACCAGCAGAGACTCATCGTTAGATAATTCCCTTACTAATTTATTCGGGATGAATAAGGATTTTAATCTTCATAATGTTTCATTACTTAAGGACCTCTTTAAAGGTTCCAATATATTTGACCCCTCTGTTGCCGGCAGTGGGAAGTCTGATTTTAAAGGGAAGGGAGACACGAACAGGGAGGGTAAACTTGTAGCTAATATAACCGCCAAAGTTGTTGAAGTGATGCCTAACGGCAATCTTATGCTGGAAGCAAGGAAGGAACTTACGATAAATAACGAAAAACAGATACTGGTACTTACCGGACTGGTAAGACCTGATGATATCGATTCGAACAATAGTGTCTTAAGCAGCAAGATAGCGGATGCACAAATTTATTATGTAGGAGATGGCGTGATACAGGACAAGCAGAGCCCCGGCTGGCTTGTCAGGATAATGGATAAGGTATGGCCATTTTAAGAAAGTAACAAGTGACAAGTGACGAGAGAAAAATGAAAAGTAAAAAGTTAACAATAGAAGTCAGAAGTCAGAAGCCAGAAGTCGGAAGAATTGTAAAATGGTTATTTATTTTATTTCTTGTCACTTGTCACTCGTCACTTGTCACTGTTGTATACGCTGAGCGTATCAAGGACATAGCGAGCTTTGAAGGCGTTAGGGATAACCAGCTTATAGGTTATGGACTTGTGGTAGGACTTGACGGGTCAGGAGACAAGGGACAAGCGGCGAAGCAGGGTATTATCAATATGCTGAACAGGATGGGACTGACTATTAATGCTAACGATCTGAAATCAAAAAACATAGCAGCGGTAGTGGTTACAGCGGCGCTTCCTCCGTTTGCAAAACCGGGTATTAAAATTGATGCGCTTGTATCAACTATTGGCGATGCCAAAAGTATTCAGGGCGGAACACTGCTTCTTACCCCCCTCAAGGGTCCTGACGGCAAGGTCTATGGCCTTGCCCAGGGCCCTGTTTCAATTGGTGGTTTTGCTGCAGCGGGGGCGGGCGCTGCGTCACAGAAGAACCACCCCTCGGCGGGGAAAGTCCCGGGAGGAGTAACCATTGAAAAAGAGCCGCAGTTTATTCTCGGAAATGGAAACGATATCAGGCTCTTCCTTCATAAAGCTGATTTTACTACTGCAGACATGGTTTCAAGGCAGATAAACAGTTTATTGAACGGGAACCATGCTGCTGCAATAGATTCTTCATCAGTAAGACTGTTGATACCTTCAGAATATAGAGAGAATATCGTCGGATTGATCACAAAGATTGAAATGCTGGACGTTAAAGTTGATATGCCTGCAAAGGTTGTCATCAATGAAAGAACAGGGACGATCGTTATTGGCGAGAATGTGACAATATCTCCGGTAGCTATTGCACATGGTTCAATCTCAATTGAGATCAGGGAAACGCCCGAGGTGTCACAACCTCTTCCTTTTGCGCCTGATAAAGCAGAAACCGTTACAGTGCCGAGAACAGATATTACAGTTCAGGAGCAGAAGGGATCGCTTGTGCAGATCTCCGGGGTAACATTGGGTGAAATAATAAAGGCATTGAATGCGTTAGGTGTGACTCCGAGAGACCTAATCTCAATAATTCAGGCGTTAAAGGCTTCTGGTGCATTAAAAGCTGAAGTAGAAATAATATAATAAAGAGGTTAAGAAGTGGACGGATCAGGTGTTGAATTATTAAAAAATAATCTACAGAATATACAGCAGAACACGCAGAAGGCTGGTCGAATTGCTGAATCCGGAATACGGAATTCAAAATCCGATATTAAGAAAGTTGCCAGGGAAATGGAGTCCCTTTTTATATATGAATTAATGAAAGTGATGAGAAAAACGACAGAAACAATGTCAGCAAATAATAAAGGGCTTGGGAATGAGACTTATATGGATATTTTTGATCAGGAGATATCAAAAGTCATGTCCGAAAAGGGCATAGGCATTCAGGATGCGATAGTGAACTGGCTTGACAGAAGACCTCAGAATAAAGAAAATGACAATGATAATAAATAATAAACCTAAAGAAAATGTAAAAAGTGCCGATAAGAGATACAGGAAGTGTAAAAATAAATTACACCACCTGATAACATAAATGACACAAAGGGGGTTAAGATGAAGATTGATGGAAATAGTCCAGTTGAAAGAAAAGATTTGTACAGCGGCGTTCATGAAGTAGACAAGCATCAGGAAACAAAAAAGAAAAATGATGTTGAAAAAGCAGACGCCGAAAAGGACAAGATCAGCCTGTCGGGAAAGGCAAAGGAGATAAGTGAACTTAAAGCGACAATTGATCAGCTTCCGGATGTGAGAACAGATAAGATTGACGCCGTTAAACATGCAATTGACACCGGTAATTATAATATTGACGCCCGTAAGATAGCACAAAAGATACTGGAAGAACTATGACATTTGACAGAGCAGTTATCAGTATTCTTAAAGAGCAGATCAGCGCTTATAAGATGCTCCTTGAACTTTTAAAAAAAGAGAGGGAGAGTCTTGTAAATTTTGATGCGGAAAAGGTCGAAGAGGTATCAAAAGAGAAAGATACAGTAGTAATGAGGCTGCGGCTTTTGGAAGAGGAAAGGGTGAGGTTGATAGAGAAATTTGCTGAAGACAACAATCTTTCGTGTAATATAAATCTTGAGAAAATGGCTAAACACACAGGTGATGACACCTTTTCAGTATTACGCTCCCAGATGCTTTCACTTCTTCAGAGCATTGATGATATGAATAAATTTAACAGTATTTTGATTAATCGTTCGCTCAGATATATCAGGACCACAACTAATTTTTTTAATTCATTTACAACACAGCATATACCTCAAACCACGGGTGTGCTTTTGTCAAAGGAAACATAAATGTCACTTCTCGGACTTTTTGATATAGGCAAATCTGCAATTCTTTCGAACCAGGTTGCAATGAACGCTATAAGCAACAACATTGCAAATGTTAATACAGAGGGTTACAGCCGACAGGAAGTAGTGCTTGAAACAACCGCCGGCGTTCAGGTAAGGGGTGATTATCTCGGCAGGGGGGTCCGAATTGCCGGGATAACAAGGCACTATGACAGGTTTATGCAGTTGCAGATCATCGGGCAGAATCAGAGTTATGGAAGATCATACTCCCTGGATCAGGGCCTAAGTCATGTTGAGCAGATATTCAATGAAGCAAAGGGATTGGGATTGTTTGATTCGTTACAGGATTACTTTAATGCATGGCAGGGAGTGGCAACGGACCCTGAAGGTCAGCCTCAAAGGATCACCTTGCTTCAGAAAGCAAAAGCGCTTATACAGAATGCAAAACAGATAGAGAGGGATATCTCGGATGCATTGAAGAACGCAAATGATGAGATCGCTAATGTTGTTGACCGTACAAATACGATAACATCGCAGCTTACTCAATTAAATGGAAAGATTGCTGAGGTTGAGGCGGGAAAATCCGACCAACAGGCAAGTTTTTTAAGAGATCAAAGGGATGAACTACTCAATGACCTTGCTGAACAAATAGACTTTTCATGGTATGAGGACGATAATGGATATATCACGGTCATGATAGGCGGGAAAAGTCTTGTTACGCCCGAGAAGGCGTATCAGCTTTCCACTTCAGTGGACATAGAAGGAAACAGAAGTGTAACCTTTGACGGAGAAGATTTAACATCTTTATTCGAGAAAGGCCGGCTTGCCGGAAATATCGCCGTAAGGGATGAAGTAAAGACAGATACACTGACGAGTCTCAGAAAATTGATCGCTTCCATTATCAAAGAAACAAACTCAATGCACAGCTCCGGATATGGCCTTGACGGTTCAACAGGAAATGATTTTTTTGATCCTCTGCAGATATACACACTCGATTATTCTTCGGGCGGATATATATCATCTGCAACAGTCAACGATCCTTCCGCACTCACTCTTGATGAATATGATATAAATTTTACAGACGCCTCTACTTACGACATAATAAATAATGCAACAGGCGTAACTGTCGCGTCCGGACAAACTTATTCTGCCGGGAGTACGATCACTTTCGATGGTATCGATGTAGTTATCGACGGCTCTCCTGCTGCCGCCGACAGTTTTCTTATAAGCCCTCTCAGGGGCGTAATTAATAACGTTGATGTTGCAATAACAGATACACGACAGATCGCGGCAGCGTCTTCTGCCCTGACCCTGCCTGGTGATAATACTAATGCATTACAGTTGTTTCAGTTGTCTCAGTCAGGCATTTCAGATCTCAGCGGCGCCACATTCGAAGGTTTTTACCGCGGGATTGTCTCAAACGTCGGCGTTGACAGCAAGGCGGCGGCAGACAGTCTTACGTATGATAGCAATCTACTGTTCGAGCTGGAAAAGAAGAGGGAGGAAATATCAGGGGTTTCTCTCGATGAGGAGGCAGCCAATCTTATAAGGTATCAGAGGGCTTTCGAGGCAGGGGCGCGAATAATAAAAATAACAGATGAGTTGCTGCAGATGGTAATAGATTTATGAGAATTACTTCTTTTGCGATATTTAATCAGATGACAAGGGCCTTGCAGGATGGAATGAAGAAAATGTCTCTCTATTCTGAAAGGCTTTCTTCAGGCAAGAAGATCAACAAACCGTCAGATGACGTATACGGGATGATGAATGCAATGGGCTATAAGGTAACTTTAAATGAGATCGACCAGTACAAGAAGAATATAGATAACGCAGACAGCCAGTTGGGCCTTACGGAAACGGTCATGTCCTCAGTAGGTGATATATTATCACGTGCCAGAGAGCTTGCAGTACAAGGTTCGACAGGCACACAAACTCCTGCAAACAGGGCATCTATAGCACAGGAGATAGCCAGTTTGAGAGACGAAGCGCTAAGGCTTTCCCAGACACAATTCAGGGACAGATATATATTCTCGGGCTATAAAACAGATACGACGCCGTTTGACGCGAGTTTTAACTATCAGGGAGATGCTAATGAAATAAATGTATTGATCGACAGGGATTCAACAATAGCTTTGAACGTTACAGGAGACGAAGCATTCAGCTCCGGAGGTGAAACATATTTCGAGACCCTTGATAATCTTTATAATGCGCTTATAAATGACCAGACATCTATTATACAGGCGTCTATCACGTTGATTGATAATGCAACCGGTCAGGTTGCCAATGTACGCGCTGATATCGGCGCCAGAATGAATTCTATAGAAAAGCTGAAATCAACACACGAAGACAGAGATACTGCTTTAAAGACTTTGCTTGCAAGTACTGAAGATGATGATATCGCAGTGACCATAAGTGAGCTTACAAAGACTCAGGTTTCTCTTGAATCTTTAAGGGCCTCTGGCGCGAAGGTTATGTCACAGTCGCTGATGGATTTTTTAGATTAGCTGTTAGCTGTCAGCCAAAAGGAGGCAGGATGCTGGTTTTGACAAGGAAGTCAGAAGAATCAATAAACATCGGTGATGATATTACTATCACTATCGTTGAGATAAAAGGAAATTCGGTGAGGTTAGGCATAAAGGCGCCTGCCAATCTTAAAATCTACAGAAAAGAACTGTATGAAAAAATAAAACAGGAAAATCTGCTTTCATCAAATCTTTTCATAGACGAGTTCAAGAAAATAAATAAAGCGCTGAGGTCAAAATGATAAAGTTCAGTTCATCCAGATTTGGCGATTTAGAGACTAAAGAAGAAAAAGTTATTAATTTTTCTGAGGGACTTGTAGGGCTTCCTGATCTGAAACGTTTTATTGTTATTGACCACAAGGACACCCCTGTTAAATGGCTTCAGTCCATTGATGATCCTGACATGGCATTTATTGTTGCTTCGCCTGATACTATGACAAGCGAATATTCGATAGATTTAGATAAGACGGTAAGGCAATACCTCCAGCTCGAAAATGATAATGATCTTGTTGTGCTTTTGATCCTGAGAGTCAGCGGAGAAGATGTTATAGCCAATCTTCAGGGACCCTTAATTATAAATGCGCAGAATATGAGGGGTATTCAGATAGTTTTAGAGAACCCGAAGAAATCCTGCCAGAAAACAGGCTGACACCTAACGCCTTTCGTATCATTTTTCTTATGATGATTTTCCTCTGAGTCCTCTGTGGTGAAATTATATGGTTTCATGCTCCCCTGCCTTTGAAGATTTTTATGTAACTGAAGGGTTAAATTTTTATAACTTTTTTCCTTGACATCACCATGTTCGTTCTTCATAATACGTGAGTGGGGATACATAAAACCGGTTATCAAGTTTGTTGAAGCACAAATCCCATTGTATGAATTAAAAGTTGTGAATAAGTAATAAATAACAGTGTCCCCTATTACTTATTGGCACATTGTAGGATGTTTAATATTAAACATTCAATCTAATACCTGTTATCGGATAAGTTGGCAACATAACATAATTTATTTCATCAAGGAGGTAATCGTATGAAAAGAGTTTTAGGATTACTGGTTTGTGCATCATTTACAATTATTCTCTTAATAGGGACTGTCTTTGCAGGTCAAAAGGTTTACTTTTATCATACAGATGCAGCAGGGACACCGGTTGCAATAACAGATGCAAATGGTAATGTCGTGTGGCGGGCAGACTACAAACCTTTTGGAGAGGTGCAGAGCATCACAGGTACCATCGAAAATAATAATCAATTTATAGGTAAGGAAAAGGACAAAGAGACAGGGCTTCACAACGTCGGGGTGAGGCAACTGAAAGACGAAATCGGCAGATTTATCTCACCAGACCCAGTGGGGCCAGTTGACCCAAGGACAAGCAAGACAAATGAGAACATTCTTCTCAATCCACAATTGCTGAACAAATATAGTTATTCAGTAAATAACCCCTATAGATATCTCGACCCTAATGGAAAATGGCCGGAGCAAGTTCATAATGCTATCATTACCAGTGCATTTTCTGGAGGGAAGTATAGATTATCTGAAAGTGCAAGAACTGCTTTGATGAGAGGAAGTGCTAATGCTGATTCAAGAGAATATCAAGATACCGGACACTCTTATATGCATGCCATGACAGCACCAGGTCAATCTTCTCAAGATGCTGAAAAGATAATGAATAATTTTATCAAGCAGAAAGTAGGCGAATACAAAACGCTGATGTCTCAAGGGAACTCAGATAAAGCATATGAAGCGTTAGGCATGGCGATGCACCCGCTTATGGATGCTACATCTCCTTCTCATGAAGGGATGCAAACTTGGAATTCTCCTTTAACTCATCCAATAGAAGCTTTAGAACATAGAAGAGGGGAAACATCTGATGTATTCAATTCTAATCCGGATTATTTAGGAAAATCTACAGACGTACTAAGAAAGTTCTATGAAAATAATAAGTAGTAAAAAGATGCTATATTATGCCCTGATTAATTTTTTTCTTTCTTCCTCTATAGTTTTTATAGTGTGGTATACCGCCAGATTCCGAACAGGCATACTTCATTTTTTAGGGCTTATACTTTATGCACCAGGGTTTTATATTCTTTTTCTCACAACTGGACCCAATTACGCTATGCACTTTGCTACAGAAAATACATTTCGTTTCGTGAGTTTCATTTTCTACTCACTCCTTATTGGACTGATTCAAATAATAATCTATAAACGGAGGAAGAAAAAAACACGAATTACAAAAATAAATGAAACCAAAAAATCCGTCAAGTGAAGCGATACAAAACATACTCTGACTTAATTTCAAATTAACTGGTAACAGATCATGTTCAATAAGCATGATTCCGGCCTCTCCGGGATCATGCACTTCTTTTAAACATGTCTGCACCAAACACTTATAGAGGTTCAATAGCCAGTCTGGTACATA
>JAGVGM010000299.1 GCA_020057065.1 Thermodesulfovibrionia bacterium
AAATGCTGGAAAACGGTGTGCTTCTTAGATATAAGGGTGATGAGCTTGTGGGTATTACGGTGTTGGGAGCATCTTCAAGGCATACTACAAATGCATAACATAGAAATGGCTCGGTGTTAAAATAGTTAATGAGAAGGAAGGTTATTTCTATCCCTTAATTCTCACAAATCCTATGGAGGTAGTTTATGAAAACGATTGAGAAGCCGGTTTCTGTTTCAAAGGCGCTCGCCGAGGTCTGGGAATTGAAGGAGAAAACATATGCCGATGTAAAGGATATGTGTTTTGAGGAACGGCGGGAATACTATTCCAACGGCTTAAAAAAGGCTGTTAAGCTGCTAAAGGGTAAACTTAAAACAAATCCTGACGGCAGTTACTCTATTGTCAGATAAACCTTCTATGGAGAGATCAGACGCAGCGACAGGTTCGGCAAAAGAAATTCTCTCAATCCTTAAAAGCCTGAAATCTGAGATTAGGCAAAGATACAGGGCAGAGGTGAAGGGTATCTTCGGCTCTTATGTCAGAGGCGAGCAGAAGGCAGGAAGCGATATTGATGTTCTGGTTGAGTTCGACGATGGGGCAAATCTTCTGGATTTAACCGGCCTTTCAATATTCCTCGAAGAAAGATTGCTTTGCCGCGTGGATGTAGTTCCTGAGAGCGCTATCAGAAGCGAGCTTAAAGACGGCATTTTAAAGGAAGCTGCCTACATATGAGAAATTACACCCTTTATCTGAAGGACATCATAGAGGCGATGGACGCGATAGAAAAGTTTGTTGAAGGGATTGATTTTGATCGCTTTCAAAGTGACGATTTAATATCAAGCGCTGTAATAAGGAAATTTGAAGTCATTGGCGAAGCCTCAAAGAACATTCCTGATGATGTGAGAGGCAAATATCCTCAAATCCAATGGAAGGAAATGGCGGGAATGAGAGATAGATTAATTCACTTTTATATGGGGGTAATATTTGACCTTGTCTGGCATACCATTAAAGATATTATCCCTACGGCAAAATCCGAGATATGTAAGATATTGGAAGCAGATCAATGATTTCACTGGTTTGAAAATCTACAGATTCCCGCTCTTCCTATATTCCTCTACATAGCGTTTCAGGGACCTGAAGAAGAGCCATTCGAGTGAGAGATCATTATCAGAAGCGATCTTTATTAGCTCATCGATCACTTCCTTATCAATTGCTGGTTCAGCAGATGACGGCGCGATGGAGTTTTTTTCTTCATTAGTAGTATCCGTAATTGAGCTGCCGGTTCTTTTGGCATGCTCTTTTGCCAGAAGCCCCATGATCCCCTGTAGATCACCTGCTTGAACTGCGTTAACAATATCTTCAGGCGGCTGGATATCAGAAGACCTCTCGCCATGTTCTTCTGAAGCAGGTTCTTTGGAAAATTCTTCTGTCTCCGGGTCTGGATTGCCGGAGAAGCCTCCTGCGGGCATCATGCCTGACATACCCATCATCATTTCTGCTAATTTTCTGGCATGTTCGTTGTCCGGCAGTTCCTTCTGCAGAAATTCATCGAGCTTCCCCTGTGACATTGCTATGGCCATCTGATCAGCCATCAGAGGTTCCCTTTTTTCATTGTCCTCAAAAGACCTTTTTCTTCCGAAGGGTGTTGATGGCGGTTTGGGCAACGACTTCTCTTCCTTTGACATGTTATTAATTTACCATATAAAAAAGATCTTGTGGTCAGAGGATGAAAATATGGGATGCATTATTGTTAATCTAAAAAACGGCATTTAGCCGCTGATTTGCACAGATTGACGCGGATTTTTCAATGAGTTACAAGAAGTTCAGATTTCACCTTTTTGGTGAATCATGAAATTAGCATGAGTGAATCGGGGGAGCCATCCCGGTCCGGGGTGTTCTGGAATTGATGAAAAATGCCGGCTTTGGAGATGTCGAGTATACCGGAGCAACAGGCATCGCAACTTCCAGGTTTACCGCAGGCGCTTTGTTCAGAGGAAGGAAAAGCTCAGGGAGTAAATTGTGATTTCCCGGTACTCATGAATTATTGGATTGCAAATGACCATTACAGTCATTACAATATTCTTTGTATTCCCTTAAAAAAGATTCGAGTTCAGTGAGGGTATTTATCCCTAATCTCTTCAATTGAGTTACTATTTCTTTACTTGTCAGTGTTGACATTTTTGACACTCCTATTAATATATATGCAAAGATCTTGCCAATTGTTAACTAATTGATATTATTCAAAATGTAAGGTTCTGTTTTTATTTTTATCAGCTTGTTGTGCGTAAATTGCCGCTATGATTGGTCAAATAACCAATATGGTTATTAGCGATAAGCAGTCAGCGTAGCTATCGGCAAAGGCAATGGGCCATACCTCTGCTTTCTTAAGCAGGGTTTGATATAATTCAAGAAGAAGCAATAAGTTAAAATTTAATAAGTGAATTTGTTCAGAATATGAATATGTTAAAAAGGATGACTCAAATATCAGGTGCGGCTATCCGTCTAACCATCGGCATAGGCGGAGCGGTTCTGGTTTTTCTCACACTTAAAGACAAAGTGAAACGGGGCACATCCAAAAACCTTCAATCAACCTCCAAATTTACCGTAGGCGCATTGTTCAGAGCAAATAAAAACACAGAAAGCAAATTGTGATTTCCCGGTATTTGCAACTACCGGCAAGAGAGAGCTGTGGACTGCTGATAGAAGTGGCTCGTTCGGTGTATAATGACACAGTTTTAATTTCTTAAACCCTGCTATCAGCCTTAAATTTGATTTACAGATTTATCGTCAACGATAGCTACCAGATATAGTGAGTTACAGACATGGTCGTTGTTATTGCTAATACCTGCTTATAAATATGGTGATGGAAAAAGATAACCGTAGGGGCGGGTTTCAAACCCGCCCCTACAATTGGACGTTAATCTGCAAACAACCTTTGCTGTATAAAGTTTTGATTTATTGATATATGCGAAAAGTCAATAATTTTCAGTCTAAACAAATTTTGAGGATATTTAGATGTTATCCATAACTTCAGAAGTTCATTATCACTTAAAATTTGTTCATGGAGTTAAATTTTTTTCACCCTCTTGTTGTTAGCAAAAAACGCAAATGAAAAATAATGTTATAAACGTACCTGCAGTGCAGCTTTCTAACATAAATAACTGTCGTTTTTTTGCCGCTTGCATACAAAAAAGCAGGTTCAGGCTTAACACCTGAACCCGCTTCTCTTTCAGTCTGATAATCTCCTCTAACCCCTCTTTGTCAAAAAAGGTAACACACCCCTTACCCCTCTTAATAGATGGGAATAAGCAGAACAACCTGTTTATCCCAATATATTATCCGGCACTTTCTTCTCAACTACCACAGGCTTTACTGTTTTATCAACTATATCCTTTGAATTACCAACCCTTAATTCCCTGAAAAGAAGATCAAATTTTTCTTCAAGTTCCTTCATGATCGGAGCTTTCACATTTTCAGGAAGGTCCCACCACTTTTTCTTCAGGGTGCCAAAGCCTTTTTTACGCGTGCTGTAGAAGAACTGCTCGTCTGTCTGTCCTTCTTTTCTCTCTTTCGCGCATTCCTGTTTTAAGTATTCATATACTTCATTCTTAAACGCTGCCGGCAGCGCCGGGTTGTCGTACATGATGTTCTGAAATCCTGTTGCAAGGTGCACTTCAGATGTGGTTGTCTCAGGGAAAGTGTGGAACGCTTCGTCGGGCAATGTTGAAGCGCCATGCTGGACCGCTCCTGATAGGCCATATTCCTTTCTCGCCGCATATGACATCTGCCTGAGAGTGTCAAAATCGATTTTCACCTTTGCGAGAGTTCCATCCGGCAGTACTACCCCGCCGTGTGCAGTGCCTGTCTGGACACTCAATTTACTTACGCCCTTGCCTTTATACGTTTCTTTGAAACCGTCAAGGTAGGCCCTTAATTCCTCCGGGGTACTGTTCTTTCCGCCTATCTCTCCGATCTCACCACCGACTGATACTGTGACTCCGGCAGGCTCAAGACTTCTTATGTATTCTGTAAGTTCCGCGGCGATGCCGAAGTTGGGTCTCTGCTGCTCTTGCAACGTCGACTTATCGAGATCAACAAGCGTAGATGAATCTATGTCGATATTGTAAAACTCAGCTTCAATAGCCTCCTTTATCAGACCCTTTATATAATTTTTTTCAAGGTCCGGGCCTGACAGATAGTTCTTCCTGATAAGCTGAAAGTGGTCGCCCTGGATAAATACAGGACCTGCAAAGCCTTCACGCACGGCTGCTGCAAGCACAACCGCAGTATATTCGACAGGTTTCTGTTTTGTATAGCCGATCTCGGAGCGAGCTATTTCAAATAGCATAGCGCTGACATTTTTTTCTATCGCCTTCTTGAATATCACCCGTGATGTATCATAAGTGAGCCCTCTGATATTCATTGCAGGCACTGTAAAACCGGGATAATTTTTCCCCATTTCTTCATAAAGCGACTGAATGGATGAAGGCACTGCGCCCATTTGCTTGGCTATTTCTATAACCAGTTTTTGCAGCCCCTTTCTCTTTTCCTCGTCTGGATTAAAAACAGCCTCATAAATAAGATCGTCAATCAATCCACGTACTGCTACCGCATCATTGACCTGCACTTTACCGTTGGCGATACTGATGCAGCTTTTCAGTTTTGTTAAAACATCTGCCATTTTGCCTCCTTATGTATTTGATTTCATTAAAGCTGAATTTACAATAAATTACGATAACCAATCATATCAAAAACATTTCATTCTATCAACTGCAAATTACATAATGTATATTGTAAAATAAAAAGCTTTATGTTACCCTTTGAAAATTCATCTGTAAAGGAGAAAACTCAATGGTAAAAAATGACCGCTGGATAAAGAAAATGGCAAAGAATGGGATGATATCGCCATTTTCTGAAAAGCAGGTGAGAAAGGGCGTTATTTCATATGGAGTAAGCTCATATGGCTATGACATGCGTATAACCGATAAATTTAAGATTTTTACCAATATAAACAGTACAGTTATCGATCCTAAAAAATTTGACCCACAGAGTTTCATCGATTTTACTGGTGATGTTTGCATAATACCTCCAAACTCTTTTGTTCTTGCCACTTCTTTGGAATATTTCAAGATCCCCAGGGAAGCGATCGTCATCTGTCTCGGCAAATCAACATATGCGCGATGCGGGATAATAGTCAACGTAACCCCCCTTGAGCCTGAATGGGAAGGTCATGTGACAATCGAGATATCCAACACAGCCCCGCTGCCTGTTAAGTTATATGCACATGAGGGCATTGCACAGCTTTTATTTCTTGGCGCTGATGAGGTTTGCGAAAGATCATATGCTGACAAAGCAGGCAAGTACCAGGCGCAGAAAGGGATAACACTCGCTAAAATTTAAAAATAATAAATCAAAAAGCAAAATTATGGAAATAATTTTATATAAGCATACATCCCATATTTTTATCTTTGATTTTTTCATATTTGATCTTTCATGAAACCTAAAGACCGCATAATACTTGCCCTTGATGTGCATGACTACGACGAGGCAATCAGGATCGCGTACCAATTTGAAGAGCATATAGAAATCTTTAAGGTCGGCACCGAACTTTTTACCGCGGTTGGCCCTGAGATCATTA
Source organism: Thermodesulfovibrionia bacterium (assembly GCA_020057065.1). Taxonomy (GTDB): domain Bacteria; phylum Nitrospirota; class Thermodesulfovibrionia; order UBA6902; family UBA6902; genus SURF-23. The sequence goes on from JAGVGM010000299.1 coordinate 5,618, forward strand.
AAAAGATCAATTCGATGGGTAAAAAGGTCTTCCTGGACCTCAAATTTCATGACATCCCTAATACCGTTGCAAAGTCCGCTGCAGCCGCTGCAAGACTCGGGGTTTTTATGTTCAATGTTCATACTCTCGGGGGGCTTGAAATGATGAGAAAGGCAGTAGAGGTTATAAGAAAGATCTCACTCGATGAAAATATTGAAAGACCAAAGCTGATCGGTGTGACCATTCTGACCAGTATTGATCAGCCTGCCTTGCAGGATGAACTTGGCATCGCAATGCGTATGGGCGTACAGGTTAAACATCTTGCAGGACTTGCGCAGAGAGCCGGACTGGATGGAGTAGTTGCCTCACCTGCGGACGCAGAAAACATCCGGGCTCACTTTGGAAAAGACTTTTTGATAGTCACCCCGGGCATCAGGCCGTCATGGGCTTCAGCAGATGACCAGAAAAGGATGTTAACGCCTAAAGAAGCCTTAAGAAGAGGATCTGATTATCTTGTTATCGGCAGGGCGATTTTGTCACAGCCGAATCCTGTTAGTGCGCTAAAGCGGATTGTGGAAGAGATAAATGGTCTATAAATGTAGTAGAAAAATCCCCCTTACTCCCCCTTTTTCAAAAGGGGAACTGCAATACTACCCCTCTTTGGCAAAGAGGGGATAGGGGAGATTTTTTAACTACAATATTATTAAACCAGCATCAAATCGAATGTTTCAAACTCTACCTTCAAAGTCCAAATTCATCGACAACGCAAAGGCCGGAAAAGTTTCCCCTGTCTATGCAGAACTACCGTTCATATCGCCTCAGACTATTTTTGAAGCTATACAATCTCCAAACAGCTTTCTCCTTGAAAGCATAAAGGGGCCTGAAAAAATTGCCAGATATTCTTTCATTGGAGCTGAACCTTTTCTTGTTTTTAAGGTGAAGAACGGTGTTATTGAGATAGAAAACAGCGATGAATTTGCAGGGACGGGTTTTAAACCCGCCCAAACGGAAGGCACAAATAGCTTCAGAAATCTCTCCCCTCTAAAAAAATTAAAGGAACTCCTCAACGGATACAAAATTGAATCACCTCCGGATCTTCCCCCTTTTATCGGCGGAGCCGTTGGCATGTTGAGTTATGATTTTGTGCATTACTTCGAAAATATACCGAGAACCGCAGTTGATGACCTTAATATTCCTGACGCTCATTTTATGCTGATCGATACCGTGATAGCAGTTGACCATAAACTGCAAAAGACGTTCATCATCTCCTGCCCGCTGCAAAGTTCAGAAGAACAACATAGCAAAGTAGGGGCGGGTTTTAAACCCGCCCTTACCGGGTGGGAAGATGCTTATGACAGGGCATGCGAGAAAATTAATACAATCTATGAAAAAATTAATTCTCCTGTGAGGACGGGTTTAAACCCCGCCCCTGCCAATATACACATACACCACGAGATGGGGCAAGAGAAATATATGAACATTGTAAAAAAAGCAAAAGAATATATAAAAGCAGGAGATATTTTTCAGGCAAACCTTTCTCAAAGGGTATCCGCTCATATCGGCTCAATTAATTCCTGGCAGATTTATCAGACCCTGAGTAAAATTAATCCGTCACCTTTCGCTGCATATCTTGACATGGGAGATTATCACATCGCGAGTTCATCACCCGAGAGACTGGTGAGGGTTACCGGTAATATTGTCGAAACAAGACCAATTGCAGGCACGCGCCCAAGAGGAAAAAATGCTGAAGCAGATAATCAGATGAGGGCTGACCTTTTACTGAATGAGAAAGAAAGAGCTGAGCATTTGATGCTTATAGATCTTGAAAGGAATGACCTCGGCAGGATCTCTGATTACAGCTCCGTAGAGGTAGATGAGCACATGATTACGGAAGACTATTCACATGTCATTCATATAGTGTCTAATGTAAAAGGTATACTTGCAGGCGGCATGGATTGTTTTGATGTCATCCGTGCCACTTTCCCAGGAGGAACGATAACGGGAGTACCGAAGGTTAGATGTATGGAGATCATAGATGAGCTCGAACCGGTCACACGCGGTCCATATACCGGGTCTATAGGATATATAAGTTTTACCGGGGATATGGACCTGAATATCATTATCAGGACCTTTGTTATCAAGCATAATATGGCTTATGTGCAGGCCGGCGCAGGTATCGTGGCTGATTCTGATCCGGAAAGGGAATACTACGAGACTCTAAAAAAAGCAGAAGCGCTGATACGGACGCTGGAGAGTCTGTAGGTTTTAGCAAATGGCAGGACAAATAATTAGTGACATACGTGAGAAGAAAGTATTAAAATATAGTAAGCTTTCAAACTCTTAGGAGATATAATGGAAATAGACGCAATAAGCGGGGCAAGGGTATCAAATGTGATAGAGACTGCAGGCAGCAATAATGAATTGGTACCGGTCGAGAGAGTCTGGGCCCCTATGATCATAAGTGATACTATTCGAATCGACTGGAATGTTATGGACAGGATTACAATCTCCCCTGAAGCACGCAAAAGATATCAGGAATGGCGCAAGAAGAACAGGAAACAGGAAAAGCAGAGAGAATAAGAACGATTGCAGGATATCCTTAATCGTAGGGACGGGTTTTAAACCCGCCCCTACTCTTTTTCAAAAAAAGCCCCGTCGACGAACTGTATCATTTCATCGTACTCTTTTTTTGTTTTTTCATACATTGTTGCATTTTCTATCGCTATTCCGCACTGTTCCGCAAGAGAGGCAGAGAAATCTATTTCCTGCTGCGAGAAGTCCCTATGTTCCCCAGTGAGAAGCCTTAATATGCCGAGCACCTTTCCTCTTGCAACAACAGGCAATGTGAGTATGCTTTTTATCCCTTCTTCAGCAGCCTCTTTCTGATACCGGATCTTTGAATCGGTAGTAACATCATAAATGGCAACAGGTTTTTCGTTCAGCGCTTCTATCACATTCTCCTCGGTATCAACAGGCCCCCTGTTAAGATATTTCTCGCTGAGGCCGTGCGACGCTACAAGGATGAGTTTTTTACCCGTGTGATCAAGCAAGCGAATTGTGGCTGCCTTTAACTTAAGCACCTCCGGAATTTTTCTCACTATCATATCCAGCACTTCTCTAACATGCAAAGTTGAGCTGATTGTCCTTGTGACTTCCTGAAACACCTTGAGATATTCTTTTTCCCTGGAGATCTCTTTTTCAAAATATTCCGCATTTACAATTGCTATAGCAGTCTGCTCCGCAATAGCTGACATGAACCGGAAGTCTTCATCATTATATTGAACCGGTTTGTCCGAATATAATCTGAGCACTCCGATAATTTCATTCTTGAAACGCATGGGAATCGAAAGGATACGCATAATCCCCTCTTCAACAGCTTCCTTATAATACAGTGCATCCTTATTTTCCATAACATCATATTCTGAAACTGCCTTCCCTGCAAGGGCGTCATCGATACTTTTATCATAAGACACCGGTCCCTTATTGGCATATTTCTCGCTCAGTCCGTAGTGGGCTGCGAGCTCCAACTGCTTTTTCTCCTTGTCCATAAGTCTGACCGAACTGCCTTTTAAGCCCATTACCTGGGGGATTTTCTTCACTATCATGTCAAGAACATCCTTGAGATGGAGAGATGAGCTTACCGTCTTTGTAATTTCTTCAAAGACCCGGAGATATTCTTTCTCCCTGGATACTGCCTTTTCAAAGCGTCGGGCATTTACTATTGCTGTTGCAGCCTGCTCTGCTATTGCTGTAATAAATTTAAGATCCTCTTCGGTATACATAACAGGTTCCGTAGTATACATCCTGAGCACCCCTATCACTTCCTTCTCAAGACGCAGGGGAATTGAAAGAATACTCCTTATGCCTTCATCTAAAGCTTCCTTGTGATATTTCGAATCTTCATGTTCTGTAATGTCGTATACCGACACGGGTTTGCCTGCAAGCGCATCATCAATGCTCGCATCATAAGCTACAGGCCCTTTATTGGCATATTTTTCACTCAGTCCGTAATATGCCGCCAGTTCGAGCTGTTTTGTATCTCTATTTAGCAGCCGGAGCAGGCTTGCCTTGACATTCATAACCTTCACTACATTTATTACGATAAGCTGTAATACTTCCTGGAGAGAAATGCTGGCGCTTATTGATTTACATATCTGCTGATAGCTCTCGAGATATATTTTCTTCTCAAATATTTTTTCGGCGCAGGAAGGACACATTCCGTGAGTAAAGATCCCAAAACCCTCATTTGTAAGGTAGGTCTCAAGCTGTTCCCAGTAATTTTTATCGCTTCTTATCTTCTTGCACCAGCCGCATATCGGTATCAGTCTTTCCTTCCTTTCGGCTTTCAGCCTGGACTCTACCATGTCTATACATCGTGTAATATTTTTAATTGTGGCTATTACCCCTTTGAATTGCCCTTTGAAAAACAGTGGTGAGGCGCTCTCTTCAACCTGAATCTTTCTGTTGTCCCTTGATTTCAGATAATATAATCTGCAGATTAATTTTTTCTCCTGAAAACAAAGCGCTACAGGATATTCAAACGCCTGCAAAGGATTACCCTTCTCATCTTCGTATTGAATGAGCATGTCCTGAAAGGCTTTGCGGAGGACTTCATCAGCGCTAACTCCGGTCAATGAACCGGCTGCACTGTTCCAGTATTGTATCTTTTGATCAATGTCAACAAGATACACACCCTCCGGCATGTTATCCAGAATTTGGCGATATTTATTACTGAACCAGTCGAACATGGTGGTTTTCGATCTCCGAAGAATAATTTGGTAATTATAATTTTACAATATCATGAGTGGAAAAATCAGAACTTACACTATCAGATGAGGGCAGAACATACTAAATTAAAATTTCTTCCAACATCGGCAAGTCCTCACTCGGTTTTACAGATAGCAAGCCTAATGAAGCAAGATTACGAATTGTTTTTGCCACTTCGCCTTTGTCAAAAGCTGGTTGTCGCCGTTGTTTCCACTCCAGAACCGCATTTAATACATCAGTTTCAGAAGGTTTCTCCTTATTTGTTTTCTGAAGTGATTGCGCGGCAAAATGAACTGTTGAGGCCAGTTCTGCCTGATGTGTGGTATTTATTCTCAGGAATAAATCTGTAAGCCTTTCGATAACCTGTTTTGAATCTTCTATCTCATGTTGATAGAGTTTACTTGCATCCTGAAAGGTCGCCCCGGTTTTTACACTGAACATCCGTCCAAGTTGTTCTTCTTTAATAAGTCCGTTATTGACAAGTTTGGTTATTTTGAATTTCAGGTCTAAAGCAAAAGGACCAAAGCTCCCGCGAGAATAAGTTAATCCGGTCGTCAGCCCCATTTCAGTAGCAAAATAAGCAATCTTCTGGAACATCGTCCGGCCAATAGGCCAATGATAAGGCTCTTTTTCGATTCTTGAAAGCACTTCAACTACCGCTATTAAACCTGATTCAATCTTATTGTTAGTTTTTGCCCCTGTTAAAACGGGTTGTGGCATTTCTTTTGATAAAAACTCTTGAGAAAGTTCTTCAGGAGTAGTTCCTGTAGGGGCATAAAGTTTTACAGCAATATCAAACCGTTTCATATAGCGGTAAAGAGTTGGTCCAACAATCTTCCACTCAAGTTGACCATAACCACAGCCAAGCGGAGGTATGGCAATGGAAGTAATACCCCATTCCTTATAATGCTGTTCAAGATATTTTAAGCCGCGCACAATATCTGAAATGTTAGATACTGACCGCCAATGCTTCTTTGTCGGAAAGTTTAATATCTACGGGAGCATGAGTCTTTTATATAAATAAGGCTCTCCAAGTTTAACTTTGCCTTCAGTACAGCTTTTTTCATAATCCTTGAACATATCGGGGAAACGTTTTTTAAACTCAAGAGCGATTCCTTTTCCCATAATTCCAACTGTATTGACAGTATTAACAATGGTCTGACAATCAGATTCAAACAGATCGCCCACTAAAATTTTAATCATCATTCCCTCTCATCGAAAAAACAAATCAGGATTCACAGTTATTGAAAAAGAAGGTTCAATTGTTTTAATTATATCATAAAGTCTTGCTTTGCTTTCTTCGCATGAGACATATGCCCCAAGAATAAAATCACCAGCTACTTTATCAGGCACTAAGACCTCGGCACATTTAATGGAAGCATGACGAAATTTCTCTATTGGATCATCATGATGCCAGTATGTTGCAAATACAAGTTCCCGATCTACTATCTTAAGACCATCAGGAGCCGAAGCCCATCTAACATATTCGCTTGAAGCATTTTTGTCAGTAACAACAACTGCAGAAAGCATCAAAACATCCTTAATTTGCTCTGATAACACATAGTTCTTCATGTGAATTCTTTCTTTTAAACATCATAGGGTTTCGTGCATGAAAATATAAATTCACATAATGATGAAGCGGCCGTCCACCCGGAACAACCACCTTTTTCCGTCGTTCTTGAATTTCATCCATTGCAACTGATTTGTGCGGTATTTTTTCGGCTTTGTAATGGGATAATATTCCTTTTGTAACAATTGATTTCATATTTGCAATTGGAGTTATGTAGTGGAGTTCTTGTAGTTCATCGAGTGTCATGGATAATTATTTGTTAAATAAAATTAATCACGCTCATTCTATCTAAATCCTCATGATACGATTGATTACGATAATTCTTCAAACAATCGTAACACGCTCTTTCGCACTTGCATGTATTACAAACCTCATAAGCTTTTTCAACTACTTGTTTCCAGTTGTCAAAACCTTCTCTCACAAAGCCGGCGCCTCCTTGTGTCTGATCGTAAAGAATTATTTCCGTGCCTGCTCTATCAGACTTATTTGCCAGCCATCGCCATGAAACACCAATATCAGAAGTCTCGATATCCAGGAGCATGCATAAGCCCTTTTGTAAAGCAAAGGCCAAAGACTCCACCGAAGGGGGAATTTTTGCAGGACGAATAATCAGACAAAAACTCTGAAACTGATGTCCGTAAGCTATGGGCTTTGTCCATGGCTGCTCATTATTGCAATTTACTTCCTTTGAAAAAGCACGGAGCTTTTTATGTTTTTTCCCAGCCTTATAACTGCGAAGCGGTTCACTGAATCCACAAGTAGGACAAAGCATAAATCCATTGTTTCCAGGGCCTTTATTATAACGAAATAAGTTTCCATTCTCCTTCAAGGCTATGCGGAATAATTTAAAATCTGTAAAATTACTGTCATCAACAGAATCTATAAAATGTGTAAGCACTTGTCTCTGACGAATTAACATGCTGCGTCGGTGTCGGGCTGTGCCCTGAGTTTTTTTATCAACAAGAATACTAAATGCTTTAGGCTCAATAAATGGAAAAATATATTGGGACGTAATTGAACGGTTACAGACATTGCAGCTACCAGTCAAGGCATCTTGTGTTAGCGCCGTTCTTATCTGTTCACAACTGGGACACTTAGAGTACCACTGCCGTGCAGGCTTGTCAGTCTTACTGACTACATAAAGCCCTGCGCTTGTAAATATTTTTTTATGAGCAATAACTTGCGCGCCGGGAGCGAATTCTGAAATTGCTATTCCCCGGTCTCTGCTCAATTCTACATCTTCCTCCTTGGACCATCGGTTAGTTTTTGTTTCTAAAGTTACAACATCAAGCGGAAAGGCGTATCTGGGTAGGAATCCTCGCTTTGCCAGAACAGCAATAATGTCGCCGCCTAAAAGGTTCTTTATTGACTGTTCAACGTCAACTGTTAAGAATCCCTGTCTATAAAGTGTCTGTCTTTCAGCCATAAGTTCCAATAACTCTTCGGCAATTTTATCAATAACATCTTTATACATCTTACTTGCTTCGGCTTTTCCATTCTCAAAGTTTGTAATAGCTTCTAATAATGATCGTCCTGCCTCTGTTTGAAAAACATCAGTTTCATTTTGATGTTTAAGCCATGCCAGGAAATCCAGGAATAATTCTGTCGGGCGAATCTGAAACCAGTTATCAGGAATATTCACTCGTGAAGCTAATGGCAGGAAAGATTCTAACCGTATTGATTGTTTAACTGTTCCAAGAGCACGCTCCTGAGCAATCTTAATCCTTAAGAATTGCGCAAAAACAATGGCATTAAAATGTCTCTGTGCTATAACTTTATTTTGTATAAACACTGTTGGTGTGCGTACCTCTCCCGACATCAGACGCGGAGGATCGTTCCATGCATCAGCATCATATTTTGTACGTCTGCATAAAGTGACACAGACAGAGTTTTTGTCTTTACCACGACCAGCCCGTCCAACCCTTTGAACATAACTTGCGCTGTTCGGAGGAGCATTTCGAAGCAATATTTTTGACAAGTCCCCTATATTAATGCCCATCTCAAATGTCGTTGTACTGCTCAAGAGATTTATTCCTTCGGCACGAAACTCGTTTTCGATTATTCTGGCTAATTCCTTATTGATTTGTGCGGTATGCTCTTCAGATTTTAAACCAGTGAATTGCGGTAAACCCTTTCCCGCAACCCAACGGGCAATAATGTTTTCTTTTGATGCATTGAAAGATTGACCTTCTAATCTGCCGTCGCACTCTTTTCTCGGGCAGACATGACGTGAAGAATATGTAGCAACAATACTGCAACGCTTACAAATAAACCGTGATAAAGCCTTTAAAATAAAAATTCGTTCATGGTCAATCTTCCATCTGTTTTGTTTCCCGATCAATATGTCCTGTGAAGTTATGAAGTCCCAGATATTTTCAGCAACGGATAAAACCTCTCCTGACGGTAACTGAAGCACTCGGCGTAAATAATCCGTAATCATATTATCTTTAAAACTGCCGTCTTTATTAAGGCATGGTAACCACCTTTTTGTATTTGCAATTCCTTTTCCTCTCTCAGCCTTCAGTATATAAGATATGTCAGGAGTTACACGCCCAAATGCAGGATCGTCAGCGCTTACACCGTTTGGCAAAGTAAAAGCTTTGCTCTGTCTTATAAAGCCGAGCAAGACTTGCAGTAAGGAATCAGAATCTCCCGGTGAAAGATTGAATTTGCTTAAAATAGAATTAAACTGATTAGTCTGTTCTTTAGTTACCTGAAAACGAACACTGACAAGTCCTAAATCCTCTGCTGATTCTCTTGCTGAATCCGGTATGCCGAAGTAACTAATAGTTTCGCCAATCCATAAATTTGTGAAAATATTCCTCTTTTGTCGAGAATCTGTTGGCAAGTCATCCGGCAACCTTGACACTGGCAAGAAAAAATCAGGATCATACTCTCCTGAATGTGTGTCTGCTATTTCTGAGAGTTTAATGCCAAGTGCCACTAAATCAAAAGGTTCTTTACTTTCATTAACTATTTCTACAATCTTGCGCCCCATGTCATGCACAAAGGTTTCTTCTTCAAGTAATGAAGGGAACGCGGCAGCGCGTTGACGATGATCTGTGAAGCAAAGCAGCTTACGATAGGCTTTATTATTACCCCTAAGATTGCTGACGTTAAAATGAGCAAGAGGAATAGCCATAGCTAATCCTGTCTCATCATCAGATTCCTGAAAGCGGCGGACTGGTTCGAGTCCTGAGCCATTTTTCGCGCCACAGTTTAGACATGACGTTAATGCTTTCTTCACCTGCTTATATAAGTTATCATTATTCTTTGATTTTCCTGAGTGTGGACATTGACGATGAAAGATTTTTATTTCCCGCAGATGAGGATTATCACAGGCGCAGTTATCACCTGCTCCCTTATCACTCTTCTTGCCGCAAATAACACACCATTCCAGCTTTGCAGGGTTTATAAATAAGTCGTCCTGATCATCGTCGTCTTCCTCTGTCTTGGGCTGATTGGGATAAGGCAAATCATCTTCAACGCTGAAATACGACCAGAAGGAATCCGCTGCCCAGCCCAACTCGGTGCTGAATGAGTCAAAGTAAGGTTTAGTCTCATCATTTCCGCTATCAGGATTTTGAGCGCGACGAGGGCCTAAATCCTGCAACGCTCCATAAAGGTACCCACATTTGCGGCATGTGACAACCTCAATGAGTTTAGAAATTTGCCCTATACTGTCGCAGTCCGGACACGATCCCTCCGGAGTTTCATCATTATTCTTTCTCGACACAAAAAAAGCCGGTTTGCCATCTCTACGACCAGGACATTGCTTATGCAAACAAACATGCAGCCCGTCTTGCGCTCTCACAAAATAATGCAACCGGGTAGGCAGTAAATCTTCATGCGTTTCATCTGATTTTGCAGTAGCAACTATTTCTAAAAGGGCTTGTAATCCTTCATGGGCTTGAGGATCGTTTTGCCACAATTCGTTAGCAGCATCAATCAACCGCTTTGGTTTATTCAGAATTTCTTTACGAAGACGGTAGAGGTTTTCATCATGTAAAAGTATCTCGGCATTATTTGTTGCCGGTATTCTGGCACCAAGATATTGTCCAATTTCAGCATCTTTGTCTTTGCGTAAAATCTCAATTGCCTTTAAGTATTGGCCTGGGATTGGGCAGAAAGATGGTTTTTCAAGTTGTGGCTCCGCAGGTGTTCCGTAAATAGGATTTAGTTCATTGAACTCTTCATTAAACAGATGAGAGACAAATTTTCTCACCTTCTCGGTGCTCTGTTTATCTCCTTTTTTCCCAAGTGTGGCAGACGTAGCTATGCACGTAATTTTATCCTGGCCGAGTCTATCTTTTAAGCGTCTGATCAGGAAAGCTATTTCAGTTGCTTGCACGCCACGATATGCATGTGCTTCATCAAGCACTATAAATTTAAGATGTGAGTTCCTAAAAATAGATGCATCAATTGGTCGCTCAAGCAGATATTCCAGCATAGAGAAATTTGTAATTAACACATGAGGAGGGTTATCTCGAATTGCTTCGCGGTGATTGAGTTTATTGGGGATATCGTTTCTTAATTCTTGTTTTAACTGCCGATCGGCTTCTCTTTGTAATTCCTGCTGAGTAAAACCACCTTTATCGCTTGATTTTTCTATAATGACATCCCTTAAACGTTCTTCATAATCTTCCTGTGAAGCCGGAGTCTGTCCAGTAAAACGGGCAAACGTGATATGAGAATGATCTTTTAGCATCCTTTCCCATTCATCAAGTTGGTCATTAACTAATGCATTAAGCGGATAGATTATTATTGCACGGAGACCTGGGGACGGGTCACGAATTAAATCATCAAGAATGGGAACTTGATAGCATAGTGTCTTCCCGCTGCTTGTGCCTGTAGCAATAACTGCATTCTCCCCGTTGAGAAGTAGTTTGAGCGCATCGGTCTGGTGCTTCCATAAGCTACGCCCACCAAGTCTCTTATTGATGGTGGCAATTGTTGCCTCGTTAAGACCAAGAGCTTCTAACGGTTCCCCAGCTTCATAAATTTGAGATTTTTCCAGGTACGGACCATTAATTAATTCTTGCTCTGTCAGCTTTTCTTCCCACATTTTTTTAGCATGGTCAAAAGTGGGGTGATGAAATCTGTATTCTGCTTTGAGCATTTCGAGATATGGCAGAAAAACTTCCTTCTGAAAACGGCCAGTTAATGAGTCCACAGCGTTTCTCCTATATGAACACCCTTTTTTATGAGGTATCTTTCAATTTTCCCTTTTAGATAGCTTTCCCAACTCATCTGCAGATATGGCAATTCACGCTTCTTGTCTATTACTTCAACAATAGGTAAATTGCGAACATTTATTTCTCTATATAACTCCCATAGTATTGAGGGATTACCACAGTATTGTAGCAAACATTTATTATCAGCTTCGTTAAGCACAGCTCTGGACTCAGCAATCATCCAATGGCGACCCTTCAAAATGAAAAAGCCTTTTTTTGCATACTTCCCCAGAAGCTTCCATAATAAAAACTCATTTGGCTCAATAATGTCTTTAGCTAATAACAAGTCGTCAAATTTCAAGCCTTTATTTTCTTGAGTTGGCTGGCAAAGGAGAAACCACAAAAGAAATGCTCCGGGAAGTTTTTCCCAGCAATTTTTAATCTCAGTTTTAGAGTGGTCTATACTGAGTTTGTAGTCAATTCTGAATTCAGGTGACTTAATTGAAAAAACATGATCGCCCTTAAGATCTGGGGACTTATAACAATCACCAAGTTCTCTGAAGTCCCTCAGCACCCTGGCTTCTTTTTTTTCAATGAACCTCCAGCCTTCCCATGTATAATAATCTCGATCATCGCCATCCTGTATCACCAGATTTTTCCACGTTCCACCAGCAGGTTTTCCATCCATAAGAACCTGAAATCTGCTCAAAGCCGTAATGCTATCACTAAAATAGCCGCATGGTATTGAGAGACAAAGCGCTGGCAATGTATCTGTCTGGATTCTTCCATCCTCAAGCATCTTATAATTTGCTGCATGATTTCTCTTGCCAACATAAAATCGTGCTTCAATGTTAGATTTTGTTCGGAATGATATTTTTGATTCATCACTAATATTTTTTACCAAAAGCTCTGCATACTTCCCATTGGGCCAAAGACGGGTTACAAAACATATTGCTCCGTCTGATAATTCAAATGACTCGTTAACTGGATTTTCTTCTTCATCGAAACCTTTTCGAGATATCTCCAGTTTTTCAGGAGAAATAATTGCATAGCTTCTTAGCGGCAACTGTTGACGATTTGCGTTGATAAATGCACCTCTCTCAAGGTCAATCATTCCCCAAGGCTTTATTCCAAGCAACCTTTGTATTTCCTCTTTTGTTTCAGATTTAAGTTTTATATATAGTGCAGAATCAAAAGCCTGTGAATTTAGAACCAATTCATCAGGTGTGGCAGCTGCTTTTTGTGTACATGTGCCAACGATCCATATTGCGGGGAGTTTATCTCTTTTTACAGCAGGTAATTGTACGCTAATACAACGACGTTGCAGATCACAAATCAGTCTGGCTCGGTCTTGAAAAAGTGATTCTGGATTTTCCGGTCGCAAAAACTCAGCGGTTTCAGGAACTTCATCAAAATATTCCGGACGAAGAAAACATGCCTGTTTTAAATCAGCTATAGTGTAATTTGGATTATTGGTCAGAATCTGACGGGCATCGAGTATTTCTTTAACAAAAGTTGTTGCAGCTTCACGGTTATCAATTAAAAATCTTTTAAGACGTTTTCTACCTCCCGCACGTTTTTCGACAGACTCAGCCCATTCTTCATCAGTCAATACTTCCCAATCTTCACGCCACAACGCCCATTCGCAAATGTCTATAAAACCATCCCACAGAGAAAGCGGAATGCCTATATGATACACTGCTGAACTAACAAAGGCTGTGCCCTTACTTCTTTGTTGTATCTTTAAACCTAACTGCTCGGCTACTTTTGAGAAAGCGTTGTTGATGTCAGTTTGCTGATTGGCAGGTAATTGGTCACTTCCAACTGCTTTATAAAACTGAGGCCAGAACGTATTTTCATCATATTCATAAAATGCCAAGCCGCCATAAAGAACTATCAGACACTTCGGATATTTTGTTAAATCACGTCGCCAGATATTCCATTCGGTTCTTATAGAAGAAAGAAAGTGTTCCCATCTCTCGCGGGGAGGAATAATAGGCAATAAAGCCCCTGCCTTTTGCCGCTTGTCACCAGCAATGCCTTGAAAGCACTTTTCATAATCAACTTCAAAGGTATTTAGGCTGGTCATATTTATAGCGTAGTCATCAGTTGACGATTTTTATTATTATCCGATTTTATGGAATAAGGTTTTTTGTATTCAAGAATCAAGCGGTTGAAAACAGTGTCAGCCCTTCCATTTGCCAATATAAGTTCATCGCGTATTTGAAGACTGAGACCGACACGCTTTTCTTTTAGGAAGGATTCCCAGATTGGTGAGACCAGTTCACGGAGTTTCTTTTCAGGCTCGTTGGGAGTTGAGTCAGCGATTTTGACCGCCTGATTTATCTGATTTACTATTTCAGAAAGAGTTTGCATAACTTCTTAGCCCCAAAAATCTCCTCCCCTCTACTGAATTTTCTAATTGCTAAGGAGAAAAGTGTTGATAACTACTGTAGTAATCTACAATGTCCAACAGAATATTTCAATTTGTTTTTGGCTGGAATTTTGGAAGAGGTTTGTTCCTCTCGTTTGATAAAACTACTTTTACTTCGCCGCAAAAACGACGTTCTTTGTCGAAGACTTGCCGCGAAACATAGCTTTATCCGCAAGTTTGAGCAGGGCTTCTTTACTATCAGCATTATCAGGGAAAGACGCGACCCCAAAGCTTGCTGTCATGTTAATCGGGCTTTTTTCTTTTTTTAGGAACAGGTTTTTTTCCATAATTTTTCTCAGCCTCTCGGCTATCAGAAACCCTGCCTCTATTGGAGTCTGGGGGAGAATAATCACAAACTCATCTCCTCCATATCGTATTATTACGTCGACTTTTCTCAAATTATCCTGCAACAACCCGGCTGTCTCGATAAGCACTTTACTGCCGGCAAGGTGTCCGAACCTCTCGTTTACTTTTTTCAGGTTATCAACATCCAGGAAAATAAGTGAAAACAGTGAGCCATATCGCAAGGACCTCTCTATTTCGATCTCAATGGACCGGTTGAGGAAACGGATATTATAAAGGCCGGTGAGGTCATCTGTTACCGTAATTTCTTCTATTTTTCTGAAGAGAAAGGCCCGCTCGAAAATCATGGCAATACTGTAAGAAATATTAACAAGCAGTTTTAAATCTGTATCTGAAAAAGAACTTTCCCGTCTTTTGTTAATCAGTCTCAGAATGCCGACAATTCCATTATTTACTTTCAAAGGAGAGCATATTAATGATCTAACCTTGAGTTTATCAAATCCGTCTGATTGCTTGTTAAAACGCTTGTCTTTCGACGTATCCCTGACAATGACCGGAACCCCTTTTTCCAGCACCAGGCCTGTAATACCTGCGCCCTTCTCATCTCTGAACTTTATTATGTTGATAGATTTCCTTAAACCTATTGCTTTAAAGAAAGGGTCATCGGTTATATGAAGAGACCAGGCCTCTGCCCCTGTAAAAACCTTTATCTTTCTCATAACAGAAATCAGGTTCTTCTTTAGGTCGGAGGAGGTAGAGAGTATACTTGTAATCTCGTCAAAGTAATTTACAAGATCGTTATTATGCATTTACACCGCAACATTTTTTATATTTTTTCCCGCTCCCGCAAATGCATGGATCGTTCCTGCCGACCTTCCTGTCCTTGATAACGGTCTGCGGTTTAGCGTCTTCACCGCCCCTGCCGTAATTCAGCCTTGCAGGTCTTGCGGCAAATTTTCTTTCTATTTTTTCTTCCCTGGCGATCTGGATCTTCATAAGCCTTGCAACCACTTCTGCAGCAACCCTGCCGCTCAGGTCGCCAAAGATTTCAAAGGCCTCTTTTTTATATTCCACAAGGGGGTCTCTTTGTCCATATCCACGAAGCCCTACGCCTTCTTTTAAATGATCCATGCTCAGAAGGTGGTCCTTCCATTGAGAATCAAGTACTTGAAGTAGCATCATCTTCTCAAGATACCTGAATGTCTCTGCGCCGACTTCCTGTGCCTTTTTCTCATACGCCTGTTTAACACCTTCCAACAGCTCATTGCGAAGTTCTTCAATACGTTTTGCCTCTATTTCAGGATATATGGAAAACTGTCCGTAAAGCGCGTCCCGCAGTCCCTTTATATTCCATTCCTCAGAATGCTTTTCTTCCGGACAATAAACGGAAAGAATGTCCTCGAGGACATTTTCAATCAATTCAAGTATCTTGTCCCTGTGATTATCACCTTTCAGTATCTCCCGCCTGAATGAATAAATCTCTGTCCTCTGTTTATTGTTAACGTCATCATATTCAATCAGGTGTTTTCTGATATCAAAATTATGGGCCTCAACCCTCTTTTGTGAAGTCTCTATTGACTTGGTTATCCACTTATGTTCTATTGGTACGGTCTCTTCCATCCCTAATTTACCCATCAGTCCGGAGATCTTGTCCGAACCGAATATCCTCATGAGGTCATCTTCCAGAGAAAGATAAAACCTTGATGAACCCGGGTCT
This sequence comes from Thermodesulfovibrionia bacterium, assembly GCA_020057065.1. GTDB lineage: Bacteria > Nitrospirota > Thermodesulfovibrionia > UBA6902 > UBA6902 > SURF-23. The sequence continues at coordinate 21,562 of JAGVGM010000299.1, forward strand.
CCCTGACGTCCGGAACGCCCTCTCAACTGATTGTCTATCCTCCTTGACTCATGCCTTTCGGTGCCAAGGATATGCAGCCCGCCGGCAGCGATGACTTTCTCTCTGTCCTGTGCGCACAACTCTTTTGCACCCTCAAGGGCCTTACTGAAATCCTCATCTGTATAATCTTTCCTGTCCCTGAGCATATCCTTTGCAAGGCCTTCGGGATTGCCCCCGAGCACAATGTCCGTACCCCGACCGGCCATATTGGTGGCTATAGTTACAGCGCCGCTCCTTCCTGCCTGTGCAATTATCTCTGCCTCTTTTTCGTGATACTTTGCATTCAGGACAAAATGCGGTATCTTTTTCTTTTTCAGCATGGACCCGAGCAGTTCAGATTTTTCTATTGATATGGTGCCTACAAGAACAGGTTGGACTCCCTTGTGGCAATCCTCGATCTCATTTATAACAGCATCGAATTTTGCTTTTACGGTTTTATAAACAACATCGGAGTTGTCGCGCCTTATCATGGGCTTGTTTGTCGGGATTACCAGAACATCAAGATTATATATCTTTGAAAATTCCGCTGCCTCTGTTTCAGCAGTGCCGGTCATGCCGGCAAGTTTGTTATACATTCTGAAGTAGTTCTGAAATGTAATGGTAGCAAGGGTCTGGTTTTCACTGGCTATCTTGACGTCCTCTTTTGCCTCCACGGCCTGGTGCAGACCATCAGACCACCGCCTGCCCGGCATAAGACGTCCCGTAAATTCGTCAACAATTATCACCTCATTGTCCTTGACAATGTAATCAACATCGCGCTTGAAAAGTACGTGCGCCTTCAGCGCCTGATTGACATGGTGAACGAGTTCGATATTGGAAGGATCGTATAGATTGCCGGCCCCAAGCAATTTCTCAACTTTTATATTGCCTTCTTCAGTGAGTGTAACACTTCGCGCTTTCTCATCGACCGTATAGTCGGTATCTTTATTAAGCTTAGGCGCTATTTTGTTAATAACGTAATATTTGTCTGTTGACTCCTCGGATGGACCGGATATGATAAGCGGGGTTCTGGCCTCATCAATTAATATGCTGTCAACCTCATCGACAATCGCATAGTTCAGTTCTCTTTGCACATAATCATTTATGTGGTATCTCATGTTGTCTCTCAGGTAATCAAATCCGAACTCATTATTGGTGCCATATGTAATATCAGCCAGGTAAGCTTCTTTTCTTTCAACAGGCCTTAAGTGCTTCAGTCTGCTGTCTTCAGAATGATAGGAAGTGTCAAACATGGAAGAACTGTCATGCTGGATAATGCCGACAGACAGTCCCAGGGAATGATACACAGGCCCCATCCACTGGGCATCTCTTTTTGCAAGGTAGTCATTAACAGTGACTATATGAACTCCGTGCCCGTCAAGGGCGTTCAGATATACAGGCAGGGTCGCAGCAAGGGTCTTGCCTTCACCGGTCTTCATTTCTGCTATCTTGCCCTCATGCAGAGTTATCCCTCCAACAAGCTGCATATCAAAATGCCGCATATTGAGGATCCTGCGGGAGGTTTCCCGGACCACGGCAAAAGCCTCAGGCATAATGTTATCAAGGTCCTCTCCTGCTTCAAGTCTCTTGCGAAATTCATCGGTTTTGGCCCTCAGTTCAGCATCCCCGAGAGAGGTTATCGAGGATTCGAGCGAATTGACCTGCTCAACAATAACCCACAACCTCTTGAGCTCCCGTTCATTTCTTGTGCCTATTATTTTCGATAAAATACCAAACATGGGTATTATTATAACAGAAACATTAATATCAAATTACTTACTTAATATAAAAATCTCCCCTTGCCCCTCTTTGCCAAAGAGGGGACAAAAAAGTCCCCCTTAGTAAAAGGGGGATAAGGGGGATTTTCAAGTAATCTCCCTTGCATTAAACATTCCCTGCAATATACAATATTTCCATTAACAAATGCGGGTGTAACTCAGTGGTAGAGTGTCAGCTTCCCAAGCTGGAGGTCGCGGGTTCGAATCCCGTCGCCCGCTCCATAAAAGCTATCAGCTCTCAGCATTCAGCGGTCAGCTTTTTTAAGAAATAATTTTATGTAAAGTTTATAGCTTACAGCTAATTGCTGATCGCCATTTTAATGGCTTATCGCACAGGCAGGAAGAAAACATATGCCACTCAGGATAGCCCATCTCTCCACCTTTTATCATACTTCAATCCTTTTAACAGCCCGGGGCAACATAGAGGATGTAATGGGGACAGGTGTTCAATGGAAGCTCTTTGGCACAGGACCAGCTATAGTTGACGCCTTCAAAAGAGGAGAGATCGATATGGCATATATCGGACTTCCCCCAGCAATTATAGGCATGGATAAAGGAGTTAAAATCAAATGCGTGGCAGGAGGGCATATCGAGGGGACCGTTCTAATTGGAAGAGATCCATATAAGGGATTTCCGGAATCAGAAGACCTCCGGGATATACTAAAACAATTTCGTGGTTTAAAGATCGGAGTTCCCGGTAAAGGCTCTATTCACGATGTCATCATCTCGGAATATCTTGATAGATTCAACCTGAAAGGCGAGATAATGATTGTAAATTTTCAATGGGCAGACCAGATCATAGATGCGCTATACAAGGGACAGTTATCAGTAGCAGCAGGCACACCGGCACTTGCTGTTGCTCTCGACCGATACGCAGGTGGAAAGATCCTTTATCCTCCATCCAAACTCTGGCCGGGCGATCCAAGCTACGGCATCCTTGTTGAGAGCAACTTTTTAAATGAACAGCGTGAAACTGTAGAACGGTTTCTTGTGCTGCATGAAGAAGCAACCGCTTTTTTCAGAAACTGTCCCAAAGAGGCGGCAAAAATTATTGCAGATTATATAGGGATTGTTGATGAAGATTTTATCATGGACACCTTGAAGATATCTCCCAAATACTGTGCGCAGATCACCAATGAATATATTACTTCCACTATGGAATTTGTAGCGGCTTTAAAGAAACTCGGGTATATCAGCCGGGAGATCTCTTCTGGTGAGATTTTCGATACATCGCTGATAAAAAGAATACATCCTTCAGAGGACCATTATGGAGACGGGATTTCTATTTAGAGTTTGTCCATAAACTCAATTTGTATATATGTCATTCCAACTGTCTTTTGCCGGAATCCGCAGGTTGATTTTTATAATAACTTCCTCTTGTTCCAGGAAGAATGCAAGTTATTTATAAAAAAGATTTGCTCTGATTTTATTTTAATTGTTTGGATTCCGCCTGACTGAGGACCCGCCTTGCCTCAACAAGTTTTCTTAATTTTGATTCGATCTTTACAGGTTTCTTTGCTATAAGGGCTTTGAGCAAGTCTCCCTCAAGTTCAGCAACTTCAAGGCGTTTATAGTAATCCAGAGATTCTTTAAGGTGTGCCAATACGATTTTGCCGGTCAGCACCGGATGATTATTTGTTACATTTGCATCTTTAAATCTTATACCATGTTCCAGTTCTACTTCGAGTCCTGCGCAAAAATCCTCAACGTTAATTCTCATACCTTCAGTATTGACTTCTTTTAAAATTATTTTTGCTTCATTAGGCGGGATTTTGATCTCTTTCAGTTTGGTCCAATCCCTTATCTTGAGTTCCTTGCAGACCCTTTTGACTTCATTCACAGTTACATACTCAGGCAGTTTCATGGAATCCTCCTTTAATCAAACATTAAAAATCCCTGTGCTCAAATATCTGTCCCCGCGGTCCGGAAAAATAACAACCACCCTCTTCCCTTTACCCAACTTCCTTGCAACTTTCATGGCGGCCCATGCTGCAGCGCCTGAGGAAATACCCGCAAGTATTCCCTCTCTTCTTGCTAATTGCCGGGCCATGGAAGCTGCATCATTATCGGTTACGGGAATAACTTCATCAAAAATTGTGGTATTCAATACTCCCGGGAAAAATCCTGCGCCTATCCCTGCAATTTTATGAGGACCGGGATTCCCGCCGGACAGCACAGGTGAGGCAGCGGGTTCAACTGCAGCTATCCAGATATCAGATTTTTTTGATCGCAGGACTTCACCTACTCCTGTGATAGTTCCGCCTGTCCCTACCCCTGCAACAAACCCATCTATTTCAGTCCCAAGTGTTTCAATAATCTCAAGAGCAGTAGTTGCTCTGTGAATATCAGGATTAGCGGGATTTTCAAACTGCATCGGCATAAAATAATCCGGATTTTTTTTCAATATTATCTCCGCCTCTTCAACAGCCCCCATCATGCCTTTTGCGCCTGATGTCAAAACCAGTTCAGCCCCGAATGCCTGGAACATCTGTCTTCTTTCAATTGACATTGTCTCAGGCATTGCAAGAATAAGCCTGTATCCTTTTACTGCGGCAATAAATGCAAGGCCGATACCGGTATTGCCGCTTGTCGGCTCTATGATAGTTCCACCCGGTCTCAGTTTATCTTCCCTCTCAGCGGTCTCGATCATGCTCAATGCTATCCTGTCTTTTACCGAGCCTCCCGGATTTAAGCCTTCAAGCTTGGCCCATATATCTGCATCATCGGGATCAGAAATATTGTTAAGTTTTACAAGTGGAGTATTACCAATAAGTTCAATTATATTTTGATGGACTTTCATAAAATTCTCCTGACAAAGTTATTGAGAATTATAACACATTAGAGGATCACGCAAATATTAAAAACAAATAAGTAGAACCCTTAGTGATTTGCCTCACCGACTTTATATGCAGTTAACCATTATTCTTAAATTAAGAGATTAAATAAGATAGGTTTCCGAAAAGGTAAACCCTGGGTAACCAGGGGGCACAAAGCCACGGGTCCCGAAGCCTCGGGATAGCCGGGTTGCCGAAGAAACAGCGCTTAGCTGGTCATTACCTCCGGAAAAGCCTGTTTCCAATTTCGGATACAGACTTTTTAGTGTCAAAAGGAGGTTTATTGACCATGTTAACAGGCAATTTAAAATCTAACGTATCGTATTTAGGGTTTTTATTTTTTCTGATAAGTCTTTTTATCACGTCTGTACCATTAGCGGCAAATGTAACACTTTCATGGGATCCGCCAACCACAAATTCTGACGGCTCGACTTTAACTGACCTGGCCGGATACAAGATCTATTCCGGCCTCAGCTCAGGAAATTATACTCAAAGTGTCAATGCTGGCAATGTAACAAGCTATGCATTTACCAGTCTTGCAGCCGGAACTACTTATTATTTTGCCATCACTGCATATGATACGAGCGGCAATGAAAGTATCGTTTCCAATGAAATAAATAAAACAATCGCCTTGGTGACTTATTACTGTGATAAAGATAATGATGGATATGCAAATACAGCAATGGACGGTACCTGTACCGGAACAGGCTGTCAACCGGCAGGATGCCAGACGACGGCAGGAAATGACTGTAATGACAACAATGCTAATGTTAATCCCGGTGCATCAGATACCAACTGTAACGGAATAGATGATAACTGTAATGGCCAGGTTGACGAAGGTTATGTGGCAACAGCAACAACCTGCGGTGTGGGGGCATGTTCTGCTGCAGGCCAGTTCACCTGTCAGAGCGGTACGGTAGTCAATACCTGTTCTCCGGGAACACCTGCTGCAAACGATAACACATGTAATGGAACAGATGATAACTGCAACGGCCAGGTTGATGAGGGATTTGTACCAGTAACTACAACCTGCGGTGTGGGAAGTTGTGCTTCAACAGGTGTTCAGCAATGTACAAACGGCCAAATTGTAGATGCCTGCTCTCCTTATGCCCCGACCACTGAAGTATGTGACGGGTCAGACAACAACTGTGACGGTCAGGTTGATGAGGTATGCGGGCCTGCTATTAGTGTAAGCAGGGTGCTGTTAAGTGAGAATTTCTCCGGTGGAATACCAATTACCTGGGGAAAAACCGGAAGCTGGAATACAGACAATCCTTGCGGTAAAAATATAAATACTCCTTTTGTGCCACCATTTGCTATCATTGATTCCTCATGCACAACCGCGGGTATTGATGAGCTTGTCTCCCCACCCCTTGATGCAACTAACTGCAGTGACCTGCAACTCGCATTCAGCAATCAATATCATCAGAAAAACGGCAATGTCGATGTGGATATAAGCGATGATGGCGGAGCAAGCTGGATGAGCAGTCTTTTGATGGTAACAGTTGATGGATATCCAACCCCTAACTGGAAAAATATTGATATCAGCAGTATTGCCGGTACTCAGGATGCAAAGATCAAATTCAAATATTTAAACAACGACACAGGCGGTTTCTGGGCGGTCGATAATGTCTGGGCCACCTGTCAGCCAACTCAAATTGTATTTTCAGGCCAGGCACAAATGCCTTCTGCGGCACAAACAGTTATCATTACCAACACAGGCGACAACGGTCTCATGATAAGCGCTATCAGTGCTGAGGGCGTTGATGCATCTGATTTTATTATAGATAGCGGTAATGATACTTGTTCCGGCAGGACCTTGCTGCCATCAGAAAGCTGCACCCTTGATATTGTCTTTTTACCAGCATCTGGAGGAACAAAGAGCGCAAATCTCTCCATCTCATCAAATGACCCGGCCAAACCAATATGGAGCATTCCTTTATCCGGTATTGCAACCGAGGTTAATCCCGTACCAGTGATAAAAGCAAATGGATTAACAGGGGCTGTTACTGTAAGAAAAGGGAAAAAAGTTGTCGTAACATTTGGACTTGATCCCGGAAATTCTGTAAACAAAAATGCCGACTGGTGGGTATTAAAGGAACATGGCGGGAACTGGAAATATTATAGTGCAAAAACTCTTAAATGGAGCGCCGGTTCTTCACTCTACAAGCAGTCGCCGCTCGTAAAACAGGGCCCTGTTAAGGTCTTCGGCAGTTCAACTATGTCGGCTGGTAAACATAACTTCTATTTCGGAGTTGATACAAACATGAATGGTGTACAGGACCCCGAAGAATATTTTTATGATGCAGTGACCGTGGATGTCAGATAAAGTAAAAAGATACACCTGTCAAATAGGTTGTATCCGCTATTTGACAGGTGTATCTTTCAACTGAACCTTACTCTGGCAGGCTTGTCGAACATAGATTCCCTAATACCTGAGGACATGTTAGTTAATTTATTGCGTTTGTATTATTCCATTTTGTCATTCATCAGCGCGCATCTTTATTTTTAAGATTTCAGGTCTTGTCAGGATAAGCAGCAAAGAACCAAACAGGCAGAGACAGGCTCCTGTCATAAGGGCATATTTGGTACCTGCATAGTACGCGAGACTGCCGAGAGATAAGTTCCCTATTGTTGTCATGCCTAAAAATACTGTTGTGAAGGAACTCATTACTCTCCCCCTTAATTTATCAGGCACTGCGAGCTGAAGCATACTGTTTGCAGTGGCTACCTGACTAATGGCGCAGAACCCAACGAGAAAAAGCATTAAATATGAAAGCCACTCAGTGGTCGAAATAGAGAATACAAGAAGCGCAATTGAGAAGGCAATACCGGAAACCGCAAGAAGAATTCCTTTATTTGAAAAATCCCCTCTTATTGTGAGAGTTATTGCTCCAACAAAGGCCCCTGCTCCTGCAGAACCCATAAGTATCCCAAGCCCCGTAGCCCCTGTCTTCAGAATATCACGTGCATAAACAGGTAAAAATGTAGCATAAGGAAATCCAAAGAAACTTATTATCCCTGAAGATAATATGAGGGTATAAACCTTCGGATCATTGAAAATATATCTAAGCCCCTCGTAAAATTCTTTTTTAAGTCCGGATCCCGGGGTAGTCTTTATTTCTTCAGGTTTAAAGCGCATTTTTAAAAGACCTGTAATGGTTGCAAGAAAACTTAATGAGTTAAGGTAAAAACAGGCTGACAACCCGAAGACCCCCATAATTATTCCTGCAATAGTGGGGCCGATCATTCTCGCTCCATGAAAGGCGGCAGAGTTCAGGGCAATGGCATTCATCAGATTTTCTCTTCCGACAATTTCCACAAAAAATGATTGTCTGGCCGGTATCTCAAATGAATTTGTAGTGCCGATGAGAAAAGAAATGACAAGCACATGCCATACAGTGACAATCCCGGTTGATACCATAATCGCAAGTGCAAGCGTTAGAAACATGAGAATGATTTGTGCAGTCAAAATAATATTTCTTTTGAAGAACCTGTCGGCAGCAACACCTCCTGCCATTGTAAAAAGAAGAATCGGCATTGACATGGCTGAGCCGACCAATCCGAGATAAAAAGGGGAATTTGTAAGTTTAAATACTAACCAGCCCTGCGCTGCCGAATGCATCCAGGTC
>JAGVGM010000210.1 GCA_020057065.1 Thermodesulfovibrionia bacterium
AAATCAATATTAAAAGGGAAGAATCCGCCGACAATCGGTACAAACAAAACTCCGCCTCCGACACCGCCTAAAACTGCAAGGATACCGAGGACAAATGTTACTACAAATAAAACCAACGGCCAGACCCACCATGCGACATTTGAATTTTCAACTATCGGGGCTGCGGATTCCGTTGAAGCAAATGCGGAAACGGCTACTGTGATAAGGGTTAAAAGCACAACAAAAAAGATAACGGCTTTTGATGGTTTAAGAGTTTTGAGTGGCATTATATTCATCCTTCCTTATATATGATATTAATTTATTGAACGGTAAAGAAGTCACACTAACTGCTTCAATTTGAAGCACGGCCGTTTTATTTTGTAACAAGCGCTATATTTTAATGAACCGGGAATATAAAATCAATAAAAAATCGTTTTATAGAAATATAAGAATGGTTGATGAATGTATGGGTCAAAGGGTTCAAGGGGTCAAGGGGTCGAGGGTTGAGGGTTTGAGTGAGACAGTTTTCCCCTTGAACCCTTGACCCTAAGATAATCTGCGTCCTAATTAATTAAAATGTTCAGTTTTGTTAGAATATGCGATGCCTCTTATTCTGGTAACAAATGATGACGGCATATCGTCACCCGGGATTAAAATACTTGCAAAGGCGTTGAAATCTGTCGGAGATGTTTATGTAATTGCTCCGGAAACAGAACAAAGCGCAGTGGCACATGCACTGACACTTCACAGACCTTTAAAGGTTGATAAGACCGGAAAAAACACATTTTATATTAATGGCACCCCAACGGATTGCGTAATTATAGGCGTTGATAAGATATTGCCCGGAAAACCGGATATCATTGTTTCAGGCATAAACAACGGAGGCAATCTCGGCGACGATGTAACTTATTCAGGAACTGTGGCTGCTGCAATTGAAGGGACCCTGCTTGGAATTCCTTCTATAGCTGTATCATTAGTTACAAGCAATATAATCAACGGTCATAACAGAAAGAAGTTGAATTTCAAGGTCGCAGCAAAATTTGCCAAAGAGCTTGCGATGAAAGTTTTACGTCAGGGATTACCTGATGATACATTGCTTAATGTGAATGTCCCGAACAGCGATACGATCAAGGGAATTAAATTTACGAAACAGGGCAGGCGTATTTATGACAACGCAATTCAGGAACATTCGGATCCCCGCGGCAGAAAATGTTATTGGATAGGTGGAGGAGTGCCACAGTGGGCATCAGGCGAGAACACAGATTTCGATGCCATTCATAATGGTTATATTTCCGTAACGCCTGTGCATCTCGATCTAACAAATTATAAGGCGCTGGAGTATATAAGGAAAAAGTGGAGAAAGTAATGCAGGGGCGGGTTTGAAACCCGCCCCTACAAAATATAAACAATGAAACACTATGATGTGATCATAGTTGGTGCAGGGCCTGCCGGAATATTTGCAGCGCTTGAGCTTGTGTCTGCAAAGAAAGGCATAAGAATTCTTCTTCTTGAAAAGGGGAGGGACCTTGAGGAGAGGGTTTGTCCTTCCGTCGTTCAAAAAATATCCTGCACTGCATGTCCTGACTGCGGGCTTTTATGCGGGTGGGGCGGTGCAGGGGCGTATAGTGACGGCAAACTTACCCTTTCTAAAGAAGTTGGGGGGAACCTCTTGAGGTATGTAGATGATACGGCCCTTCAGGAACTTATAAATTACACAGACGGTATATATATTAAATATGGCGCCCCATCAGAAGTATTCGGTAGTGATACAAAAAAGGTCGATGCACTCAAGACTGATGCCGAAAAGAACGGGCTGACCCTTATACCATCACAGATACGGCATATCGGAACTGACCGTTGTCCGGAACTCCTGAAGAAGATCAAGGAGGACCTGAATTCTGCAATAGATATAACATTTTCAAAAAATGTTAAAAAAATATTAAAAGAAAACGGAAAAGCTACAGGCATTGAAACAACTGATGGCGAAACTCTTTATGGTGATTTTATAATAGTGGCGCCCGGCCGGGAGGGGGCCCTCTGGCTTGAAAGACAGGCAAAGATCATGGGGCTGTCCCTGCTTAAAAATCCTGTGGACATCGGCGTAAGAGTTGAGCTGCCGGCATTGGTACTGGAGCCTCTTACTGAAATTGTATATGAGCCGAAGCTGATTTATTATTCAAAGAAATATCATGACAAAATAAGAACCTTTTGTGTAAACCCGTACGGGGAGATAGTTAAAGAATATGTGAAAGGCGTGTGGATAGTAAATGGGCATAGTTATTCCAGCAAAAGAACTGATAATACCAATTTTGCCCTTCTGGTAAGCACATATTTTACAGAGCCCTTTGATGAGCCGCATTTATACGGGAGATATGTTGCGAGACTTGCAAACCTTTTAGGCAAAGGGGTAATTGTCCAGAGACTTGGGGACCTCCTGGACGGCAGAAGATCAACACCTGCAAGAATTTCAAGAGGCAAAGTTAAACCTACACTGACTGATGTCGCTCCCGGGGACCTCAGTTTTGTGCTTCCGCATCGTTATATTTCAAATATCCTTGAGATGCTTAAGGTAATGGACAAAATGGCGCCGGGTGTTTACAGCAGGCATACACTGTTATACGGCGTTGAGGTAAAGTTCTACTCAAGACAGCTTAAACTTGACAGTAACCTTGAGACCGAGATAAAAAACTTATTCGCAATAGGCGACGGCGCAGGCGTGAGCAGAGGGCTCATACAGGCTTCCGCCTCTGGTATAATTGCAGCAAGAGAGATTTTGAGGAGATTAGCTGTTAGCTGACAGCTTACAACTGATTATGTCTTACGAGAAACTTCGTCATTTGATGGTAGAGGACCAGTTAAGGGCGCGCGGCATTAAAGACCAAAGGGTGCTTGCCGTTATGGAAAGTGTGCCAAGGCATCTTTTTGTTGATGAGCATTTACATTGCAGGGCATATGATGATTGCGCCCTCTCGATCGGTGAAGGGCAGACCATTTCCCAGCCATATATGGTTGCTGTAATGACGGAACTTCTCGAGTTAAAAGGTGATGAAAAGGTTCTTGAGATAGGCACCGGTTCAGGATATCAGTCCGCTATACTTTCAATGCTCGCGTCGGAGGTTTTCACGGTCGAGAGAATACAGACGCTTGCGGAAAGGGCGCGCAGACTGTTACAGGAACAGAATTGCACAAATGTACATCTGATCGTGTCAGACGGTACTATCGGTTTACCCGAGCATTCTCCTTATGACTGCATTATTGTCACTGCCGCGGCCCCTCACATCCCCCAGCAGTATATTGAACAATTAAAAGTGGGAGGAATGCTTGTAATTCCGGTTGGAAGCAGGTTTACGCAGATATTATACAAGATTACAAGGACCCCTTCAGGGATAAGCAGTTCCGAGTCAACACCCTGTATTTTTGTCCCGCTTATTGGAAAAGACGGATGGGGATCTGAAGAGGCTTATTGATAGTGGTAAAGTTTTTAGGTAAAGAAGTATAATTCTAAATTAAACATAATAATGAAAAATTATTTATAAAATCTCCCCGCTTCCCGTTGCATTGCTTCGCGGCAACGGGAGCCCAGCCTCTTTGCCAAAGAGGGGTATAGATTTCCCCCTTTGTAAAAGGGGGAGTAAGGGGGATTTTTAAAATAAGAGTTGAAATTAATAGTTCTCGGGAGGAAAGATGCTTACGGAAACGAAGAAAATCTGGATGGATGGGAAATTTGTTAACTGGGCCGATGCGAACGTTCATATACTGACCCATACACTGCACTACGGAACCGGAGCCTTTGAAGGTATCAGATGTTATAAAACGAAGAGCGGCTCTGCTGTTTTCAGACTTCGGGAGCATGTTGACAGGCTTTTTGATTCCTGTCATATTCTGAAGATCGATCCGCTATTCTCACAAAAAGAGATCAGCCGGGCGATCATTGATACAGTGAAAGTCAATAAATTGAAGGAGTGCTACATACGTCCGCTTGTTTATATCGGCTATGGAGCAATGGGCCTTTATCCAAAGAATAATCCGATAAAGGTTGCAATCGCAGCATGGCCGTGGGGCGCATATCTTGGAGAAGAAGGGATAAAGAACGGGATTCGGGCAAAAATTTCTTCTTTTGCCAGGCAGCATGTAAATGCAACAATGACCAAGAGCAAGACATGCGGCGATTATGTTAATTCAACACTTGCAAAACGTGAAGCCCTTGCCTGCGGTTATGAAGAAGCGCTGCTGCTTGATACGAGCGGCTTTGTTTCCGAAGGGACCGGGCAAAATATATTTATCGTTAGAGACGACGTACTTTTAACACCGCCTCTTCCGTCCATTCTCGAAGGCATTACAAGAAAAAGTATTATCGAAATGGCTGAGAAAGAAAAGGTTAAAGTAAGTGAAACAAATATTACAAGGGATGAGATATATATTGCTGATGAAGTTTTTCTCACTGGAACTGCAGCTGAAGTGACGCCTGTTCGCGAGGTTGATGGAAGGACTATAGGCGGAGGTAAACCTGGACCTGTAACCAGGAAGTTACAGAGCCTTTTCTTTAAGATCGTGAAGGGAGAAGTGAAGGCTTACAATTCATGGTTAACGTATATTTAAGAAAATTAGCAATGAGTAATTAATGAAAAATAATTCCATAATTATTAATTATTCATTAATAATTGTGCATTGATTAAAGGGGCGTTTTCTCATTATAAGTGGGTAAATATAAGCTTGTCTTTTTAAAAGAGGAAGGGTGGGTTAAGAATTCCCCTCTAAAAAGAGGGGTGCAGGGGTGTGTAAAAAAGAGGGCGTTAGAAGACATAAAGGCAATGTCAAAAAAATTGAAAATAAACACACCCCTTAATCCCCTCTTTTTAGAGGGGAAAAAAGACAGCCAGTCAAAATTGGAGGATTTACCACTTGAGATAAGAAAGAACCATTAAAGGAGACATGGTATGGATTACAATGAGATACTACAGAAGGTTATGAATTATTATCAGACGAATACAGTTGCTGCAATATTAATTGCCGCTATTGTGCTCTTTCTACTTTTTAAAAAGCCCAAACTCCTTTTATTGTTAATTTTTCTGGGTATTGCTGCTTTAGGTATTTTGTTTATTATTTCCAAACTTGAGTCCACCGGACTGGAACATAAGAAGATACCTTTTATTGAATAAGGTCAGTAAAACAAAAAAGTTTTTGAATGCTTCCTGCCTCTAAATTGGAAAAAGCTTATAATTGAAGAATGTGGGTAAGACATTGTGAATCCGAATATACTTAATGTTGTCCCCCCCTTTAGAAAAGGGGGGCAGGGGGGATTTGAAGACTTTCAAGTAACTATGCTTCCTTTTTTCAAATATAGATGTATTGAAGAATCTCGAAGCTGTTCTTGAGGGAATATGGAAGAGATTGTAATTATAAAATCCCCCTTCATCCCCCTTTTTCAAAGGGGGAGACTGAAATTAACCCTACACTCTTACGTGAAGAGCCTTAAAAAGAATAAATATACAGCAAAGCTTTGAGAAACTTATTTGATTAAAAAGGATGTCATTATAATAGGTGCCGGGGCTGCGGGGCTGATGTGTGCCATAAAGGCAGGGAAACGCGGGCGTAAGGTGCTGGTTATGGATCATGCCGCAAAAACCGGGCAGAAGATCCGTGTTTCCGGAGGAGGAAAATGCAATTTTACAAATATCAACGTCGGCCCGGAACATTATATTTCACAGAACCGGCACTTCTGTAAGTCTGCCCTAAGCCGTTTTACACCTGGTGATTTTATATCATTGCTGAAAAAGCACAGCATTAAATATCACGAAAAAGAAATGGGACAGCTATTTTGCAGCGAGGGCTCAGGAGCCATAATAAATATGATTAAAAAAGAATGCGCTGAAGCTGGAGTTGATATACTTTCGGAGTGCCGGATTTCAGGGATTAACAGGCAGGATCTTTTCGAAATAAAAACGAACAACGGAACTTTTCTGTGTGGATCGCTTGTAATAGCTACAGGCGGGCTTTCTTATGCAAGCCTTGGGGCAACCGGGTTCGGCCATCGGATCGCTGAAAAGTTTGGACTCAGGGTAACAGATTTAAAACCGGCCCTTGTCCCTCTAACGTTCAACAGGGAAGATATTGCCAGCTTCAGCGAATTGAGCGGTGTCTCTGTCAGAGCCAAGGTGAGCTGCAATAAAAAAGGATTTTACGGGGATATGCTTTTTACTCATAGAGGTCTGAGCGGACCGGTTGTACTTCAGATCTCATCATATTGGAATAACGGAGATGCAATCCACATCGATCTGCTGCCTGATATTGATATTTATAGTGATCTTATTGAAAAAAGACAAAGCAGGATAGAAATGAGAAACCTGCTGGCCAGGCATTTTCCAAAAAGATTTATTAATAAATGGTGCGAAATGTACGTTAGCTCAAAGCCCATGTGCCGGTATACGGACAAGGAGATTGAAGATATTGTTGAATGTCTTAAAAACTGGGAGATAAAGCCGGCCGGTACGGAAGGATACAGCACGGCTGAGGCCACTCTCGGCGGAGTTGATACTGATGGACTTTCATCAAAGACGATGGAGGCAAAAAAGGTCCAGGGTTTATATTTTATCGGGGAAGTTCTTGACGTCACAGGGCAGCTCGGAGGTTATAATCTTCAATGGGCCTGGTCGTCAGGATATGCAGCGGGTCAGTTTGTATAAAAGAACTAAATCCGCAGATTACTCAGATTACGCAGATTATTATATTTGAAGTAATCTGTGCAATCTGCGAAATCTGTGGATAGAATTTGTGATTCGTTTTATGAAAAAAATAATACTTGCATCAGCATCGCCGCGGAGAAGGAAGATCCTGAAATTAACGGGTTTGAAATTTTCTGTATGCGCGAGCTCTTATGAAGAGGATCTTGATCTGCCGTTAAGACCCCGTGAGCTTGCAAGACACCTTTCGTGTAAAAAGGCAGAGGCTGTTGCGAATAAACACAGGAACGCGATAGTCATTGCAGCGGATACTTTCATTGTCTTTAAGGACAGACTGCTTGGCAAACCCCGAAATGAGAAAGATGCTGAGAAAATGTTAAAGATGCTGAATGGCAAAGCGCATTCGGTTATTACCGGGTTCACCATAATGGATACAGGGAGCAATAAAACATTATCAAGATCGGTTTCAACAATGGTGTATTTCAAGAAACTCACCAGAGAGGATATAAGGGCGTACGTAAGAACAAAAGAGCCGCTTGACAAGGCCGGCGCATATGCAGTGCAGGGGCTTGGAGCGCTGTTCATTGAGAAGATTAACGGGGATTTTTTAATGTAATGGGCCTTCCTTTAAGTGCCCTTACCGAAAGCCTTAAGAAATTCGGGATTTATGTTCTTAAATTGAATGTATAATAAATGACATGCTTTCAATCGGGAACTTAACAATTGCTTCTCCTCTTGTCCTCGCTCCTATGTCCGGGATAAGTGACCTGCCATACCGTCTTATAAACAGATCGTTTGGATGCGGACTTGCATTCACCGAAATGATAAGTTCCACTGCCCTGGCTTATAAAAGTAAAAATACATTGAAAATGCTTTCTGCGACCCCTGATGACAGGCCTTTGGGTGTTCAGCTTTTGGGAGGCGATCCGGATATCATTAAAAGGGCGCTCGAAATTGTATCAGGATATTCGTTCGACATAATAGATTTCAATGCCGCATGTCCGGCGAGCAAGGTTGTATCAAGAGGGAAGGGCGCAGGTCTTCTCAAAGAGCCTGAGAAGTTGCAAAAGCTTCTGAAGATAATAATTGAAAATACCAGCCTGCCCGTGACAGTCAAGATACGCTCCGGGTGGGATGAATCATCTGTCAATGCGGTAGATACAGCCCTCCGCGCGCAGGATTCGGGAGTGAGCGGGCTTTTTATCCATGGCAGGACTAAAACTCAGGGATACAGGGGTACGGTCGATTACAATATTATAAGAGAAGTCAAGAAAGCTCTGAAAATACCTGTGATCGCAAGTGGAGATGCTCTGACGCCGGAGCTCATTAAAAAGATGTTCGATGAGACGGGGTGTGATGGTGTTGCTGTAGCAAGGGGCGCACTTGGCAATCCCTGGATATTTAGTAAAACAGCTGAGCATCTGAATAATGAGGCAGCGTCCTGCGGACCTGATGTGTATGAGATCGCACGGACCATGAAAGAGCATCTTGACCTTATTGTCGCGTTCCGCGGTGAAGTGATAGGTGTAATGCAGTTCCGTAAATTCTTTTCATGGTATTTGAGGGGAATGTGCGCGAAAGAATTGAAATTAAAAGCGTTTCATGCAGACACACGGGAGGAGATGATGCGATTGATCTGTGAATTGGAGACTTTAGAATAAAAAAACCCCCCTGCTCTGAAAGCAGGGGGGTTTTTCATTTAATTACAGTTTGACAACATTGATTGCCTTGGGGCCTTTCGGGCCTTTTTCAGTATCAAAGCTTACGGAATCTCCTTCAGCAAGGCTCTTAAAACCATTGCCCTGGATCGACGTATGGTGTACAAATGCTTCACTTCCGTCTTCACATGCAATAAAGCCAAAACCTTTGGTGTCATTAAACCATTTCACTGTTCCTTGAGTCATTTCT
>JAGVGM010000335.1 GCA_020057065.1 Thermodesulfovibrionia bacterium
CTTGCCCTTTTTCTTCAGGTCCCAATAAATCCTTGCATAAAACTCCGCAGTTTCTTCATCTACCTGAATAATGTTAACACGTGGTGAATCAAGGAACTGTTCAAGCTCTTTTCTGTTTCTTGCTTCTTTGTTCCCACCCTTAAAACCGCTCAGCAATTCACCCAGGACAACAGTATTTACCCCTATATATTCAACTGTTCTAAATACGTTTACCGCTGCAGGATCATTCTTCTTGAAAGCAGTATAGGTATTTGTATCCATAAGGATTCTCTTCATGTGTTTTTATCCCCTTATTAATTTTATGTATATAATTGATGATAGCATAGTGATGTCAAAATGTGCCATCACAATTTAACTAATTTTAAATTTCAAGAACAATCCACGGAGTCAGCATTTCCATTAAAGACAGTCCCCCATGTTTATATAGTTTTGAAGCTGCCTCGCCGGTGGAGCGGGTTTTGACGCGACCTTTTAACAGCGCAACACGTTTTGTCTCGTCTATTATGATGTCGTCGCTTGCCGGAGGATTGGGTTTAGCAGAAAGAAAGGCATATCTGTCATTACCAAAATAATTATTAAGTTCACGCATCTCTTTTCTTGGAAAATCCATGCCCGTGCCAAAGAAGATATACCCGTGATCACTCATAGAGTTTCAAAACGCATATGGATATTTTCAAAATGGTTCTCAAACCTTGCCCCACTGTCTTTATAATTATTACACCCTGTGGTCTCTGCCACAGTTCCAAATTTCTGTCATTCCGGCTTGTCAGGAAATGCCGACCAGACAAGGAGCGATGAATTTTCATCTGATATGTTAATTCTTTAAGTAGGGTCATTCGAGTACACGGCTGAGATGCCCTTATCTTTTAATTTTAATAATTATTGAAATATAAGCAGGAAAAATATTTTACTGGGTTCTACTCTTAATCAGCGGGTCGCAAGTTCGAATCTTGCACGGCTCACTTTTAATAATCAGGAGGTTAGCCTTCACAGGCTGGCCTCTTTTTCTTTTTATATCCAGCAAGCTTAAACAGATCCCATGTAAAAGCAGTTTTAAAGATTATTCTGCAAAGTGTCGATTAATAATTATATTTAATACGTAATTTGTGACTGCGCAGTTTATTGATCATTCTTGCAGCCACAGAGGTTATTAAAACAAGGAAAACATAAAAGATGAATAAAAGAACATCTAAAAGGATACCTGTTCGCTTAGAGGCTTATATTTTTTCAGGTGATAAGACGTATATGGGGTTCATAGATAATGTTTCTGAGGGTGGTTTTCAATACTTGATCGTTACTACGATCCAGGCCCCAAAAGATTTTAAGCCGGAAAATATAATACAACTTTACTTCCAGATACCCTCAGGTGAAACTCTAAAATTGTTTTGCAATGTAAAATGGTATTTAAAAAGTTCACCTGATAATAAACCGGCGACATTAGGTATAGAGATCATAGACCCGTCACCAAAATTCAAGGAATTTATAAAAACATTAGACATTGTCACTGTCAATTAATGTTCATTTATAAACTACAGTTAGTTGTCATTCCCGCTCAACGGACTGCGGGAATGACAAGCTATGTGGCTATACTTTAAACCGCCTTAGTAACTCTTCATGAATTACCCGATGCGCTGAAAACTACCGGTTTCTTGTCTGCTTCTTTACTATCAAGCATTATGAGAGGGTGAATGCCTCCAGTAAATATGCTGAAAAGAGACAAGAGCAAAGCACTCTCTTTTTTTGCATTAATTTTATTATGTATATCGTTCATGATGAACGATGCTGATAAACTTGCCACTTTATTGCCTCCATTTCTAAAATGATTTCCAATTCTTTATTAAGGCGCTGCCTTATTAGAAGGATCAGGCCCCTTTCCCTGCTGTTTCTTCTTCAAACTCTGCATCAACCGAGTCATCATGTGCGCAGGTTTGCCCTCCGCCGCAACCATGTCCATTACCATGGGGTGATTCCTGATCAGACGCTGCCTGTTTATACATATGTTCTGCAATTTTATGAGATGCGGCGGATAGAGCTGAAACAGCGGAGCGTATCTCATCCGGATCGGTTGAACTGTCTTTCAATCTGTTACAATTTTCGAGTGCACTTTCTACTTCCATTTTCTCTGATTCGGAGATTTTACTTCCATGCTCGCGCAATGTCTTCTCAACTGTGTAGATAAGCGCATCCGCTTCATTCTTGGCCTCTATTAACTGCTTCTTTTTCCTGTCTTCCTCAGCATGAGACCCGGCATCCCTGACCATCTTATCTATCTCGGCATTGTTCAAGCCGCTTGATGCGGTGATTCTTATGGATTGCTCTTTGCCAGTGCCCTTGTCTTTTGCTGCTACATGGAGAATTCCGTTTGCATCAATATCAAAGGCAACCTCGATCTGCGGCACTCCGCGGGGAGCAGGAGGTATCCCTACTAGTTCAAAATTACCGAGAAGTTTGTTGTCAGCAGCCATTTCCCTTTCACCCTGAAAAATCCTGATACCGACTGCAGGCTGGTTGTCGGCAGCTGTTGAAAAAACCTGAGCCTTTTTTACAGGGATAGTGGTGTTTCTCTCAATAAGTTTCGTAAATACTCCGCCAAGAGTTTCTATGCCTAATGAAAGCGGTGTCACGTCAAGCAAGAGCACATCCTTGACCTCTCCTTTGAGCACTGCTGCCTGGATAGCTGCGCCCAGGGCAACAACTTCATCGGGGTTAACACCCTTGTTAGGTTCTTTCCCGAAATAATTTTTTACTGCCTGATAAACCATGGGGCTCCTTGTTTGCCCGCCTACAAGCAAAACCTCGTTGATGTCTGCCGCAGAGAGGCCGGCGTCCTTCAATACGAGATCACAAGGTTTAATCGAATTTTTTACGAGGCTGTCAACTAATTGCTCGAATTTGGCCCTTGCAAGTTTTAAGACCATGTGCTTTGGCCCTGAAGCATCAGCAGTGATGAAGGGAAGATTCATATCTGTTTCTGCTGTGGAAGAGAGTTCTATCTTTGCCTTCTCGGCCGCTTCTTTTAATCTTTGAAGAGCCATCTTGTCCTGCTTGAGATCGATGCCGCATTCTTTTTTGAACTCATCGATCATCCAGTCTATTATTTTTAGATCGAAATCATCGCCACCGAGGAAGGTGTCTCCATTAGTTGATTTTACCTCCGTAATACCTTCTCCGATCTCAAGTATTGATATATCGAAGGTCCCGCCGCCGAGATCATATACGGCTATTTTTTCATCTTTCTTTGAATCTATGCCGTATGATAATGAAGCCGCTGTCGGTTCGTTGATTATCCTTAGTACGTTCAGTCCGGCTATCTTGCCGGCATCCTTTGTGGCCTGCCTCTGACTGTCATCAAAATATGCAGGCACTGTAATTACAGCATCGCTGACTGTCTCGCCAAGATAATCTTCGGCAGCTTTCTTTAATTTCTGCAGGATCATAGCGGAAATTTCAGGCGGTGAATATCTCTTTCCCCTTATCTCGACATGGGCATCGCCGTTTGGGGCCTCAACTATTTTATAGGGAATTTTCTTTGCCGTATCCTGCACTTCTACAGATTTGAATTTGCGCCCCATAAGTCGTTTGATTGAAAAAATAGTATTCTCAGGATTTGTAACTGCCTGCCGTTTGGCAACCTGTCCTACGAGACGTTCCCCTTTGTCTGTGATGGCTACTACAGACGGAGTTGTCCTCGTGCCTTCCTGATTTGGGATAACAACACGCTCTCCGTTCTGTACAACGGCAACAACTGAATTAGTTGTGCCAAGGTCTATACCTATTGCTTTTGACATATCGTATCTCCTTCTTTTTTATTTATTTATTTTTTTAAAATACAATATTATGTTTGCAAGTCGAATGCCAGGAACTAGAATATAAAAGTTTCGATACGTTACACGTAGGTGAGGCATTTAAATTAGGACAATTTGACCTTGGTTAAGGAGGACATATTGTCCTGTGGGTCAAAATGAATTGCTTATCCAAAGAACGGCATTTGGACGCAGACTTCGCCGTGACCCTTCGACAGCCGCATATTTAAGCGGGCTTTTTATAACAATTACTCAGGTTGCCGAAAACTTACTCCCTTATGTATACTTCATAAGCTATAAACCTATAGCTATTAACATATAGCTATATTGCCAGGAGTCCGCATGCCTCTTTTTGGTGAAGTTTTCGTCAGTGAACTGATAAAAATGCCTGTTCTTGATCCTATGGGAGAAGAGCTCGGAGCAGTAAAAGACTTTATTGTCATTAAAGGGGAGCCGCTGCCGAGGGTCTCAGCTCTTATTTTAGAGAAAAGAAAGAAGCAGTTCCTGCTTGAATGGGACAATGTGGGCATATTTAACAGGCGCATTATATCTTCGAATATCTACGCCTCGAAAGTTGAGCTATACGAACCCTCCGATGACGATCTAATGATTGCTCGTGACATCCTGGATAAACAGATCGTTGATGCAAACGGTGCAAAAGTGGTAAGGGTAAATGATGTTAAGCTTGAAGGGCAGAATTCAAATGCATGTCTCGTTGCTGTTGATGTTGGAATCAGGGGGATACTTAGACGGATCGGGATAGAAAGGAAAAGTGAAGATATTTACAGGATCTTCGGGAAAACTATCCCTCATAATCTTATTCGCTGGGGTTATATACAGCCCCTTGAGCCGAGACTCACAACCATATCGCTGATCGTTCCCCGGCAGATGATCTCCGACCTGCACCCTGCGGACATTGCCGACATCATCAGTAAAGTGCCGCATGAACAAGGCGTAGCATTGTTTAAAGGACTGGATCCCGATGTTGCAGCAGAGGCCCTTCATGAGCTTGAGGCTAATATAAAGAGATCTATTTTTGAAAGCCTTGATAAGGATCTTGCTACTGATGTAGTCGAAAGGATGCCCCCTGACGAAGCGGCAGACTTGATGTCGGACCTTGAATCCTACAAGGCAAAAGAATTGCTTGAATCCATTGAAAAAGACGAAGCAGAGGATATTCAGGAGCTGCTGGCCCATGAAGAGGATACTGCCGGCAGACTCATGACAAATCAGTTTATAGCATATTCTGCTGAATTGACCGTACAGGAAGCTATTGAAAAACTCAGGATAGATTCTCCTGATGTAGAGACTGTTTATTACATATATATTGTAAAAGATGAAAAGCTCATTGGCATCGCTTCATTGAGAGATCTGATCCTCTCTTCTCCAGCGGTCCGCCTGTCCGAAATTATGGAGACAAAATTAAAGACTGTCTCTCCCGATACAAATCAGCTGGCAGTTGCCGAACTTATATCGAAATATAATCTCTTTGCCATTCCGGTCATAGACGAAGAAGGAAATCTCCTTGGAATTGTAACAATTGATGATATTATTGATATTCTCCTGCCGTCCTCATCGAAGAAAAAGAGGAGGAGCGTATGAGGCGCTGGAGGAATTTCCTTGTTCTTCTGTCCATAATAGGGCCCGGTATCATCACTGCTTCAATTGATAATGACGCCGGAGGCATTACTACTTACTCTGTTGCAGGAGCGCGCTATGGCTACACACTGCTATGGACTTTGATCCCTACAACAATCGCCCTTATAGTTATACAGGAAATGGTGGCGAGGATGGGTGTTGTAACAGGCAAGGGGCTTTCTGATCTTATCAGGGAAAATTACGGGGTTAAAACAACTTTTTTTATGATGATAATCCTCTTGGTAGCGAACTTCGGTACCACAATCGCTAATTTTGCCGGATGGGCGGCAAGCATGGAGATATTCGGTTTAAGCAAATACATAATGGTCCCATTCGGGGCTTTTCTGATATGGCTGTTAGTTACCAAAGGGAGTTACAGGATTGTGGAGGTAGCTTTGCTGATAGCCTCGATGCTTTATGTAGGGTATGTGATCTCAGGCTTTATGTCGGCGCCTAAGTGGGGCGAGGTACTGGAAGGCACATTTGTTCCAAAGATAAAATTTGAATCTGAATATATCATGCTTACTATAGCGATAATCGGGACCACCATAACGCCGTGGATGCAGTTTTACCTGCAGTCGTCAATTGCTGAAAAAGGTATAAAAAAGGAGAATTACAAGATCTCTAAACTTGATGTTATAATCGGATGCATTCTGACGGATGTTATCTCATTTTTTATAATAGTCACTTGCGCTACGACTTTATACCCGCACGGGATAAGAATAAACGAGGCTAAGGAGGCAGCCATATCCCTTGCGCCTCTTGCGGGACAATATGCTTCGATACTCTTTGCCGTTTGTCTTGCGAATGCATCTATACTCGGGGCTATAGTTGTTCCGCTTGCAACAGCCTATTATATATGTGAGGCTCTGGGATGGGAAGCAGGCGTAAACAAGAGCTTCAAAGATGCTCCCCAGTTCATGTGGATATACACCGCCCTCATAACTATATCAGCGCTTGCAGTTTTGATCCCTGGCGCCCCTTTAATACTTATAATGATCCTGTCTTCGTTACTGAATGGCATGTTGCTTCCTTTTGTCCTTGTTTTTGCCATATTGCTTATTAATAACAAGAAAATTATGGGAGATTTTGTTAACTCAAAAGGACATAATTATGTCTCATGGGCTACGGTGGTTATTTTAATAGTCCTCACAGCAGCCTTGTTGGTAATGATGATAGCGCCGGGTGTAAATAAATTTATCAGCTGATGAATAAAATGAGAATAGGTAGAGAGTAGCAGGTAGAGGGTAGAGAGGAAAAATATAAAAGGAGACTAAATGGTAAAAACTATTGAATGGGTTGATGGAAAAGTACGTATGATTGATCAGAGCAGACTTCCAAGGGAGGTTACATACATTGATTGCACTGATTACAGGATGGTTGCTGAGGGAATTAAGAAATTGTGGATACGCGGGGCTCCTGCGATCGGGATAGCAGCTGCAATGGGGATAGCGCTTGGAGCGCAGGAGATCAAGGCAAACAATTTTAATGATTTCATGAAAGGGCTGGATGCTGTTTTTCAAGCTTTGCTCATAACAAGACCTACGGCAGTAAATATTCAATGGGCCGTTGAGAGGATTAAAATATTCCTGACAGAAAGAAACGAACAGCCGGTGGATAAATTGAAGGCGCTGCTGATTGAAGAAGCAAATAAAATTCTTCAGGAGGATATAGAAATAAACAAGGCAATTGGCAGATGGGGCGCCCCATTTATAAAAGACGGCGATACCATAATTACACACTGCAATGCAGGCTCTCTTGCAACAGGCGGTTATGGAACTGCCACTGCGCCAATACGGGTGGCTGTTGAGCAAGGGAAAAAAATACAGGTCATCGCTGATGAAACAAGGCCTGTGCTGCAGGGCGCCCGTTTGACAGCATGGGAGCTTATGGAAGATAATATTCCCGTGACACTTATAACTGATAATACGGCGGGGGCGCTTCTGCGAAAAGGTGAGATCGCTCTCGCGATTGTCGGTACCGACCGAACTGTTGCAAACGGGGATGTCGCAAATAAGATAGGCACGTATTCTCTCGCTGTCTTATGCAGGGAGAACGGCGTTCCATTTTATGTCGCTGCGCCTTTAAGCAGCATTGACTTCTCGATCCCAACCGGAGAATCCATTCCAATTGAAGAACGGGGTTCTGAAGAAGTGACCCATATATTTGAGTGCCACATCGCTCCTGCAGGGGTGAAGGTAAGAAATCTTGCATTTGATGTTACGCCAGCAAAGTATATAACTGGTATAATTACTGAAAAGGGGGTCTTCAGACCTGAGGATCTGCATAAGTTGAATGAGAAGGGCGCGGATCTAAATGCCCTCATGATGAAAGCATAATATATAAATGTGCCTTGCAGGGGCGGGTTTGAAACCCGCCCTTACGAATCGATCAATATGAAAACTACAATAGAAAGCATCTGGGAATATTACAAAGAAGATCTCGCATTAGCTGAAGAGCAGATAAATGAGACGCTGAAGACTGTAGCGCCTGCAATATCAGTTGTCGGGAACCACCTGTTTTCAAGCGGGGGAAAACGTATCCGGCCTTTTCTTGCGATACTGTGTTCAAGACTGTTCGGTGCAAGGGGGGAGAATGTCAGCATACTTGCAAGCAGTGTGGAATTCATCCATGCAGCGTCTTTGATCCACGATGATGTAGTGGACGGCGCAAATTTAAGGAGGGGGCAGCCCTCAGCACATTCATTATTTGGTAATCAGGTTGTAATTCTTGTGGGAGATTTCCTTTACGCAAATGCTTTGAGGCTTGCAAACCTGCTCAAGCGCCAGAGCATTATGGACGCCCTCTGCACCGCTACTGCAAAAATGAGCGAAGGCGAATTGATTCAATTAAGTAAAAAGGGTAATCCTGACATGACAGAAGAGGACTATATGAAAATTATTCAGGGGAAAACAGCCATTCTTATGTCGGCAGCCTGCAAAGGCGGAGCTGTACTTGGAAATGTTTCTCAGAAAGAGGAAGAAGCTCTTGCTTCTTTCGGGTTAAAATTCGGATACACCTTTCAGATAACAGACGATATCCTTGATTATATGGCGGAAGAAAAAACATTCGGGAAAAGTCTCGGTAAAGATCTTGAGGAAGGAAAGATAACACTTCCTCTAATATATTTATTGAGAGATGCTGAAAACAGTGAGGTGGAAAACATAAAGCGGATAGTTATGTCTGAGAAAAAGACAGAGGCTGCTCTTGTTTATATACAGAAGCTGTTTGATAAATATAGATCCATTGAGAAATCCTACGAAAAAGCGTATGCCTTTCTGAATGAGGCCAGGGCAGAGCTTGATATATTCAGAGATTCCATGGAGAAGACATCACTGCTTACGATTGCGGATTATGTATTAAAAAGGAAAAAGTAGGGGCGGGTTTGAAACCCGCCCTTACATGGGGGCAGCCATGCATCCGTTTGTAAAGCTTGCAAAAGAAACCGTCGAACAATATGTACGTACAAAGCAGATCATCTCTCCTCCTGCGGACCTTCCCACCGAGATGAATGAGAAGGCTGGTGTGTTTGTCTCAATAAAAAAGAAAGGGCAATTAAGAGGATGTATCGGGACCTTTTCTTCCACTACCAATAATACTGCATGTGAAATAATTCAGAATGCCATAAGCGCTGCTACGCAGGACCCGAGATTCCAGCCTGTAGGCTCAAAAGAACTTGATGAACTTGAATATTCGGTTGATGTGCTGACAGAACCTGAAAAAATCCAGAGCAAGAGTTATCTGGACCCTAAAAAATACGGTGTTATTGTAAAAAGCGGCGAACGCCGGGGGCTCCTGCTGCCTGATCTCGAAGGAGTTGACACTATAGATGAACAGGTCAGCATCGCATCCACGAAGGCAGGGATCTTTCTCGGAGAGCCAATAGAGCTTTACAGGTTTGAAGTGAAGAGATACTGGTAGTGTTATTTAGTGACTACTCCTGTGTAATTCAATATGTAAAAACTGAAACCATGAGGAGGGTAAAATGATCGATCTGAAAAAATGCAAGGTAAGATGGGACCGGGACAATTATGTTCCAAAAAAGATTTACGGCTTTGAGACAGCGTCTTCAAAGGGGACTCCGAGGCAGATCGCGGAAAAATTCCTGAAAGAGAACGCTGAATCGCTCAAGATCACCGCGTCTTTGAAGGACCTGAAATATGAAAGGACCTCCGAAAGTCTTGCTTCTGCAACGGTACTCTTTCAGCAGTATTTTGAAAAGACCCCGATCCACGGCGCATGGGTTGCCGTGCATGTCGATAAGAAGGGGAAAATCTTCATGGTGAAGAATGATACGGTGCCTGTCAAAAGGCTCGAAATAAAGATTAAAAGAAAAATGGCTGTCCCGATGCCGTTGGCAAAGATCGACCGGATTATAAAAAGCAGGATAAAGGAATTAGGAATTCTGAATACCGAGATAAATAAAGAGAGCATGATATACACCCAGAGGGGCAATTTCAGACAGGCCTGGAAGGTCAAGTTCGGGACAAAACAGCCTGCCGCATCATGGATACTATTCATAGATGCCGCCAGCGGGAATATCTTTGATGAGCGCAATGTCCTGAGAAACGCCGACGGGAAGGGACAGGTTTATGTTCCAAACCCTGTTGTGACGCTTAATAATGACAAGCTTTTTGATCAGAAAGACAGCAACCAGGATGTTTTTAATAAGGCATACAGGGCTGTTATTCTTAAAAGTCTCGAAACAGGGGGCAGGTTAAAGGGGCCGTTTGCTGATACGACAAATACGCCGAATTGCGCAAAAGCATTAAACAACGAATTTATGTATACCCGGTATGATGACAGGTTCGAAGAAGTAATGGCGTATTACCATATCGATACAGTGCAGAGGTATATACAGTCCCTTGGGTTTACCGGCAGCAAGGGCATATTAAACCGTCCCATAAAAATAAATGTTCATGGCGGGAGGCAGGACAATTCATTTTATGATCCGTCTCCTGGAAAGAAGGACCTCACCTTTGGCGACGGCGGGGTTGATGACGCAGAAGACGCTGACGTGATCGTTCATGAATACGGCCATGCGATCCAGGATGCCATCATATCCGGGTTCGGACAGAGCAATGAAGGCAGGGCGATGGGCGAAGGGTTTGGTGATTATATGGGGGCCTCGTTTTTCTCCCAGTACAAAAAAGGAGACAGGAAGTTAAAGGTTGCGGAGTGGGACGCCAAAGGATATCAGGGAGGCCCGGAAGAGTGTCTCCGGCGGCTTGACAGCCCTAAGCATTATCCCGAAGACATGGAAGGCGAGGAACATGCGGACGGCGAGATATGGTCAGCCTGCCTCTATAAAGTGAAGAAACTCCTCGGGAGAAAGAAGGCGGATATAGTGATCCTTGAAAGTCATTTTTACCTAAGTCAGTATGTTGATTTTAAAGACGGAGCTGAGGCAATAATTATGGCGGAGAAAAATATTTACGGCGGAAAGAAAACTAAAGGTCTGCAAAACATATTTAAGGACAGGGGAATATTACAATAAGAGAGGACAAATGCTTAATGAACTGCAAAAAAAGACCGTTCTTGCCATTCCGTATCCCCTGTAATAGTTCGAATAAAAAAAGGGCGGATCGTGATCCGCCCTTTTTGCTGAACTATCTGATAACTTACTGCTGAACTACCCCTCCGACGACAGCAGGAGCCCCTTCTACAACAGGCTCTGTACCGATATCGGGATTTACCCATTCACTCATACTTGGAAGGGTATAGGTTGTTGTCGGAAGTTCAGCACAGATGGATTCTTCGAGCTGCTTCATCCTCTGTTCCTTCTCGAGGGCTTTTACATAGTAATTGGTCACACCATCAGATACATCTGTTACTTCGGTTCCCTCTGAGATAGAGAACTGGGGGATCCATCTTGTGCCTTCACCGCATTCTACCTCGTCACCGCTGTCCCAGTCTATGCATTTCCCGGGGATACCCTGGAGATTCCCGAAGCCGCTGTATTCAATATTGAATGTGGATGTGCTGAGATCGTCCCATGTATGCAGATAGGACACCTGCAGGGGCGGGTCGAACTTCAGTATGGATTCATCATCGGGGTTGACCAGCGCTGTGAATTTGTTCCACTCGTTGGGCCCTGTTTCCCACGTGTAAAATTCCGGGAGATTATTATGTGACAACCATCCGCAGGTTTGGGTGGGGTCCCAGTCGCAGGCCAGGAGATTGAGATTGTCAGCAGTAGGCTCAAAGAGCGGTCCGCTCATCACACCCCATTGATAATTGTCGCTGGTTGCGAGAACAGGGGTGCCGTCATATGTCAACAGCATCTGGCTTGAATCAAAATTATATGAAAGGTACTCTGCCTCTGTGGGAACTGCCTGCTGGGGTTGTTCATAAGTGCTGTCATAGGGCCACTGCTCGCCGCTGCCGATCTTTGTAAGATCAGGACAGTTTGAGAAACATGCCAGGGTTGACGGCACGGTATCGGACGGGAAGATTATGCTCTCGGCATAGAATACAACAATATTTGTATCGTCTGCGGAGCAGTTGAATGTCGGCGGGGTGAAAGGCGCCCCTTCGATTACTGTGCAGTCCAGCTTGATCTGCACATTGCCGCCAAGTGACTGCGACCAGAAATTGAGCATATCAAAGTTCAGACTGCTTATGTCGTATGTCACTTCGGGACTTAATTTCTTCCAAAAATAATTGCCCCCTGAATTATCCATATATTCGTACTTTATGAAGTTTGATCCGTCCCATTTCACATGATAGCTCATCTGATCGTTCATATCCCAGTAGTCCATGGGGATGCTCTTCACTTCTCCGAGCGTCATTTCCTTTCTCACATGCTTTTTCAGTTTCCCTCCTGCTATCAGGACATTATAAGGCTCTCCTTCCCCGCTGCCCGGACCGAAATCCATTTTGTAGACCTGATCGCCGTTATCAAGGGTAACGTCTTTGGGAAACCATATCCCATAATAGCCGATCCATCCGAAATAGTTTTTTCCATCCTGGGTTGTTTTAATAGGAAAGCCTGAGTCACGCTCCAATCTCGCACCGTTTGAATCATAAAGCCCGTATCGCCATGCTGTTTCATCGTAGGCTGCCCGGTCCATGCACATCGGGATCCCGTCTCCGTCCACTCTGATAAAGTTCGTTGAATTAAATGCGAAATCAAAGGTCTCTTCTTTTGGTTCAGGCATAAAAGGCATGCTTTCATAATTATAGACTGTGCCTCCGCCTGAAGACCCGTCAGCAGTCCTGTCCAGAGTGGCTTTTTCAGTAAAGGTAGCACTTCCCTCACCAGGGATACTAAAATTACTGCTAAAGGCAAATTTAAGAAGCACCTTGCCTGAGGTAGGGTTTTCTACTGACTTCAGTAGTCCTTTGCCCATAGTGCTTGAAGATACGACCCCGTCGATCTCCGGGGACATTTTGAAATTCATCGTGAATAAGCCGTATGGGTTGGTATCGCTGGTCCCCTCAGTAATGACTGCCTTAGCATAAATGACCTTTGGAGGTTCTTTCCCCATGTCTTTACCGCTTTCGTGGATCCAAACCTTGACAGTTTGAGGCGAGCTGTTATCCATCCTCGAAGAGTTGACTGTCCACATTTCATAATCCGGCATGGTGGAGCCTGAGGACTGGTCCTGAGAATCCTCTCCGGCGCTGGAAGGATCGTCATTATCGCTGCTGCACAGGGTTTTGTCTATTTGGGCCTTGTAGTTTCCTTTATTTACCATTACATCATATTTTGTCTGCCCTATCATGCAGAGGATCTCGTTGATCGTCTCAAAAGTTTCTGCTGAGCGCTCATTTACCCAGATATGTGTCTGGTCCTTGTTGAAGTCTGAATCGTCAGGGAATGTTGTCGCCATGTAGAAATCAGCAAGCTTCATAGACTGCCCGCCGGGTGAAGAACTGGTATCCACCACGCTGACCTTTTCAGCTATTATCAGTCCGTCAGCCTTTGTATTGAATGTGGCTGTGATATTCATATCGCTGGTAACGGTAACTGAAATACTCTTTTTAGATCCGGAAGCATCTACTGACCATCCGGTAAATTTTGAGTCATTTGCGGGTGCTGCTGTGAGGGTTATAATTTTCCCTGCAATATAAGTTCCATCGCAATCACTTCCGCAAACAATTCCTGATCCTGAGGCAGTGACTGTTCCTCCCGTTCCGGTCCCGCTATTTGTGTTAGTAATAGTAACATTGTAAGTTTTTACGAATTTTGCTTTAATTGTCTTGTTTAAACCCATCTTAACTGTATAGGTAGAATTTCTGCTTACAACTATCCCTGCATAAATCCACCCTTTAAATAGTGAGCCTGTGTCTGCCGCTGCCGTCAGTACTACCGACGTGCCCTTATCGTATGCTTCTGTACAGTCTGATCCGCAGTCAATGTTTGTGGCTGATACGGTCCCGGTCCCTGTTCCCGCTTTTACTATTGTAAGTGTTCTTGTTACTGCCTCTGCGTCTGCCTGAAAGAACGGAAACAGCATCACAGCTAAGACTATCAGAATTCCTATGATCCTTGAGTTGTTGCGTCTTTTTGACATCCTTAAATACCTCCTGTTTTTTGGTTTTTGTTCCCATTATATTTAAAAACCTGACCGCCTCCTGGCAAAGCCAGGAGTGTCAGGTTCGTGATCGTAACTATTTTTAAATGGTCGTACATGTTTTATCTCTTATCGGCATTTCTGTAAAAAACTTTAACAATAAAGTAAATATAAATAACATGATAAATTAATAAGTTAGCTGAAAATGTGTAATTATCTTTGCTTTTTTTTGGGGGTTTTGAGTGTTCAACTTAGGATTTTAGTTTAGATGTTTTTACGAAATCCTTAAGTAGTTTTTTCTCTTGACAGGAAATTCGGGAATATGCAATCATAAAACCGCTTTACTTTTTTGGGCTGTTCAAATATTCATAAAAATTGATGTATGGATTTGGAGAGGGCTATAACTCTATGGCATCAAACCTGAGACAGACAGAATTCCTACGCTTACGTAAAAAAATCAAAGATTACACAAAAAGACTTGCTTTAAAATTTTCATTGCGGAGCTAACGATATGAAAGCTCAGGAGAGAAAATATTTAAGGTTAGCAGCTTGTGTCTTTTTAATTTGTCTGCTGACGGCAGGTTCTGTATTTGCACAAGACAAACCGCCTGCACTGCCGCAAGAAAATACAATACCGGGATTTACCAGAGTCCCTGCTCCACAACCGCAACAGCGCATAAGAGCAAAAAGATATATTGAAGCCCCTCAGCAGGTTGCCCCGGAACCTATTCAGTTAGAACCGCAGCAGATATACATCGTGCCGGAGCCTGTTATGCTAAAGTCGCTCAAGGTGTTTCAGCGGGCACACCTTATGCTGATGAGCTTATCAGAAGAGGAAATCAATCATTATATTCAGACGCTCAAGTCCGGCCAGACAATCGAAGACAGGGAGCATGCAGCCAATGTTCTGGGAAGCAGGGCAGTATGGAGATATAAGAATGACCCTATCATTCATGACATATATAATGCCCTTGCAGGCGCGTTCAGAGAGAATACTGATGAAACTTTGCTGAGAAGCGCGGCCTTTGCCCTCGGCGCTCTTGGCATGGAGGAAGCCGGAACGGTCCTCGTTAACTACCTGTCATACGGCAACAGCAACAACGTGAAATACGCTGTTGTCAGCTCGTTGGGCAGGCTTCAATACAGGGGAGCCGTAAATAACATGATAAGCCTGTTATTGTACGATAATGACACTGAGTTAAAAGCCCGGTCGGCAGAGGCATTAGGCATGA
Source organism: Thermodesulfovibrionia bacterium (assembly GCA_020057065.1). GTDB lineage: Bacteria > Nitrospirota > Thermodesulfovibrionia > UBA6902 > UBA6902 > SURF-23. The sequence continues at coordinate 15,193 of JAGVGM010000335.1, forward strand.
TCGGAGATAGTTCAGCAAATTATGCACTACTGTCGGCTCTGAACAATAATGACCGATGGGTCAGGCGGGAAGCTATAGATGCTCTCGGTAATATCGGTTCACCTGAAGCGAAATATCCGATACTGAATATTCTTAACAATGAGAGTGATTTGGAGCTGCGTGAAGCAGCGGCAAGGGCTCTGCGGAAAATCGAATCAGCGGCAGATGCACACAGGGTTAATTGAGAGACTGAGACATATTTATCATTAGATTAAAACAAAAACGGAGGTAACGATATGAAAGTACAGGAGAGGAAATATTTATGGCTAATAATTTGTTTCGCTTTAATCTGCTTAATAGCGAAAGGTTTTGTATTTGCACAGGACAAACCGCCGACACATCCACCAATTACTAATCAAATTAATGCATATCCGGCATTACCCGCTTCTGATAAACCGTCTACGACACCACCGCAAGAGGTGAAAAATGAATTTGCTGGAAGTCCTGTTACAGATATGCCGCCGACACATCCGCCGCAGGTAGAAAACCTTCAGAATAATCAGATAGATAATGGCGCGACTGCTTATCCTCCTCCACCGCCTCCAGTAGAAGCGCCCAAACCGGTTTTCGGAGGACCTGTTAATGATAAACTGCCGGATCCTCCAACAGGACCTCCTGATAAAACGAGTAGAGGAATAAAAGAAATACACGTGAATTTCCCATCGCCAGTGGCAGGAATAAAGGATGAGGTAATTCAAATAGACACCACCATGAGACAGGGCGCTTCATCGCAGGATGCCATGCCAATGGGGACAATTTCAGCATCTCCTAAAGAGTCTGAGGGTATGAAAAAAGATACTGAGAAGATATCATCGCCTGCACGCATATTGGGTAAGGGGCAATTAAACCCTGTTGACAAACCAATGACTGAACGAATGCTCAAGAAACAAAATGTCACAAAACAGGGTACAAATATTCCGACTTTAGAAATTTCAAAGCCAAAACCAACACCTACACCAAAACCGACACCAATACCTCCTTCGGATCAATATCCTTCATGGATCAATGAGGTAATAGCAAAAGAAGAAAGTGAGCCTGTAGCAAATCCTCCGGCATCACTCTCGGGATGCATGTATAAAAATCAAACTGTTTATTATCTTCCGCCACGTTGCTGTGACATTTCGAGCGTCTTGTTTAATGAAAACGGGGAAGTTATATGCGCTCCTGACGGAGGGTTTACAGGCGGTGGAGATGGAAGATGTCCTGATTTTTTTGAGGAAAGGAAAGATTGCGAGATCATTTGGGAAGATTCACGCGCTTCTCATTGATTTTTAGCAATTTTTTTAACACTTATGCAATTACAAACGGAGGAAGATATATGAGGCATCAAAAAGGCATAACAGAAAACAAAACATGGCCCTGGCCAATGGCTGTACTTTTTCTTTTTTCAGCTTTTTTTATTTTCGCACAAGCGGTGTTGGCGCAGAAAGAGCCGGAGATTCATTCAGAGCCTTTCAAGATAAATGGCAAAGAGGTGAAGGAATATTTGATGGAGAAATATAAGCTTCATAAAGATGATGTGAGGTCTGAAATACTACAGACCCCCAACGGGCCAAGTGGTGAGTTGCACATTAATAGTTTTGAAAAACCTATTACTCCCCCCAATGTGGTTGTAACAGAGGGAACCGTGGAAGGTCGCGCAAGGGCTATAGCACAAGCATTTTTTAGAGATGAGGCTTCCTTTCTTGGGATTACTGCTATAGATGAAATACGAGAAGTAAGGATAAATACTATTAAAGGGGATAGAGGTCAGGTTACGAGCGTTCATTATCGTCGCTATATTAATAATGTGGAATTGGAAAACATGCATATTCGCATTACAGTCGGGACAGAGGAGACAATCACAAATATGAGTGCTAATTTAGTTGCCCCCCCCCTTGAATTATATGAGGCAGTAAGAAAGAAGACTCTCACTGAGAATGAAATAAGACAAATCATTAAGCAAGATTTAGGTGCTACAAAAGATTTAACGGGCATGAAGATATCTGAAATAAAGAAAGTAGCGATTCCATCACCTCCTTATATAGTCTGGACAGCAAATGCAGGAGTGAAAAGTGATCACGGGATGTGGGGATATCGAATAGATGCTTTTACAGGAGAAATTATTAAAAAGGGATATGTTGTGATTCATTAGTACTTGACAATAACGGATTACTACAATTTAAGCCATGGATTTAATCAAGTGGAGGGGGACTAATATGAGAAATAACTCAGCCATACTGAAATTAAGCTTAATCTTCTTGACATTATTAA
>JAGVGM010000090.1 GCA_020057065.1 Thermodesulfovibrionia bacterium
GGACATCCCCTGAAAATGGGAAAGAACATCCTTCCTAAGAACAAGAAGGGGTCGCACCTTGAACATTTTGTTTCTGAAGAATGTAGACCTGACACCACCACTCAACATAAGCAGTTTATTGACGTTTCGCGATTTTTAGAATCGGGGCCGGTTTTAGAGCGCTTAGACGGGAAATATGAAATTAATGATCAGGGCGCCTATGTAGTAATTGAGACCTACGAAACAAAGGATGTTTCAGACTGCTTTATTGAATGTCACCGGAAGTATATAGATATCCAGGTTGTGATCGAGGGCATTGAACGTGTTGGTGTCTGCCACAGGTCGGCATGCGACGCATTCCCCTATGACGAAGAAAAGGATTTCCAGAAATTAAAGGGGGACACGGATTTGCTTACCCTGGGAGCCGGGAGTTTTATGATATTTTATCCGGATGATGCGCATATGCCCAAGGTGAGATATGGGGCATTGTCAGGGACAGTGAGGAAGGCGGTTTTTAAAGTTCCGGCGCATATGTAATGTGCAGTTGCAGCTAAAAGCATTTACAAGTCATGAGAAAAGGCAGAGGGTCAAACCTACAATTTATATTTTGCAGAATTCATTAAATGTATAATGCAGGTTTGACCCCATTCGTGTTCATTCGTGTTTCTCCAATAATCTTCCAACTGAGCTGGTCGCATTATGAAGGGTTACTTGACAAGAATAAATAATTCTTGTCTTTAACAGACATATCGTATTATCATTGTTAAACCTTTTTGAGTGGGGACCATGGTGATAAGCGCAAACCTTTAATCTACTGACTTACTGAAAGGACCGGAGACGCGGAGATAGATCGGCTGGCAGCTCGAAGACATATTGTATTTCAATAATCATTTATTGAGAATAATACATAGAATGGCGATCACTAAGAGTGATGAGGGGGGATATGAATTCTGATTTGATAATAGACAATGACTATAGAATTTGGCTGGCGGAGTTAAAGGGCAGGATCCGTAATGTTCAGATAAAGGCGGCTTTGAAGGTAAATGCCGAGCTTCTCAATTTTTATTGGGAGCTTGGTGCGGACATCGTTAAAAAGCAGGCAACTACGAAATGGGGGGATGGTTTTCTATTACAGCTTAGTAAAGATTTGATGACAGAGTTTCCGGGGATGAAAGGGTTTTCCAGGAGGAATCTTGAACTCATACGCCAATGGCATCTGTTTTACAACCAAACAAGTTCGCCTGTTCAATTTGCGAAACAACCTGTTTCGCAAATTACCCAAATCCCCTGGGGACACAATATCGCAATCATTTCAAAATGCAAAGATATTGAAGAGGCGCTTTATTACGTACAGAATATACTGATTCATAACTGGAGCCGGAGTGTTCTTGTGCACCAGATTGAAAGCGGTTTATATCAGCGCGAGGGAAAATCAGTTAACAATTTTGCCATTACGCTGCCGAAACCCCAATCCGACCTTGCGAGAGAAACACTCAAAGACCCCTATCTTTTTGACTTTCTAAGCATGACCAAAGAGTATAATGAGCGCGATCTTGAAAAGGGGCTTATCGATCATATTACCCATTTTCTGCTGGAGCTTGGCTCAGGATTTGCCTTTGTCGGCAGGCAGATTCAGATACAGGTCGGAGAAAAAGAATTTTTTATCGATCTGCTGTTTTATCACATAAGACTTCATTGCTACGTGGTTGTTGAATTGAAGACCGTGGATTTTGAACCGGAACATACCGGGAAACTCAATTTTTACATTAAAGCCGTAGACTGTCAGCTCCGCAAAGACCGTGACCAGCCAACTATCGGTATCCTGCTGTGCAAAAGCAAGGACAAGCTGGTAGCCGAGTATGCCCTGAGCGATATTCACAAACCCATCGGCGTTTCGGAATATCAACTCACCCACAGCCTGCCGGAAGTTCTGAGAGGGAGCCTTCCGACGATTGAGGAAATTGAGGCGGAGTTGGGAAAAGAGGGAATATAGTTCTTTGCCGTTGCTCTTTTGAATTTTCTGCGCTTCTGAGCCTATTCCCCTGTTGCACTTTCACTCTATCGTGGCGTATGATATTTTTTAATATTGATGGGGGATCGAGGTTGTCAGAAAGAAGGGGATGATTAATGACAGATAAAATGAATCCCGATGAATACTCTCAAATATCAATAAGCAAGTTTGACCCCAATTCCGCATTATTTTACATGACGAGCTTGAAAGTATGAAGGAACGCTGTGCACCATGACAACAAGTATGTTGTTTAAGTTGTCAACACCCTTTATGGAGGTCACTTAATAATTGAAAATCCGAACAGGACATTCTGGTATTCACATGTTCAATCGGACTACCGGGTTGAATATACTTCTCGATGAGATTTTGGTACCATCAACCTTATGGGATCGTGCCCCGCGACATGTTTCAATTGCCTTGACAAATTTATGTGACCTGCATTGTGCCCACTGTTTTGCGCCTAAGAGTTCAGACGCGCTTGATTTTAATCAAGTCAAGGACTGGTTGGGTGAACTAGATATAAACGGGTGTCTTGCTGTCGGATTCGGTGGCGGTGAGCCAACCTTATACCCCCGTTTAGTAGAATTGTGCCGTTTCGCCACACAGCATACAAGGTTGGCAGTAACATTGACTACTCACGCGCTCAACTTGGATAATCAATTGCTTGCCGATCTATCAGGAAATGTGCATTTTGTGAGAGTTAGTATGGACGGTGTCGGTGCCACTTATGAGGCTCTCCGTGGCTATCCGTTCTCTATGTTTCTTGATTGTCTCGATACTGTTCGGTATATAGCACCCTTTGGAATTAATTTCATCGTTAATAATCATACGTTGCAATATATAGATGCTGCAGTTAAATTAGCTGCTGATGTGGGCGCAGCCGAATTTCTCCTTCTGCCCGAACAGCCTGTTCGAGGCTTTGGAGGTATTGACGAAATTACAACGGAAGGGTTACGTCAGTGGGTGAGTATTTATAAAGGACCAGTTCCACTGACAGTCAGCGAGGCAGGAGCTGATGGCCTGCCGACATGCAATCCGCATCCATCTGAGACGGGGCTTCTTGCATTGCACACATTGATGCGTCAGGCAGCCTAAAGCGGTCCTCGTTCGAGACACACGGTGTAGTTATTGGCAAAGAAGGTGTAATGCAGGCTTTAAACGTACTGAGTACAAAACGGGAGGAGTTATCATGAAAATCTGGAATGGTTATGGCTCTGAACATTCAATGAATCTGGTAATGATCGGCAGATTCAAGAATGAAGAGGATGCAGTTAAAACTAAAGAAATCATCGAACGACTTACTGAAAAGGTGAGGTCGGATGAAGGGGCTGGACGTATCAAGATCGGAGCACAGACTGATCGATACGCCAGCGGCATGCTCGATCTATTAGGCAAGATGAATATTTCTGTTATCGGCCCATCAGAAGTGGAGCAATTTGCCTATGAGTTCAAAATCCGGAGCACTGATAAGCAGTTAATAATAACAACAGAGGAAATCGATGTTTCGGCTTTACTTAAGGTCTTAGTCAGCGAAGGAGCTCGAGTCGAAGTATTCTCTGCGCACGACCATCCTGATTCAGAATATGGCCGAGGCAAGTGAGTAAAATATGCCAGATGTTAATTGGGATTTGTTCGAAGGTCTTCCTGGTGCGGCAGATAGCAATTTCGAAATGCTTTGTCGCGCGCTAATCCGACGACATTATGGCCGTTACGGCCAATTTGCGGCTCTTGCTTCTCAACCCGGTGTTGAATTTCATTTAAAATTGGACAACGCGTGTTCCCTAGGTGATCCCTGTCGATGGTATGGGTGGCAATGCCGCTGGTACAACCTGCCAGCAGGGCGAGCACTTGGATCAAGTCGTCGGAATAAAATCAGAGAGGCTATCACCACAACGGAAAAAGAATTGCCAGAACTTACCGACTGGGTGCTCTGGACTAGGCGGCCTCTGTCTAAAGGCGATCAGAAATGGTTCTATTCCATAAAGACACACATGAAGTTGCTTTTATGGACATCTGCTGAGGTCGATGAACATCTGAGTGGTGAGGCGGAAATTCTGCGAAGCACTTACTTCGGTCAACTCATTCTTACACCAGAAAGTCTTGTGGACTTGCATAGAGAGAGAGTAGCCCCCATCCGAGAACGCTGGCATCCTGAAGTACACCAGACTATTGATGCCGAACGAGTACTTCGACGGATGCTTGTCCAGACTGAAACATGGAATGACCTGCAAAAACTCGCCAAACTCATAAAGGCCGATGTCGCAAAAGCCGGCGTTGGTATGGGTAATATGCCGGGTCCTCTTACCGAAGAAACTGAGAACATGATGGCCTTTGCTGGAACTATTGCCGATGCTCTTATTGGCTTATATTCATCTCTTGATCAAGGCGACCTTGATCTTCTTCAACAACAACTTGTAAATCGACCAAATCTGGCCGATTCCTTTTTGACTCTACCACGCAGTCTTCGTTCAAGGAGATACAAGGTAGGGCTTATGGTAACAAACGTTCTCTCTGATATCCGGTCTGCTCTCACGCTGTTTGATAATGTCACACAGAAATTGAGTACAGGGTTTGTAACAGTTCTCGCTGAGGCTGGATGCGGCAAGACTCAGCTCTCTGCTCAAATGACTTCTTCTACGAAGAACCGGCCTGCCGGTATTTTGCTTTATGGGCGGGACTTACACGCGGGGAATAACCTCGATGATCTTGCTCGTAAAATTATCATTCACGGCAAATCCGTTCCCAGTATTGAAGCCCTAATGGCGGCTGTGGATTCGGCTGGACAGCGTGCTCACTGCCGGCTTCCAGTTATAATAGATGGCTTGAATGAGGCAGAAGATCCGCGCGATTGGAAAGCACCTCTCGCATCCCTTATAGAAACGCTTCGCCGTTATCCATATGTTCTGTTCGTATGCACTCTTAGGCCGGCTTTCGCATCTGAGGCCTTGCCGGAAGGAGTTGTTCGCCTAAATATCCCCGACTTTGGCCACGATACAATCGAAGCCATCCGACGGTACTTCACCGAATACCGAATTAACCCTGCTGACGCTGAACTACCAATTGGCCTTCTCGGTAATCCGTTAACATTGCGGCTGTTCTGTGAGGTAACCAATCCAAGTCGAAACCACGAAGTAGGCATCGAGGCAATGCCAGGGTCGCTTACTGCCCTTTTTGACCGGTACTTAAAGCAAGCAGCTCAGCGAATTGCAGAGCTTGCACCTCGCACGCATCGTTATTATGAACAAGATGTTCGCAACGCGCTTGATATAATTGCGACGGCGCTATGGGACCAGCACGCTCGTGGACTTGATGAACGTGATTTACGCAAGCGTATAGGTGACGATGTTCGTCCTTGGAACGAGAGCATTGTTCGTGCCTTGGAGCAAGAAGGCGTGATACTCCGAATGCCGGGAAAGACGGCGGGAGATACTCAGTTGGCAGCAGTTTATGATGCACTTGCAGGTCATATTATTGCTGATGCGCTTATCGACAAGCACGGTCGTTCCGGACTGGAGAATTGGCTCCGAGAATCAACTACTCTCAATCTTTTGACTGGCTCGGTGCCAACGCAACATCCACTTGCAATGGACACATTCCGAGCACTCGTGAGTCTTCTCCCACGTCGACTTCACGGACAACAGCTTTGGCAATTACTCCAGGAACCATTAAGAAGTGTGGCTCTGGAGCGTACGGCAGAATTGGAAGGGGCTTTTATAGAAACAGAAACGGTTAAGGAACTGGCTATCCTAACAGTAAAACAACCAAGCAGATCGTACGACGTGTTAGATCGTATGAGACATACACGAGGATCACCAGTTCATCCACTCAATTCAGAATTCCTTAATACTATTCTGAGACCGATGACTGCTGCGGACCGTGATCTCCGTTGGACAGAATGGATTCGCCGTCACGAAGAGAATGTGTTGGGCGATCTTCAACGGATAGAGAATCGTTGGCACGCCAAAACAGAGCGATCTGCTGCTGACCAATTACGAGCGCGCTGGGTCATGTGGACCCTGACAAGCACTGTTCGAAAGCTGCGTGACCAAGCAACACGAACACTTTATTGGTTTGGTCGTAGTGATCCTGCCTATCTGTTTGTCCTGACGTTAGAATCACTCGAGATTAATGACCCATACGTCCCCGAGAGGATGATTGCAGCATCTTATGGCATAGCCATGGCTATGCAAAATGACGAAAGATTTATAAGTGACGTTTTACTTGGATATGCAAGAAAATTATTTGAGCTTATATTTGATAAAGAAGCACTATTTTCTACAACTCATATCCTTATGAGGGACTATGCTAAGCACACAATAGATATCGCTCTTTCATATAAGAATAAGTTGCTAAATTCTGAGGAAAAAAAGAGAATCATAGCTCCATTCACGGACATGGGAATCAGGGCTTGGGGCGAATCTGAAGATAGAAATGAAGGCGAGTATCGCGGTGGGAATTATCCGTTTGGAATCAACTTCGATAATTATACTATTGGTTATTTAATACCGAATAGACGCAACTATGATTTTAAAGATCCAGAATATCTTAAAGTAAAAGCAACTATGTGGTGGAGAATATATACTCTAGGATATTCTCTTGAGAAGTTTGGTGACATCGACAAGCAAATTGCAGCGGCACGACATCAATATGGACGTTCAGCGAATGGGGGTAAAACGGATAGATATGGCAAAAAGTATTGCTGGATAGCATACTATGAAATAGCTGGACTCCGCCAAGACAACGGATTATTACGTAGAGAGTGGGAAACAGATTCGGTAAATCGATTCACAGTTGATATCGATCCCAGCTTTCCTGGTGAAGCTAATAATACAGAAGTAATTAATACTGATCTCTTAGGTAATCGTCACATTAAATTGGGAAAATGGATACAATTTGGCGGAAGGCCAAATTTACGGGCTTACCTTATAAAGAAAAAATTGATAGGAGAAGATGGCCCATGGGTCTTGATTGACGGCTACATAGATCAAGAAGACCTTGACTGTAAACGCGGATTGTTTGTTTTTCCCCGTGGTTTGTTTGTTAAGCGACGAGATGTTAAAGATGTGGTTAATTATTTAAAGAAACAGGACCTTGGCGGACGGTGGGTGCCAGAGATTCCATCAACCAGTTACGTTTTCGCCGGAGAAATTCCCTGGTCTGACACATTCCATTATAATGGAGAAACCGACATGTCATTCACCACAGGGAAAAGAATTGAGAGGGTCCTACAAACCGATATCAAAATTCTTAAGGATGGTAAAAAACCACAAGGTAAAGAAGAAATAGACATCCTTCAAATGTTAAAGAAGTGGCGTGATGACCAGTTGACAGATAAGGAAATAAAAGACTTACTGCGAGATAATAAAATAAATATAAAGCTTGTTCGACGCATTGGGAAAAAGATAGTTGTAAACAATAAAACTTATAAAATTCTTATCCCTGTCGTTTCGTTCTCCTGGGAATCAGGTCATAGCATGATTAACCCTGGCCAACATGCATATGTTCCTGCTCGAGAAGTATCGGAACATTTACGATTACATGCGATACCGCAGACTTTTGATTTCTATGATAGTGCTGGCAGACGAGCTACAATCACCATTAAATGGGGAGAAGAGTTTCACACGACTCATAAGCTCTTTTATATAAGAAAAGATTTATTTGACAAGTATCTTAAAGACCATGGTATGCAATTAGTGTGGGCCATATGGGGTGAACGGCAATTTAAGTCAAAAGAAAATCTAGGACTTGAGAGGTTTGCAAAAAAGCACAAGACTTATCACGTTTTTCAAGAAGTGCTCACTTACAAGAAAGTCACAGAGGAATTATCGACTAAACGAAACGGGGGCTGACCCGTAGACCATACCTTCTTTTACTCTGACCTTGCAGTCCTGCGCCATTGTGTGAAAGCTGAACCCAGATCGTCGAGAAGCGAATAGACCACCGGAGTGACTATGAGGGTGAGCAGGAGCGAAAGCGTCTGCCCGCCGATCACAACGACCGCGATCACACGGCGTTCCCCGGCTCCAGGACCTCATCCTTCCTCCTTTCGGCTTTCCATTGGAAGAAAGGGGTGTCAGGTCTACATTCTTCAGAAATCTCCGGAAAACGCAGACACTAATTGCTATTACAATTAAAGCACACTTACACTTGCGAGCTATCACGCTATTTTCATCCCCTCAAAAACCCGCTCTTCTTCTTATTTGGTCCCGGTGGGGCCTTTCACCCTGTTAGAGATAAGAACTGGAAAAGTCTCAGGGTCAGCCCTGCCCATTGACATTTGAGTTATTCAAAAGCTTTTATCAACGCAACCTGTCCTCCCCCCTGATCAACTCCATCTCACGCCGCAACTCCCTCGCCAGTTCTTCTTCCGTCGGCAGATACAGTTTGTACCGGGAGGCAAACATCTGTTTGTTTTCATTAAGCACACTGTACTTGACGATTGTCTCATTCTTTTCAGAGCAGAGGATCATTCCAATAGTCGGATTGTCGCTTTCTGCTTTTATGTTACCCTCAAAATATCGTACATAGAAATCCATCTGTCCGATATCTTTATGGGTCAGTTTCCCTATCTTCAGATCGATGAGGAGAAAACACTTCAGGATGTAATTATAAAAGACCAGGTCGATGTAGAAATGATCATTACCGGCTGAAATTCTGTATTGACGCGCAACAAAGGAGAACCCCTTGCCGAGCTCAAGAAGGAATTCCTGTAGTTTACCGAGCAATCCCGCTTCAAGCCCTTTTTCAAGGAGCCGCTTATTCTCTTTAATATCCAGAAATTCCAGCACATAAGGGTCTTTGATCAGGTCTTCAGGTTTTGCAGGCAAGGCGTTTCGTTCAGCTTCATCAACAACGGGCTTTTTGTCTTTGCTTGATAGAAGCCGTTCATAATAAAAAGAATTGATCTGTCTCTCCAACTGGCGGGTACTCCAGCCCGTCTCCGCAGCCTCATTCAGATAAAAATTGTGGGCTTTCTCGTTTTCAACTGATAGAAGCAAGCGGTAATGTGTCCATGTTAATTCGGCACGCACTGCGTGCCGAATTGGAAAAGTTAAATAAAAGGCCCGCATATTACGAATATTTCGCTCAGTAAAACCTTTTCCAAAATCTTTCATTAATCTTCCGGCGGAGGCTAAAGGGGTCGCACCTTGACATTGGATGCTTTCATAAAAAGAAACCCAAAAAACTTGATAAAATTGACCGGATACTGTCCAAAGTCAAGGCGCGACCCCTTTTCGTTCTCTACACCGTCTGTACTGTTATTTTACGATAGCGGTCTTTTTGACAATAAGGTTAAGTGAGACATCGTTTATCCACCAACTTGGTGATATTGCTTCTGACACTAATTGCCCCTGCAACTGTATATTATGGATCCCCTTTTTAAGTATTATAAAATCATTAATACTCGAACTTGCCCATGTGTCAAGATCGTTAGTCCCATGGGATGTGCATAATGCGAGATCACCGGCAGTCAACGGTGTAGGCACCCCATCTACCAGAATGTCGATATCAAGCCATGATAAATTATCCGAAGCGCCTACTGAACATTCAGCACTCAGGAAAATAAGCACTTCTGTTTTCTCGGGCACTTTAATCGTCAGAGTGTCCCCCAATGTCGGATCAATACTGATCAGATGAGCAGAGGTGTCTATAAAAACCTGTCCATCGGTATCACTAAAATGCAATATTTTAAGTGCCCATGATTGATTCACCATTAAGGCCAACATACAGAGCATAAGTAATATAATAATACTATTCAATTTAAGTGCTGATATGCTTTTATTTTTCATTTTTTTCTCCTTTGAGTTAATCCGGTGTAGTGCCGCAATTTTTTATATATTTCAACTCCCTTCATCGCTGTTACATAGTTACCGAGATAACCACTATGTCCGGGGTGATCAACAATATCAAAATGCAGGGACTATCGAATAACCCCTGGCCTGATATCCTATTAGAGATATCCAACCATTGCCTACATGTGTAATCTCAGGTAATATGGTTGCAGGGTCTACACCGAGAGATTTAGCAGCGAATAAACATATTTCCATTTTTATTCCGTCTTTTGACATTTTGGAGACTTTGTCTGCGATTTCATCCAGGACTTTTTGCTCTTCTGGAGAAAGACCTTCCCTTTTGCTTGATATGAGCTTAACGGATGGACCGATAAAGACGATTACGAATTCCGGCTTCTCCGTAACAGCACGTATGCTTTGATCCTTAAACGTCTGGTGTATCAGATCAAGGTGCGCCACAGCGCTTTTCGGACTTCCTATCCTGAAATCAAATACCGCCTTGACGGACGTGAGTCCGCTTAGTGCCTTATATTCCGCTCCATATGTAGTGGCGGCAGTGATACAGAGCAGGCATACTGAAATGAGAAGGCATTTCATCATTGTTTTTGAGTTATTTTTCATTTTCATTCCCTCCGTTCCACCTGTTCGGATATTATGGTTAATCCTTTGTAAATAGACTAATCTCCTTTTCATTTTTATTACCACACTAACTGGCGACTGTCAAACAAAATATATTCTTGTCCAGATACGGGATGAGCTGCTGCGGATTTGCTTTGCATTTACAGTTGAAGTAAACACGATCCTGTTTAATGCACCTAATCGACCGCTTTTATCTCAGAACTTACTTTCATCAACTTCCCTGTCGCATCAGCAACGATCACATTATCTTCCGTTACAGCCTTTGCGTACACTTCCAGGATCTTTTTCGTGTCTCTTAATATCTCTGCCTGAACTGTTATCTTTTCCCCTACATTCAGTGCTTTTCTCAAACGTATATCCATCCGGGCAGTGACCGAGGGCATCCCCATTTCTATAGCAAGCTTGACCATCAGCTCGTCAAGGAGTGTGGAAATAATACCGCCGTGAACGATGTTAAAATATCCCTGATGTTCCTTTTGAGGGATAAAATCCGTCTTTATTGTCTTTCCGTCAAAAGAAAAATCCAGTTTCAATCCGATTGGATTTTTCTTGCCGCATACAAAACAGTAATTGTCGTCAATAAGTTCCATATTTAAATGAAATTGGACGCAGATAAACGCAGATTTTCGGGATTTTTAAAATTAATTTTTTTACTAATCTCTCTTGTAATTATCTGCGTATATCTGCGCAAATCTGCGTCCTAATATGATTTAATAACATTCTGCAATCCGATCCGTATCATCATTACGGCGATAGAGGCAAGCAGGATTGCCATTACCTTTGAAATAGCGATAATGCCATTTTTACCGATCAATCTGGTTATCTCCTCTGCCTTTACAAAAGACGCCCATACTATTATCAGATTCAGGATAAGAGATATTATTGTCGGTATAACGCCGTAGTGGTCAATAAGCACTATCAGGGTTGTGAGTACCGCAGGTCCTACGATCAAAGGAACTCCGATTGGCACAACACCGATCGTGTCTTCTATCTTTCGCCTTTCTCCGCCATATCTCAGGAGATCGAGCACGGCGATAACAAGCAGTACCAGACCCCCTGCTATCTTGAAATCATCAACAGTAATTCCGAGGATTCTGAAAACCGCTTCTCCTACGGCAACAAAGGCAAGACTTACTGCCAGCGCTGTAATGATCGAATGTTTGACAATTATCTTTTTCTGGTCCTCGGCTATCTCGCTTGTGACTGATATGAATATCGGGAGGACTGCAAAAACATCCATCGCAACAAAAATGGGGATGAACGTCATCGGTAAATTTTTCAGGGCTTCAAGCATATGTAGATTATAGTTGTAAATTTTTTATTCGTCAAAAGGTTTCGATTAATTAGTGAAACATGTATAAATAATATCCGCTTTTTCGTCATTCCCGCGAAGGCGGGAATCCAGAAAATATGTAGGGGCAATTCATGAATTGCCCCTACTATTATGGTAATATTAACTTATGCATTCCCTCAAAAAAACCCTCGATAAGTTTTACAGCGAATACAATTTTAAAGAGAGAATAAAGCATGACCCGATCGAATTTCCCCACAGATATTCCGATCCTGATGATATAGAGATAGCAGGCCTTGTTGCATCTTGTCTTGCTTATGGAAAGGTAGGGCTTTTCAAACCTGTCATAGAGCAAATCCTTAAACCCGGCGGCAGACATCCGGCAGGTTTCTTTAAAGACTTTAATTTGGGCAAAGATAAAAAGCATTTTCAGGGAATCAGCTACAGGTTCAACAAAGAAGAAGACGTCCTCTGCCTTGTTTATATGATCAGCCATACGTTGAAGGAATGGGGCTCGCTGAAAAATATTTTCTATCACTATTACAAACTTGAGCAGGAAGATATTAAGTATGCTCTTGGCAAGTTCACAAACTATTTCATGAACATTAACACCTCCCCTGTTTACGGAAGAAATATCAAGCCAAACGGGCTGAAACAGTTTTTCCCCTCACCTGAAAGCGGCAGTGCGTGCAAGCGCCTGAATCTGTTTCTCAGATGGATGGTCCGGACTAAAGATATAGATCTGGGTATCTGGAACAAAATCTCTCCTTCAAAATTAATTATCCCTCTTGATACTCACATCGCGAAAATTTCACGATGCCTTGGTTTGACAAAAAGAAAGGCTTCGGACTGGAAGACCGCTAAGGATATAACCGAGTCGCTGAAAAAATTAGACCCTGAAGATCCCCTTAAATACGATTTCGCACTATGCCACCAGGGAATATCAAAGTTGTGCAGAGGAAGAGAATTTAAAGATACCTGTTCAACGTGTGCGATTTTATTCTAAAAATGCAGGGGCGGGTTTGAAACCCGCCCCTACTCTTCCCCATTGACACCGCCTCTTTTTTGTGATAAACACCTATATGATTTAAATCATATGATTAAGATCATTCTCTATCATATAAAGCTTAGTGTATAACATTACAAATTCCATGATCAGATTAATATTGAATAATTTCTCTTCATAAATTCAAAAAGGAGGTTACTCTATGAGTACGAATTTTGCAAAAAATCTGTTTATCTATGGCAGCGTTCTCTGTTTTGTTGTTCTCGTGATCCTCACCATTGATACAATGGGAAAGCTTGACAAGAGGGCGCCGGAAATCACGGAACAGGTGAATGCCGGGAAAAAGGTGTGGCATAAGTATGATTGTATCGGTTGTCACACAATTTTGGGGAATGGTTCATACTTTGCGCCTGATCTGACAAAGGCTGTTGAACGCAAACCAATAGGATATTTAAAGAAATTCATTATGGACCCTCGCACAATAAAGCCCAATTCCGCAATGCCTAAGCTTGGACTTTCCGAAAAAGAGGCTGACGATCTCATAGCCTTTCTGGATTGGATGGACCATGTGGATACTAATGGCTGGCCTCCCAAACCCATCCTTGCCGGCGCCATTTCCGGTAAAACTGCA
>JAGVGM010000302.1 GCA_020057065.1 Thermodesulfovibrionia bacterium
CTTGAGGAAACTTTGATCATGGCCGATGTGGGCCCTCAGGCGGCAGCCTCCATAACTACCGCCCTGAGAGAAAAGATTAAACAAGGCAAAGCGCTTAATGCCAGCGATCTCACAACCGCTTTGAAAGACGAGATCAGAAAAATGCTTAAGGACAGCCCCAAAATAATGTGTGCTGGTGAAAAACCATATGTGATTCTGACGATCGGCGTTAATGGCGTTGGGAAAACCACGACGATCGGAAAACTTGCCAGGCGCTTTACCGACCATGGATTTTCCGTAACGCTTGCTGCCGGGGATACGTTCAGAGCCGCGGCCATCGAGCAGCTCGAAATATGGGCGCAAAGGGCCGGCGCACAGATCGTCAAACACAGGAGCGGAGCTGACCCTGCGGCTGTGGCTTTTGATGCGGTTGCATCTGCCAAAGCCAAGAACGTTGATATTGTAATAATTGATACCGCCGGAAGACTCCATACAAAATCAAATCTCATGGAGGAACTTAAAAAGATCAAACGCGCTATCAGCAAAGAAGTTCCTTCCGCCCCGCATGAGATCCTGCTGGTAGTCGATGCGACATCAGGGCAGAATGCCATTAATCAGGCCAGGATATTTAATGAAGCAGTTGGCGTGACAGGAATTGCCCTCACAAAACTCGACGGCACCGCAAAAGGCGGTATTATTCTGGCAATAAACAAGGAGCTCAATATCCCTGTGAAATTAATAGGCGTTGGTGAAGCAGTCGAGGATCTGCAGGATTTCAGTCCGGCAGAATTTGTTGACGCTCTGTTTGAATAAATCAATACAACCTTTCTCTTGACAAATCCACTATATGCCTTTAAAATGAACGATGATTCATATGAACCATCGTTCAGTCAACAAGGTCCCAAAATCAAAGGTTCTGAGATCGGCCCTTGATCTATTCTCCTCCAAAGGCTACTCGGAGACAAAAATGACGGAGATTGCCAGGGATTCAGGCTTAAGTGTCGGCGCGCTTTACCTCAGATTCAAAAACAAGGAAGAACTGTGTCTGGAGCTTATCAGGGATCAGACAAAAGATTTTGTTGAACGTATTGAAAACCTGCCGGATGCGGCCCCTGTAGAAGTCATGGGGAATTATATTGCATTGAATCTTGAGTATTCATTCCAGAAAAAACAACTGCTCTCCCTGTTTTTTAAAGAATACAACCTCCCGTTCCTTCAGCCTATCAGAAGAAAGTTTTTCAGGACGCAGCACAAGATAATAAATGATATACTTGTTTCCGGGATTAAAGGGGGGATTTTCCGGTCCATGGATACCAAAGATACGGCATCCATGATTTTTGCAAGCATAAGGGGCGCAGTATTGTTGAAAATTATATTCGGAATTGGTGATACAAAAAAAATGAGCGCTTCTCTTTTTAAACTGATCACTGATGGAATAAGGAAGGATGTATGATGAAGAAATTAACTTTATTTTTATTCTTTTTTTTAACCTTTATCCCGTACGCCCCGGCAATTGAAGAATATTCACTTGACGATTTATATAATCTGGCCCTGAAAAGAAGTGAGATCATAAAAATATCTGAGGAAGATATTTATATATCAGAACGTGATAAAGACCGGGCAATGGCAGTACTAATCCCAAAATTCTCCGCATTTGGAAGTCATACTGAATATACCCGTGAAAAACAAGGGACTTCCTTTGTAAGTCAGCCTGATAGCAGCACCTCATGGGGTTTGAAACTAAACCAGTCATTATCCTTAAGCGGCAGGGAATTAACCGCTCTGAAAATTGCAAAGGAAACAATAGTAAAGACAGGGTTTGATCTTGAGAATGTTAAAGAGGCATATATTCTGAACGTAGCCACCGCATATTACGATCTGCTCAAGGCAAACAAAGCCCTGGAAATAGCAAATGCAAACGTGGAAAGACTTACAAAATACAGGGATGCCGCAAAGATAAGACTAAAAGTTGGAGAGATAACAAAGACTGTGCTTTTAAGGGCAGAGGCAGAGCTTTCAGGATCGCAGTCGGAGTTGATAAAGGCAGAAAACAGTCTCAAACTCGCAAAAATCGTTCTTGCGAGAATAGCCGGAATCGGGGGAGATTACAATGTCAAAGAAACCGACCCAAAGGTAATAAATGAATCACCCTTACGGGATTGCATTCAACACGATATCGGCTGTTTTAAAAAAACGGCCCTTCTGGAAAGATATGAATTGAAATCTGTTGAACTTCAGAAACAGATCGCGGGAGAGCAAATTAAATATACAGAAGGATCATACTGGCCCGACCTTACAATAGAGGGCGTTTATTCAAGAAAAGAGGACCGCCCGGAATTATTTCTAACAAACAAGGAAAGTATTTATGGCATCTTGAAACTTGACTTTCCTTTTTATGAAGGAGGCTTAAGAAAAGCTGAGGTCAGACAGGCAGAGGCAAGGCTCAGGCAAGCTGAATACAGACTTGCGGATTTGAAAAATTCCATCAACGTGGAGGTTGAAAATGCCCATCTGAATTTATTAACACTTTCGGGCGTTCTTGAAAAACTTCAGGCAGAGTCTGCTTATGCCGCCGACAACTACAATTCTGTGTCCAAACAGTTTGAATATGGTCTTGCCAACAGCATAGATGTCATGGATGCAAACACACTGCTTGTTAATTCGGAAAGAGAGCTTGCAAATGCAAAGTATGATTATCAGCTGGCATTATTAAGATTGAAAAGTGCAACGGGAACTTTGTTGAAGACAGTAGTAAGTAGACAGTAGTAAGTAGTAAGTGGTCAGGATCGAGGCGTCGCCTCGACTGTATAAGCAGCAGGATTCAAAAAAATAAATACTCTTGAGACATCGGTAAATATCAGAATGACAAAAAAGAAAAGGAGATTTTCATAAAAATGCGGCATAAAACATTAATATTTCCTAAACGTTTACTGCTTACTGTTCACTGCTTACTGTTCACTGCTTACTGTTCACTGTTTTTTCCGGCATGCTCGAAGGAAAGTCCAAAGCAGCCTCCGGCATTTCCTCCTGTGCCGGTGACAGTCGCTACCGTAGCCGGTAAATCCGTACCCTTGCAGATCCGCGCCATCGGTAATGTGGAAACCTATTCAACTGTGGGGATTAAATCCCAGGTAGGGGGATTGCTTATGCGCGTCCATTTTAAGCAAGGTCAGGACGTGAAAAAAGGAGATCTCCTTTTCACCATTGATCCCCGCCCATACGAGACTGCTTTGAGACAGACGGAAGCAAACCTTGCAAAGGACAATGCACAACTGGAAAATGCCCGTGTGGAAGTTAACCGCTACGCTGAGCTTGTGAAAAAAGGCTATGTAGCACAGGAGCAGTATGATCAGATCCGCACCAACGCTGCTGCCCTGGAAGCCACGGTCAATGCGTCCAAGGCTGCTGTTGAAAATGCGCAACTGCAGCTCAAATACTGCTATATATACTCTCCCCTGGCCGGCCGTACAGGAAGTCTAATGACTAACGAAGGTAATCTGATCAAGGCAAATGACGTGTCGATGGTGGTTATAAACCAGATTCAACCTGTGTATGTAAACTTCTCTGTCCCGGAACAGGGTCTTTCAGAGATAAAAAAATATGTGTCAGAAGGGAAACTCAAGGTCGAAGCATTCTTATCAAATGCTGACAAATATCCGGAAGTAGGCGTGCTGACTTTTATAGACAACTCAGTGGATATTGCAACAGGGACCATCAAGCTGAAGGCATCCTTTGCAAATAAAGATAAAAGACTGTGGCCGGGACAATTTGTAAATGTAATAATGACCCTCAGAACACAGTCCGATGCCATTGTAGTGCCTTCCCAGGCTGTCCAGACAGGACAACAGGGACAATTCGTCTTTGTTGTGAAGGAGGGCTCAGCAGAGCTTCGTCCGGTAAGCGTCGGCATCACATATGAAGATATGATAGTTATAGAAAGTGGACTGGTTCCGGGAGAGCAGGTAGTCACCGACGGCCAGATGCGACTTATGCCAGGTGCAAAGGTAGAGATTAAAAAAAGGGATTAGGGGGTAGGGATTAAGTAAATGAACATTTCCGAACTCTTTATAAAACGTCCTATAATGACCAGTCTGGTAATGATCGCAGTAATGATCTTCGGGGTCTTTGCTTATCGAATACTTCCGGTAAACGACCTTCCGAACATTGATTTTCCGACCATTCAGGTGCGCGCCAGCCTGCCCGGAGCCAGCCCCGAGACGATGGCAAGTGCCGTAGCAACTCCCCTGGAGCGCCAGTTTTCTACTATCTCCGGTCTCGATTCTATGACTTCCACCAATGGTCAAGGGGCCTCGGTCATCACCCTTCAGTTCACGTTGGATCGCAGTATCGATGCTGCTGCCCAGGACGTCCAGGCGGCCATATCCAAGGCGGCCCGCCAGCTACCGCAAGACATGCCGAGTCCGCCGTCATACCAGAAGGTAAACCCGGCAGACCAGCCGGTAATTTATCTGGCCCTCAGTTCGCCGAC
>JAGVGM010000114.1 GCA_020057065.1 Thermodesulfovibrionia bacterium
GAATTCAGAAAGTAGCTATTATGTCTAATTCCAAGCTATGGAAGCAAATCATTTCCTGCCCCACTCCTTTTCTCATTGCAGAAATTGGTGTCAATCATGAAAACAATATGCAAACAGCAAAAAAAATGATCGATGAAGCCAAGAAGGCAGGCGCGGATGCGGTAAAGTTCCAAACTTACAAAGCGGAGAAATTAGCTGTCAAGGATAGTCCAGCCTATTGGGATCGTACTAAAGAAAAAACGGACTCCCAGTACCAATTATTTAAGAAATATGATAAATTCGGTGAAAAAGAGTTCATATTGTTAGCCGATTATTGCAAGAAAAGGGATATAATTTTTCTATCCACGCCATTTGATTTTTCTGCAGCAGACTTTTTGGACAAACTGGTTCCTTTCTTTAAGATTGCATCATCAGATATCACCAATATTCCTTTTATCCGTTATATCGCTCGTAAAAAAAAACCCATTATTTTGTCTACTGGAGCTGCAACTATAGCTGAGATCGATGAAGCAGTCAATACCATTAAGGAAAAAAGCAATAGTACCATAGCCCTCCTGCATTGCATATTGGACTATCCTACTCAATTTGAAGATGCCAATCTCAACATGATCAAGCATATGAAGAATATTTACCCCGACCTGGTCATAGGGTATTCCGATCATACTGTCCCTGACAAAAACATGTTGATCCTTACGATGGCTTATTTGTCAGGAGCTCAGATCATTGAGAAACATTTCACTCTTGATAAATCCCTCCCTGGAAACGACCACTATCATGCCATGAATCCAGATGATATAAGAATTTTTAAAGACAACCTAAATTTCATTATAAAGATTGGCGGCGAATACTACAAGAAGCCTGTTGCCTGCGAAAGGGTCTCAAGAGAAAATGCCAGGCGCAGTCTTGTTGCCAACACCGCCATAAAAAAAGGAGAGATCATTAAGACCGAGATGTTGACCATGAAACGTCCTGGAACTGGCATCTCTCCGAGGTTTTTCGACCAGGTAATCGGACGTAGGGCAGACAGACACATTGCGGAAGATGAGATCGTAACATGGAGTATGTTGATCTGATCCTGCTGACTTTAACCAGCCATAGGAAAATACATGCCCCAAGAAGATTTCCACGACAGCACCAAAGACCAGATCATAAAGGACTCTTCTAAATTCATTACCAGCGTCTATTTGGGGAATATCACAGGAATTATTACCGGCATTGTTACTCTTAAATTCTTGGGGCCAGCCCTCATGGGGGTCTGGAGTTACATCCAGGTAATACAATATTATTTTAATCTTAGCAATTTGGGAATACTTTCCGCCGCTGAAAGAGAACTTCCCTATTATTTCGGGAAAAATGACCATGCAAGATCAGAGAAAATAAAAAACAATGCATTTGCCTTTACCTTTATTCTCTCCTTCCTTATTTTTTTCGGCATTGTAGCTTATGCCTTCGGAGTTAGACACAGGGTTTCAACATCTTATTTCTACGGTTTGCTGACAGTAGCCATTTTAGCCTTTGGAGGGCAATATGGTCTCTTTTATACTGTATTGTTAAGAGCAAACAAAAACTTTTCCATCCTGAGTCAGGCCAAAGTGCTCTTTGCTCTGATATGGCTTGTGTTGACTTTGTCTCTGGTTATTCCCTTCAATATTTACGGCATCTATCTGGTTGCTATTGGGGT
Organism: Thermodesulfovibrionia bacterium; assembly: GCA_020057065.1. Taxonomy (GTDB): domain Bacteria; phylum Nitrospirota; class Thermodesulfovibrionia; order UBA6902; family UBA6902; genus SURF-23. Next base: position 1,682 of record JAGVGM010000114.1, read on the forward strand.
GATGATAGTTGACATTTCCTTCTGTTATTATAAAACCAGATATTCCTTTGATTTCGAGTTGGATATTAGGGAGCTGAAAAGGCTCTTTGTAATCGGGGCACCGTTGATTCTTTTATCAGTTGGGATTATCTCCATAAGAAACATTGATAAAATTTTTATTGCCAATATGCTTGGATCTGAACAGTTGGGTTACTATTCCATAGCAATTATGGCCAGTGATTATATCTTTACTATCCCTGCTACTTTATCGATTGTTATGTTCCCCAGATTTCAGGAAAGCTACGCATTGAAAGACAATATTGTGGACATACAAAACTTTGTAAACACCCCCACCCAGATTCTATCCTATTCCGTAGCCATAATAATTGGTTTTGCCTTTTTGATTTTACCGCCTGTGATTATGGTAATTTTGCCTCAATATATTGAAGGGATTATGTCAGTAAAAATCCTTCTGTTGGGTACCTTCTTTATATCTTTGACCCATCCATCCAGTCAATTCTTAATCACCCTAAATAAACAGATTTACATTATTCCGCTGGTATTCTTTGCGGTTGCTATCGCTGGTCTTTTAGATTACTTATTTATCAAATGGGGTTACGGAATTAATGGAGTTGCCCTTGCTACTGGAATAGCAAATTTTTTATACTATCTTCTTATTCTGGGATATGCAATGCTTCATTATGCCGGTATAAAACTCATCATTAAGTTCATGGCCGGAAATTTATTCCCTTTCCTTTTGATTACCGGCTTTCTCCTGGGTGTCAGTCAGTTCGTACCCTTAAATCCAAATTCCTGGCTTTCCTTATTTATCAGTACCATGTTTAGGATACTGCTTTTTGGCATTCTCTGTATCCCCTTACTCTGGTATATTGATCGAAAGACAGACGTGTTGAAAAGGGTATTTAAAATAATCCGTGAAAAGATGGCACATCAATAAGAGGCTATGGTGAATAGAATCAAGGCAATATATCAGCAAATCAAATATCTGGCGAATATCCTCTTTTTTCTGCCAAATACCTTCTTCAAAAGGGTGGTGTTTGGAAGCGACCCTGTTTGGAAGGCCTTTTTTTTTCAAAGCTGGGGAAGACTGCCTGAAGATTTAGAAGAGATGGCGCGATCCCGGAAATCAATCTGGATTAATACAGAGGCAGGAGGCGAAATAACCCAGATTTTCTCACTTTGCAGAATGCTCAAGGAACAGTTTCCCGAATACAATTTGCTAATTTCTACTCATAAATACAATGCTTATTTATTGGCTCAGAGGATTGATGGGGTGGACTATGTTTTTTTCTCCCCCTGGGATATCACTTGGGTAGTCAGAAAAGTATTGAGAAAAATAAAACCTAAGCTCTTGATGGCTATTGAAATTGTTACTGCTCCAGTTTTATTCAGAGAAGCCTATAGGCTAGGGTTCAAGACGTTTCTCTGTAGCGCCTTTATGAGCAAGAATTTAGACAAAAACAGAATTTTAAAAAGGGCGATGCCCTTTGAATTTTATAAACACTTCGATTTTATTGCTGTAAAAGACCAGATAGATAAAGAAGGTTTTGAAAAATTAGGCTGTACTGCGAACTCTGTCAAAATCCTGGGAAACCTGAAATATGATACCACCAAATTGAAAGCATTAGGTAAAACCAGGACAGAATGGTTAAAAGAGCTGGGTCTAGAGACAGAGAACAAGGTATTGCTGGGGGGCAGCATCCATCCTGGGGAGGAAAAATTTCTCATAGATGCCCATGCCCTTTTGAGGAAACAAGATCCCCAATTCAGGTTAATCATTGCCCCCCGTTTTACCGAATTCATCTGTCAGGCAGAAAGCTACTTGACTGCATTGGATCTTGGTTTTATCAAAAGAACCGAAATCAAAAAAGGGATGGGGGTTGGAGAAAAGGTTATCATTCTAGACACCTTTGGTGAATTGGCATACCTTTACGCTATGGCTTCTTACGCTCTGATTGGATCGAGCATTATTCCTGCCGATCCCCTAGGTGGACACAATATTATTGAGCCTATGGTTCATGAAACTCCAATTTTTTATGGCCCCTATATGTTAAAAGCCCGGGAAGTTGTAGATGAACTGAAAGAATGCTGGCAGGGAATGGAAATACGGTCTTCTCAGGAACTGGCTGAAAATATCCTATTTTTGGAAAAAAATAAAGTCTTAAAAGACAAAATCCAAGAGAAGATGAGGGAGATTGTCAATAGGCATAAGGACAGCGCTGAAAGGCATGTTAAATTTATCAAGGAATTTATTATAAGTTGATCAGGCCATTTTTTGAATAGTCTCAACTTGAAATACTATTACTGGGGGATAAATATAAATGCACGATATCTTATCTGTTGATTTCAATATCCACACTTTGCAATCTTTCTACTCTGACAAGTGCATTCTTATCACTGGTGGCTTGAGCTTCATTGGTAGTACCACGGCAAATCGATTGAGTATGCTCGGTGTAAACAACCAACAAAGGTGATAACATTACAACGACAGAACAGGAATTAAGAGAAAAAATATCGAATCTTGTGGCCGATTTTCACAAGATAAGAAATACAGAAAAGACTTTCGTTCCCGGCAAAACACCCATAAGATATGCGGGAAGAGTTTTTGACGAGAAAGAGATTCAGGCTGCGGTAGAAGCGTCGCTTGATTTCTGGCTGACCGAAGGCCGTTTTACTGAGGAATTTCAACATAAACTTGCTGAGATGGTTGGGGTAGGGCATGCTTTATTAGTCAATTCAGGTTCCTCCTCAAATTTATTGGCACTGACGGCTCTAACATCCCCTTTATTGGGAGACCGGCTATTGATGCCTAGTGATGAGGTTATAACCGTTGCGGCAGGTTTCCCCACAACACTAAACCCGATTGTACTGAACGGCCTTGTGCCTGTTTTTGTCGATGTGGATATCCCGACCTATAATATTAAAGCGGATCAGATCGAAGAAGCAATTGGCCCGAAAACGAAGGCTCTTTTCATCGCACACACTCTGGGCAATCCATTCAATCTCGATGAAGTTATAAAAATTGTAAGCAAGCACAACCTCTTCCTTATTGAAGATAACTGCGATGCCCTGGGTTCTACTTATCATGGAAAAAATACCGGCGCCTTCGGACATCTTGCGACATGTTCATTTTACCCTGCCCATCATATCACAACCGGTGAGGGTGGGGCGGTGCTGACTTCCGACGAGAAGCTTGCAAGAATTCTTCGGTCTCTCAAAGACTGGGGGCGGGATTGTTATTGTGGGCCGGGAGAAAACAATACATGCAGGCGGAGATTTTCAGGACGATATGGTACCTTGCCTTATGGTTATGACCATAAGTATGTCTATTCGCATATAGGATACAATCTCAAGATGACGGATATTCAAGCAGCAATAGGTTTAGAGCAACTAAAAAAGCTCGATAGATTTTGCCAGGCGCGGCGCGACAATTTCGAAGCATGGATAAGCGTATTCAAAGAATATGAGGACTATTTCATTCTGCCTGAAGCAACAGAAGGGTCATATCCTGCTTGGTTCGCCTTCCCTGTTACGATCGAGAAAACCGCAGGATTTGCCAGAACAGAACTAACGAATTATCTGAATCAAAACATGATAGAAACAAGGAACCTCTTTGGCGGCAATTTGCTCCGCCAGCCTGCTTACCTTAACATCAATCATCGTAAGATCGGCGATCTGACAAATACAGACCGTATCATGAACGATACCTTTTTTTTGGGAACTTTTCCGGGTATCGGCAAAGAACAGATAGAATATACAGCGAGTATTATCGACAAATTTGTGAGATCAAGATGAAGACCGTTGTTTTGTACGGTGGAACGCCACCCCCCTGAAAGAAGAAACGGGATACGGATAAAGCCGATGGTTGAAATTGATGCCAAACCAATTTTATGGTATATTATGTAAAAGCGATAACGTGCTATAGCTTTTTGAGTAAGTAAGACATCTCATGTTCAATAATGTTTTTAAAAACAAAACAGTTCTGGTGACAGGTCATACCGGATTCAAGGGTTCCTGGCTTTGTATATGGCTAAAAGAATTGGGAGCTCACGTTATCGGATACGCCTTAGAACCTTACACAGAAAGAGATAATTTTGTCGCTACAGGACTAAGTGACAAAATTACTCATATAATTGGGGATGTCAGGGAATTCCAGGAGCTGAGAAAAGTGTTTGAAAAACATCGACCTGAGTTTGTCTTTCACCTTGCAGCCCAGCCGATTGTTCGTGAGTCTTATGTAAGTCCAAAAGAAACCTACGACATCAACATTGGCGGGACAGTAAATATGCTCGAATGCTGCCGGTTGACTGATTCGGTCAGGGTTATTATTAATGTTACGAGCGATAAGTGTTATGAAAACCAAGAATGGATCTGGGGCTATCGTGAAAGCGACCCTATGGGCGGTTATGATCCCTACAGCTCCAGTAAAGGATGTTCAGAGCTTGTAACGGCTGCATACAGAAAGTCCTTTTTTAATCCGAATGATTTTAAAGTTCACAGGAAAAGCCTTGCATCTGCAAGAGCTGGCAACGTCATAGGCGGTGGCGACTGGCAAAAGGACAGAATTATTCCCGATTGTATTAGGGCATTAGAAAGTAATAAACCAGTTGAGGTACGCAACCCCAATGCTATGCGTCCCTGGCAGCATCTACTGGAACCTTTGAGCGGGTATCTACTTCTGGCATCTAGGATGTATGAAGAGCCGCAGAAATTTTGTAATGCCTGGAATTTTGGCCCTAATCATGATTCGATAATACCGGTTGCTGAAGTAGCAGATAAGGTTGTAACCCTTTGGGGAAATGGTAGCTGGATAGATTTGTCTAATGAAAATGCGCCTCATGAAGCCAAGTTGTTGAGTCTGGATATATCGAAGGCAAAAATGTATTTAAAATGGTTTCCCATTTGGAATACAGAGAAAGCGATAGAAAAGACTGTTGACTGGTATAAAGAATATAAAAAGAAATATCCATATAGAATATGTGTAGATCAAATTGAAGAATTTCATGCCTCAACGAAAGGACACCTTAATGAGTAAGAATATTCCGGTAGTAATATTGTGCGGAGGGATTGGAACCCGACTTCGGGAAGAGACCGAGTTTAAACCGAAGCCCATGGTTAATATTGGTGATAGGCCTATTCTGTGGCATATTATGAAGATTTATGCACGTTATGGATTTACCAAATTTATCCTCTGCCTGGGATATAAAGGAGAACTGATCAAAGAATATTTCTATCATTATGAGATGATGAATAATGATGTAACAATTAAATTGGGGTATAACGGCGGCTTCAAGGTTCACAGCAGCCACGACGAAAATAACTGGGAGATAACCCTGTGCAACACTGGGGATAATGCCTTGAAAGGGGCAAGGCTAAAGAGAATCGAAAAATATGTGGATGCCGATCAAATTATGGTTACCTATGGAGATGGGGTTGCGAATATAGACATCGAAAAGCTTTTAACGTTTCATCAATCCCACAGCAAAATAGCAACTGTTACCGGTGTACGCCCGAAGTTTTTAAGATTTGGGGAGCTTGATATCCAGGAGGATCGTGTCACCCGATTCGCTGAAAAGCCAGAATATACCGGCAATTATGTAAACGGTGGTTTTTTTGTCTTTAACCTTGAGATATTTGATTACCTGGAAGACAGAGATGATTGTGACCTGGAAGTAGGCCCACTGGAACAAATATCTCAAAAGGGCGAATTGATGGTATACACACATGATAGGTTTTGGGCCTGCATGGATACTCTAAGGGATGTTGAACACCTGAATGAGTTATGGAGAAATGGTCAGGCAGAGTGGAAGATTTGGTAAGCTATCGCATCGGTTGTCTGCCAGAGGTAGATAATGTTAAGTAGTATTCTTAAGCAAAAAAAATGTTTCAAGCTGGTTTGTGGCGCTGGTAACGAAGATGCAGTCGAGGTTGAGAAACTAGTAGCGCTCTACGCTGCTGCCGGTGCATGTTATTTTGATCTCTCTGCTCGCGAAGATGTCGTTCAGGCAGCGTGGCGCGGCTTAAAAAGGATTGCTGGAAATAATACCGATCGGTATTTCTTGAATGTAAGTGTTGGAATCAAGGGGGATCCCCATGTCAGTAAAGCGACAATTGACACAATGCTGTGTACTTCATGCGGCGCCTGTGAGGAGGCTTGTCTGCAAAAGGCTATTGTCTGCAATGACAATAACTACGAAGTGACCACCAAGAGATGTATCGGTTGTGGAGCGTGTATTAGCTCATGCCCTGTTGCAGCGATTACTACCTATTCGGTGAATCAGCCCTTGGAAGAGATGCTTCCTCCTCTTGTTTCGTTGGGCATTCATTCTATTGAATTGCACGCTGTGAGCGAAGACGAGGAAGGTATTGAAGAACAATGGAGCATCATAGTATCTCTGTTTAAAGGAATGCTCAGCCTTTGTATTGACCGGTCACACATGGGAGATGCCCAACTGATCAAACTTATTAGGCGACTTATTACGGGACGAGCGGACTTTTCAACCATTATTCAGGCAGATGGTGCTCCAATGAGCGGTTGTGACGACCGCTATGAGACCACCTTGCAAGCACTTGGCACTGCGCAAATTATCCAGCGTGCAAATCTTCCTGTGTTTCTCCTGTTATCTGGAGGCACAAACTCCAAGACAACTGAACTGGCGAAACTTTTCAATATCCCTGCTAATGGCGTTGCCTTGGGTTCCTTTGCACGGATGATCGTACGTAAGCAAATTGATCGTGATGATTTTCTGAGCAACGAAGACCTTTTTGGAGAGGCACTAGTTATTGCCGGAAACCTTGTGAAAACAAGTCTCAAATACATGGGCTAACGCGCATGATATCTCTTAGTACCAGTTCTTGGAACATCGACCATATACAGGCAGTCCTTTTTGATAAGGATGGTACTCTGATGGACAGCCATCTTTACTGGGGAAGAATCATTGCGCGAAGGTCCGTAGCTATCATAGAACATTACAGCCTTGATCGGGATATGTTTGCGGATATCTGCCGTACAATGGGGTATGATACTAGGAATAGGAGGCTTTTGCCCGAAGGTCCGATTGCGCTTGTGAGTCGTGAAGAGGTTATAGAAACCGTTGAACGATTCCTTTTGGGTCATGGAATTGCTGTAGGGGAAAAAGAAATTGCGTCAATATTCATCCGGGAACATAAAATATTTCTGTCCGAGTTGTTTGAATACACCCGTATATTGCCTGGTGTCAGGTTGCTGCTCGATCAGCTCAAAAAACATGCGGTAATAACTGCGGTGGTAACCACTGATGCAATACAAAACACAAAGAAAATACTTTCCTATCTTGAGTTGGCAAGTCTCTTTGATCTCGTAATCGGAAAGGAATCAACAGCAGCACCAAAAATAACTGGTGCTCCAGCACTCAAAGCTTTACAGCAACTGGGGATATCAGCCGATAAGACGATTTGTGTGGGTGATGCACCAATGGATCTTATTATGGCAAGAAACAGCGGTCTGAAGGCGGGGGTTGGTGTTGCGACGGGGCAACTCACTGCCGCTTGTCTTAGTGAACATTCAAATTATATAGTCGGTTCCCTTTTTGAAATACAGGTTCTGCCCGAATAATTAAAGGAGAAGAATATCTTATGACACCAAAGATAGTTGACTGTTCGATCCGTGATGGCGGTCATCTCAACAAATGGCATTTTAGCCCTCAATGTGTTAGAGCTTCTTACTTTGCCGCACTGAAAGCTGGTGTTGACTATTTTGAGATTGGATACCGCGCGCCGGAAACTGTCAGCGGATTAGGCGACTTCGGTTATTGTCGTGACGAGTTTCTCTTTTCGCTTTTTAAAGCCGCAGACAAATGTAAATTGACTGTAATGATTGATGCAGGCAAAGCGGAAAGCAGCTTTTTTAAACCATGCACGCCGGAAAGCACGCCAGTACGCGCCGTAAGGGTGGCAGCCTACCCTTATGAATTGGCTAAGGCCGTGCAGCAGCTTGAAGGTCTGCATGAGAAAGGTTATGAAGTATTCTTCAATCTAATGGCATACTCTGAGCTTGATGACGAACGAATGAACTTTCTCCAGAAATGGTCTAACAAACATATGTTGCAGGCGGTAATCTTTGCCGATAGTTTTGGGGCTTTTTTGCCCATCGACATCCCTCGACACGTGAAGCGGCTTAGAGATGCAGGATTTGAACGAATTGGCTTTCATTCACATAACAATCTGCAGATGGCATTTGCTAATGCACTTAAGGCGATTGAGGAAGGCGTTGAGGTAATCGATGCATCAATTTTTGGCATGGGACGAGGATCAGGCAATCTTCCAGTCGAAGTCTTTGTCGGGTATATGGAAAAAATGGGCAACAATGCCTACAATGCTGTCCCGTACCTCGACGTGATTGAGCGATACTTCTTGGATATGTTCAAGGATTTGAATTGGGGGTATAAGATTCAGTCCTTGATGGGAGGGCTAAAGAATGTCCACCCGTACTACGTTGACGACCTCTTCAAGAAAAAAAACTATACGGTGGATGAAATATGGAATGCACTTGATCTGATTAAGGAGAACTGTCCTATCTCATTTTCCGTTGACAAACTAAACACAATGCTTTCGGATAGGTTTTACACGCCACTTGAGCGTGATAGAGCTGCGGAAATTTGTCAAAGTATTGGTGACCAGGTTAAAATAATCCCCGCACACGATGCCTTTATCAATGGTCATTTTTCACTTTCAGGGAAACATCATGGCAGGAATGTTTTGGTTATTGCCAATGGACCTTCCATAGTAATTGGCAAAGAACAGATAAAAGCATTCATTAAAAAAGAAGCGTGCATCACCATCGGGACCAACTTTCTTCAAGGCAATTTCATCCCTGACTATCATATGTTTGTTAGTCGCAAACGGTTTCTGAAGCATGCCTCATCGGTTAGCCAGCAAAGCATTCTTCTGGTGCCATCGTTCTTTGGCAAAGAAATCGTCCGGGAAAATTTTGCCGGCGCTACAGTTTTCTTCGATCTTGAGGCGGTAACCAATCCTAATGTTCCGATGATTGACGGATCGAGCCAGAAAGTGGTGAATCTGAATGTCGCCATTTCGTCAATACTTGCAGCGTTCCAGATGGGTGCCGCAGAGATATTCGCAGTTGGTATGGACGGTTACATCGATGAATTGAACCGCAAGATGGTTTTTTTCTATAATGAGGATGATGTCCCAGATGATAAGGAAGTAGCATCTTATCGTTACGAAATGCTTACGAACGAGCTTGACCGAGTCAATCGCTTTCTTCAGGAAAGCTCGGTGCCATTTTCCATCATCACACCAACATCACACCGCAAGTATTACAGAAGCCTTATTATTTAAGGGGGTGCAAATGCGCGTTGCAGATTACATAATGGCCTTCATCTACCAGAAACTGCAGGTGGAGACTATCTTCATGGTTTCAGGTGGTGGAATAATGCAACTCACGGATGCCCTCGCTTGTCATGGGCAACTGCGCTATGTATGTTCCCATAATGAGCAGGCTACTACTATGGAGGCAGATGGTTATGCAAAGGTCCGTGGCGGTTTTGGCGTTGCATTGGTCACAACCGGTCCTGGTGCCACGAATGCAATCACAGGAGTGGTTGGGGCTTGGCAGGATTCAACGCCGGTTATGGTAATCTCCGGACAGAGCAAGAGGCAGCAGACGATCCATCAGAGCGGCCTGGAGGGGCTTCGCCAGTTCGGAGTGCAGGAAGCGCATATCCTGCCGATGATTGCCTCGGTAACAAAATATGCTGCGATGCTCGACGACCCCTGTACCGTGCGCTATCACTTGGAAAAGGCAGCCTTCCTCGCTCGCCATGGCAGACCGGGACCGGTTTGGCTTGACGTGCCGCTGGATGTTCAGGGTGCTGTCGTCGATCCCTCTGAACTGAATGGCTTCGACCCGATCGCCGAGGGATACGCTGCCGCAGAGGAATTATTCCCGGCCGACAGCATTGCCCACGAGGTTGCAGATTTCCTTGTTAAAGCCGAAAGGCCAATAATCATGGCAGGTGCAGGAGTCAGGCTTGCAGGCGCGGCTACCATATTGCGCCAACTTGTCGAGCAACTCAACATCCCGGTAGTGACACCGCGGCTGGGGATCGATCTGCTTGCCACCGATCACCCCCTCTATATCGGCAGGCCGGGAATCAAGGGAAATCGAGCAGGCAATTTTGCGGTGCAAAATGCTGATCTGCTGTTATGCGTCGGCACTCGCCTGAGTATCAATGTGACCGGCCATGAATACGCCAAATTTGCTCGTGCGGCGAAGATATTGGTAATTGACATTGACAACGTGGAGCACCAAAAGCCGACCATTGCCATCGACCGATTCATGCAGTGCGACGCACACTGTTTTCTGGAAGCATTGATGAGGGTCACGGTAACGATAGGATTACGGCTGGGGGATGTATGGCCCGATCGCTGTCGCGATTGGAAAAACCGATACCCGGTAGTGCTATCCGAATACGGGTTGCAGAATAAACCTATCAATACCTATCAATTCACTAAAGTATTGTCAGCACAATTGACTGTTGACGATGTTATAGTGATAGATGCCGGTTCCTCTTCGTATGTGGTTTCCCAAGCAATCTCAATCAAGGATGGCCAGCGTTATCTGGCTTCGGGCGGTCTGGGTGCCATGGGTTATGCAGTACCTGCCGCACTTGGCGCGAGCGTGGCGCGTGGTGGTGGCAGGGTGATTGCAATAACTGGCGACGGTTCTCTACATATGAATATACAGGAGCTTATCACAATAGCCCATGAAAGGCTACCGGTGAAGATCTTCGTCTTCAACAACCATAGCTATGCTTCAATTAAAGCAACACAGCATAATTATTTTATGGATCGTTATATTGGGGTCGATGAGAAAAGTGGCGTAGCCTTGCCTGACATTCTAAAGGTAGCTGATTTGTATGCGATTAAAGGTGTAAGAATTGAGAATACGGAAGACATGGATGGTTGGATTAAAGAAATACTTTCGTATGATGGCCCTGTTCTGGTTGACATTGACTGTTCTCCTGATCAGATGATTATCCCTACAGTGTTTTCCAAGAAGAAAGCGGACGGATCAATGGTATCACAACCCCTCGAAGATATGTATCCATTCCTTGATAGGGAAACATTTCGGAAAGAAATGATCATAAAACCTTTGGATGAAGAGGAGGAATTAAGCAGATGAGCACTCACCACCAAGCTGGCAAAGCTTCTAACCCTCTCGCAGGCGACTTAGACCATATCCTTAAGCACACAAAAGCATTATGGGAAGATTTGCGAGAGAAGAGGGATGTCCCCCAATTTTCCAGAAAGCGGTAAGGATTCAATTTAATTACGAAATAGTTTAAAATGAAACTTCCCGATGATACATTGATCGCTCAAGAGAAACTGAAGCAATATCTACTGACTCTGAGAAAACGAAACGACAGATCGCAATGGCTGGCCCAGGTAGGATATACCCTTGAAAACTGGCAGGTGTTGGAAAAGGATCTAAGAGATTAGATTTTATCAGTTGATGTCACACCGACTGAAAACACAGAATATGGCCAGATGTATGAAATTAAACGAAAGCTGATTGGACCAAACGGGAAAAATTTGCCGGTGTGTACAATTTGGATGACGGAAACCGCAACGGGCAATACAAAATTCATAACCATGTATCCCGACAAAAGGAGATAAGAAAATGGCCTTCAAATTATTTGAAGAAGTTGTTTTAACAAAAGATATTCCTAAAAGGGAACTGAGAAAAGGTGACGTTGCAACTATTGTTGAGCGCCATCCTGTTTCTGACGGAGAAGACGGTTATTCGTTAGAATTATTTAATGCACTCGGAGATACAATAGCAGTGATAACTGTACCTGAGTCAGCAATTAAACCGTTAACTGTGAATGAGATTTTTAGTATTCGTTCTTTGGCAGTAGCGTAAAAACAATAAGTTAGTTGGGAGTAAGTTTCGCCTGATCTCTCTTGTGGTTGTGAAGTGGAGCGAGAAGGGATTGCGCATAATATCTTGAAATTTATGGATGGAATCTACGGCACGCATTAATGAATATTTTGCATGAAGATTTAGACCATATCCTTGAGCACACAAAAGCATTATGGGAAGACTTGCGAGAAAAGAAGGTCTTTGTCACAGGAGGAACCGGCTTTTTCGGAAAATGGCTGTTGGAAAGTTTTGCTTGGGCAAATGATCAACTTAAATTGAACGCTAGGATGTTTGTGCTAAGCCGTGATCCAAATTCCTTCAAGGCTAAGTACCTTCATCTTGCCAAAGCAACAGGGGTCGTATTTCATCAAGGGGATGTACGGGATTTCGATTTCCCTCAGGAACGATTTGATTTTATCATTCATGCTGCGACAGACGCTAGTACTAAGCTAAATTCAAAAAATCAACTATTGATGATGGATACAATTGTAGATGGGAGTCGAAGAACGCTAGAGTTTGCCCGGCATTGCGGTGCAAGACGGTTTTTGCTGATAAGTTCCGGAGCTGTCTATGGAAAGCAGCCATCAGACATAACCCATGTTTCAGAAGATTATTGTGGTGCACCCGATCCTTCTGATCCAAATTCTACCTATGGAGAGGGCAAACGGGTAGCAGAACTACTCTGTGGGCTTTATTCAAAAAATTATGGTATTGAAATGGAGATTGCCCGTTGCTTTGCCTTTGTCGGCCCCTACCTGCCATTAGATATTCATTACGCCGTCGGAAATTTTATTCGTGACGGTCTGGCAGGCGGCCCTATCCAGGTCAACGGTGATGGGACGCCTTATCGATCCTATCTCTACGCTGCTGATCTGGCGATCTGGTTATGGGCGATTCTTTTTAAGGGCGAGTCATGCCGCGCGTATAACGTTGGCTCGGAAGAAGATATGACTATTGCAGAGTTAGCTAATATGGTGGCACATAGTTTTCAGGAGCCTATTGAGGTGAGAATAGCCAAATCTCCTCTACTCGGCCGACCAGCGGAACGCTATGTCCCATCAATCAAAAAAGCCAGAGAGAGTTTAGGACTCGATTCCCGGATAAAGTTACAAAAAGCACTCCACAGGACGATAAAGTGGAATCAAATTACCAATAAGGGGCATAATGGACAATGATGATTGACATGATTGACACTCTCTATATAAACCATGAGGCATTAGGGAAATCGGTATATAGCGGGGGATTTGAAATTGAAACTCATTAGTGTTGTAACTCCCTGTTACAACGAAGAAAAAAACATCAAATATATCTATTTGCAGGTGAAGAATGTCATTGAAGAGCTTGGAACGTATTCTTACGAACATATTTTTATCGACAATGCTTCAAAAGATAAGACTGTTTCAATATTGAAGGAAATTGCTAAAAAAGATAAGAATGTAAAGATTATTATTAATGCCCGAAATTTCGGACATATCCGTTCGCCTTACCATGCGATACTTCAAGCAAAGGGCGATGCTGTCATAAGTATCGCCGCAGATTTGCAGGATCCGCCTTCGATGATCGCAGATTTTATTAAGAATTGGGAAGAAGGCTACAAAATAGTTGTGGGAGTGAAATCAAAGAGCGAAGAGAACCCCGTAATATTTGCCATCAGGAAATTGTATTATAATCTGATCGAAAAATTTGCAGACACAAAACAGATAAAGAATTTCACAGGCTTTGGTCTTTATGACAGGGAATTTGTGAATATTCTAAGAGAGATCGATGAACCCTACCCATATTTTCGAGGTCTTATTACGGAAATGGGGTTTGAAAGAGCAGAGATCGAATTTATACAGCCAAAAAGAAAAAAGGGTAAAACAAAGAACAATTTCTATACGTTGTATGACATGGCCATGCTCGGTTTTGTAAGTCATTCTAAGGTGCCTTTGAGGATGGCGACATTTATTGGGTTTTCAGTTGCCACCTTCAGTCTATTAGTCGCCCTTGGCTATTTGATCTACAAGCTTGTCTTCTGGCAGCGTTTCCAGCTTGGAATGGCGCCTATGGTTATTGGAGTCTTTTTCTTTGCCGCTGTCCAGTTATTTTTTATCGGTATCATTGGCGAATATATCGGGGCAATTTACACGCAGGTAAAGAATAGACCTCTGGTTATTGAAAAGGAGAGGATCAATTTTGAACTCGATGATTCGGAATCCGGTAAGGACTGAAAAATGTCCGAACTGATAAACTTTTTTGGTGAATTCAAAACCAGGCATCAGGTAAAAACAAAGTTTGTTCTTGTCGGCATCTGGAATACTATCTTCGGTTATGGGATTTTCTGCCTGTTTGACACGCTTTTCACATGGTTGTTTTCAACAAGACCTGCGGCATATATGTGTGCCATGGTGGTGACGCAGGTCCTGGCGACTATCAATGCATATATCTGCCACAAGTACATTACATTTAAGTCCGAGATAAAGGGCAGGGCAATAATCGCTGAGTTTTTTAGATTTTCAACAACTTATGTTCTGACCTTTTGTTTGAGCCTGATTTTGCTTCCTGTTCTTGTCGAAATCGGCCACATCCACCCCAAAATAGCCGCGGCAATCATCATCCTTATATGTGCGGTTCTCAGCTATCTGGGACATTCGAGATTTTCATTCAAAGCTATAATAAAATGAGTAGAATAGAGAGACGGGTAACTATTCATACCCTGATGGTATTTTATGATTAATCAAACATTATCAGAAAAAAAATTACTTATTGGCGCTCTTATAATCATATCAACATACATGTTGGTTATTTACCATGGGTTTGAAAATTCCTGTGTTCTTATCCATGATAATTTAGACGCCCCCAACTATGCTCTTCTCTCAAAAGCAAAAGGGTCGTATTTTAGTTTAAATGGAATCATAGAAAATGTGCAAAATGGCATTCCTTCTTCTTCTGTATTTACCGGTTTTAGTTTAGGGGAAATTTTATATCTTCTTTTTGATTTTATGGTTGCTTACATCTTAAATGAAATAATTATAAGGGTAGTAGCATTTTTGGGAATGTTCCTGCTTTTAAAAAAACATGTCGTTCCCAATAAAAAAGAACCATCAGCCATACCAGTCGGAGTAGCCCTTTGCTTCGCTATGCTTCACTTTTGGCCTTTAGGACTAAGTATTGCCGGGCAGCCTCTTTTGCTATATGCATTCTTGAATATTATCAAGAAAGAAAGTGTTTGGTATGATTGGCTTATAATAGTTCTATTTCCCTTTTATTCCAGTCTGTTTCTCGCAGGTTTTGCCATATGTAGTATGTTGTTAGTTATTTTAATGTTTAACAGTTTGCGTAATAGGGAAATAAATTATCATGGCTTGATTGCTTTAACAGTACTTTCACTTCTTTATCTGGTAGCTAACTACAAATTGATGTACATATTCTTTTTCGGTTCCAGTTTTGTTTCACATAGAGTGGAATTTTATTCAGATCCTTTAACGATCAAAGAAGCGTTAATCAGGTCAGTTAGTAATTTCTTAAATGGACAGTACCACGCAGCGAGTCTCCACAAATATTTTATTTCTTTCTCTATTCTTGTTGGATTCTTTTGTTTATATAAACAAAAGAAAACCAACAATTTATTGATTATTATCATAATTGCTGCTGGGCTGATTTCTCTATTCTATGGATTTTCAGGGTATATTAAGCCTTACCTTCCAGATGTGACTCTTATAAAAACTTTCCAGTGGAACAGAATTCATTATCTACATCCTTTATTATGGTATACAGCTTTTGGGATAGCGCTAACTATAATTTGGAGGAATTCGGGACAGCATAAGTTTACATTGTATTTAGTAAGTTTTTTATTAATTTTCCAGATTGGTTGCAATGTTTTTAATACCCCTCCGGTTCAAATGTCATTAGTAAATTATTTGCGTCAAAATACATTAGCAAACCATTTACGTGAGAAGCTGATGCACAGAAATTATCCAATAAGTAAACAGCCTACCTTCAAGGAGTTTGCTTCGTACTCGTTATTTAACGATATTAAAAGGCATATTAACAAACCCTTAGATTCATACCGAGTTGTCAGTATAGGAATCCACCCGTCTATTGCCTTGTTCAATGGATTCTATGTTTTAGATGCGTATCTTACTAACTATTCTCTGGGGTATAAACACAAATTTAGAAAGATCATCGAAAAGGAGCTGAGCAAAAATAAGAAATTGCGAGAATATTATGATGATTGGGGTTCCCGTTGCTATGTCTTTGTAAGTGAATTGGGGACTAACTACTTGGTTCAAAAGGGTGATAATATCAAAATCAGGAATCTCGAATTGAATACAGCAGCATTTAAAAAGCTGGGGGGTGAATATATTCTTTCGGCCGCTGAAATAATGAATTATAGAAAAAATCATCTTGTGTTCCTGAAAGAGTTTGAAAACGATGCATCGCCTTGGAAAATATATTTGTATGAGGTTGATTTGTAGTTTGTTAGGGAAATAATTGCAGGAGGATGTCTCAGACAGATAAAAATTAAAACCTAAGAGAGGATGAGAGATGGGCTCAAAAAAAATGAAACTAAATCTGGGATGTGGAAAAGATATAAAAGATGGGTACATTAACTTAGACGTCAGATATATAAAAGGTGTTGATATATTGTGCGACCTGAACAGTCTTCCTTATCCTTTTAAAAATGATGTATTCGATGAAATATATTGTAACAATATATTAGAACATCTGAATGATGTTGCAAGAGTGATGGAAGAGCTGCACCGTATTGGTAAATCAAAGGGCAGGGTAGTTATAAGGGCCCCCCATTTTACTTCACAATATGCTTTTGCAGACCCAACTCACAAGCACTACTTTACTTATGAATCATTTGATTATTTTGTATCGGCGAACGAAATGACATCGGAATTACCAGATTGGTATTCGTATTCCTATAGGAAATTTAAGATTCTGAGCAAGAAGATTATTTTTTCCAAGGGATTACTGCTTCCCTGGAATTATATACTTGAGTGGTTGTTTAATAATATCCCCAAATACTACGAGGGAACGTTTTTACGAGTATTTCCGGCTGAGCAAATGATTATTGTTTTAGAAGTAGTAAAAAGATAAAAACCCGGTTATGGTTTGAAACCAGATGAACATTTGTGTCTTTTCTATAGTAACATACTGGCATGGAGCTCACGGTGGAATGGAAGTTCATGGCAAACTCCTCAGCGAAGGACTCGCCAAAAGAGGTCATGAGGTAACTGTAATATCCACCAGACATCCGGAAGGCAAGGAATATGAAGAGAGGGAAGGAGTCAAACTGTATTATTTAAAGAATACGACTTTTGGCTCTCAAAGGAAGGGATGGGAAAAGGAAAGCATTAAAAAGTTTTGGGAACTGGATAAAAAGGAGCCTTTTGACCTTGTTTATTGTCAGCAGCCGATTATTTCTACGAGATTAATTAAGGATAGGAATAGAAAGATACCGTCAGTAGTAATTATGCAAGGACACGAAGGCGCTATGCTTCTTTCTGAACTCAGGCAAACTTTCAGCCATAAAAAGGGGTTTATCCAACTTTTTAAACATCTTTCATCCTTTCTGTATTACCACGTTGTCTGGGAAGTACCCTTCTTAACTAAATGCAATGCTATTATTGCAGCCAGCAATGAAGTTGCCCGTTCTATTCAGAGATGGTTCTTTGTTAATGATAAAAAGATTTATACCGTCTATAATGGGGTGGATACAAATCTCTTCCGACCATCCGATACAGAAAGGATGGAAATTAGAAATGCCCACAGTATTGGTGATGACGAGAAGCTCATATTGTTCTATAGCTTTGTAACAAAACAAAAGGGTTTGCATCTCCTGATAAAAGCTTTGCCTGAGATATCCAAAAGGATTGGCAGATTGAAATTAATGGTGGTAGGGGAGGGCGATTATTTTAAAGAAGCTAAAGAACTGGCAGAAAAATTACGGGTTGATAAAGATGTGGTTTTTACGGGGTATATTCCGCATCAGCACACCCCAAAATACATTAATGCCTCTGATCTGTTTGTTTTACCTACCATACGTCAGGAAGGGTTACCGTTTGTCTTGCTTGAGGTGATGTCCTGCCAGAAACCCGTAATCATTTCTCGCATAGGAGGGATACTTTCAGTTATCGACGACGGAGTTGACGGCATATTGATGACACCTGGCAATATTAGGGAGTTAGCAGAGAAAACAACCTATCTATTGGAAAATAAAAGTATTTCTGATGAGATTGCAAAAAATGCCCGGCAAAAAGTAATTGAAAAGTTCAGTTTAGACAAAATGATAGAAGATACAATCAAAGTCTTTGAAATAGCTATTAAAAAAGGTAACTCTAACAGGGAAAAATAAACTCCTATATGCCTGAGCAAAACTATAGATTAGGAGATATTATGTTGTCTGATGACTATAATGAAGAGATGAGTTTTATACCAATTGAGACAAAGAAGTTTTTTAAAAACAAAAAGGTTTTAATAACAGGTGGATTAGGAATGATAGGAAGCAATCTTTCCCGAATCCTGGTAATAATGGGCGCTGAAGTTACGATTTTAGATGCCATGTTGCCTCTATATGGCGGCAATATTTTTAATATTTCTGGCATAGAGGATAGGGTCAATCTTGTAACAGGTGACATTCGAGACCAAAACTTACTAGAAAAGTTTATAACTGAAACAGATATTATTTTCCATCTTGCTGCACAAGTAAGTTATATTGATAGCATGTCAGACCCGTTACTGGATTTAGATATAAATTGCAGGGGGTCACTGATTTTATTGGAATGTTGCAGACGTTTAAATCCGAAAACGAAAGTTGTATTTGCAGGCTCTCGTATGGAATATGGTCGCGTTATTTATAATCCTGTGGATGAAGAGCATCCAACTGAACCGTTAATGATATACGGAGTACATAAATTAACCGCGGAAAAATATCACATAATGTATTTTCATGATTACGGGATTGCTACAACAGTATTTCGGATTACCAATCCCTATGGACCGAGACAGCAGATGAAGCACAGTAAATACGGGATTGTAAATTGGTTTATAAAGATGGCGATGACAGGCCAGGTTATCAAAATCTTCGGTGATGGACAGCAGATACGGGATTATATTTATATCATGGATATAGTAAACGCTTTATTAATGGCTGGTGCAAGCTCCAGCGCTGATGGCGAGGTTTTTAATGTAGGTAGTGGAAGGGGAATACGTTTTAAAGAGATGATTGAAGAGGTGATAAGAGTTGTAGGTAAAGGTACTGTAGAAACAGTCCCCTGGCCTAATAACTATGAAAATATAGAAACCGGTGATTTTATTGCTGACACAGGCAAAATTTATAGATTATTGGGTTGGAAAGCAAGATATGATTTGACCACCGGTATCCAAAAAACATTCGAATATTATAAGGCTTACAGAGAACATTACTGGGCATAAAGCGATATAAAAGGCAGATGGAATAAAACTAAATGAATATTTAGCCGGGGGCTTTCAATGAATGAAGATTACCCTTTTACATCTATTTTCATTCCAACAATGAATCGTAAGAGCGATCTTTTAGAATGCTTGTATAGCTTACAGCAATTAGACTACCCGAAAGATAGAATTGAGTTGCTTGTTTGGGATAATAACTCGAGTGACGGCTCTACTGAGGCAGTCAAGTTGAAGTTTCAAGAAATGGATCATGAGGGCTGGGCAAATCTTGTGTTAATTGAAAGCGATGTTAACCTGGGACAATATATACCGTACAATCAAGTTCGGTTAAAAATAGACAGAGAAAGTCAATACATTCTTGGTTTAGATGACGATGTTTTTCTATCAGAAAATTGTCTGGAAAGTATGCTCGAAGTTTTTAGACTGGAAACTTCTACTGCAATTGTAGGTGCGAAAATAGTTCATTATGATGCCCCTTCCAAAGTAGTTATAAGCGCTGGTTTTATCAACTGGTGGCTTGGGAAATTTAAATCTTTGCGATCATACGAAAAACTAGTCGAATGTGATTATGTTATTGGATGTGGTTGGTTAATCAACAGGGAAATAATGGACAAGGTTGGAGGGTTTGATACGGACTATTTTTTAATGCACTGGGAAATGGATTTTTGCAGTCGAGTAAAAAAACACAGTTACAAAATATTTTACCAGCCTAATGCAATAATCAAACATAAAGTACCTTCAAAAAATAAGAGGGAGGGACTTTATTATCTCTATAGAAACAAACTACTTTTGATTAAGAAAAATGCCCCTTTTTTACAGAAGCTTACTTCTCTAATCCTGTATGCATTTTTCTGGTTACCTAAAATTATTCTGGATTCTCTCGTGGTCAATAAAGGGATCAACGTAAAAGAGATTAAGGTGATACTGAAGGCAGTCTATCATGGA
>JAGVGM010000051.1 GCA_020057065.1 Thermodesulfovibrionia bacterium
CGGACAGGATATGTCTTGCCTTCAAGCCTTGCAAGCCCTTTTTCTTTTACCCTTACCATGTCTTCTTCAGAAGCAATAAAGTCATCATAGCCCACGACTTCTGCACGAATGAAGCCCCGTTCAATATCTGAATGTATCTTGCCCGCAGCCTGCTGCGCGTTTGTTCCTTTTTTTATGGTCCAGGCCCTAACTTCGTCTTTGCCGACAGTGAAAAACGAGAGCAGCCCGAGCGCGTCGTAGGAAATCCTGCACAGCTTGTGCATGGCCGGTTCGTCAATTCCCAGATCGTCGAGGAAGGCCTTTGCCTCGTCCGCCGGGAGTTGGACAATCTCCATCTCGATCTTCCCGCAGAAAGGCAGAACCGGAGGCGTCGCGCCCTGCCCCGTCTCTTTAAAATATATTTCTATTGCATTATGAAAATTGCCGACCTTCTCTGAGTTGATATCATTTTCGCCGATATTGAGTACGATTATCTCAGGCATTGTCGAGAGGAACTGATAGGGAAGCATAAGCCGTTTTTCTTCCTCATTGAATTCCAGGTTCCTGAGTGATATTCCATCTTCAAGGGCTTTTTTGCATTTAATTAATAGATGCCTGTCCACCTCATCCTGTTTCTTCCCCTTTTTTGCCTGTTCTTCTATTTTCTGAAGACGTTTCTCGACAAGCTCAAGGTCCCCTAAAATTAACTCCGCCTCAAATGATTTCACATCCCTTATAGGATCAATGCTATGCATGGGATGGACGATCGATTCATCCTCAAAGGCCCTTACAACATGCACGACCGCGTCAGCGTCTTTCATTAAATTGAAGACCTTTGCATTTTGTGCAATATCGCCGGAGGTAATACCGGCATAGTCCACGTATTCTACGGTTGCATATGTGGTCTTCTTCGGGTTGTAGACAGTGGTCAGCCTCTCAATGCGCGCATCAGGGACCTTGACCATTCCGATCTGCGGCTCAAGTTCGGGAGAAATCACTGTCGGGTATGTAGTTGTGGCAAGGTTCAATCCGGTGAGGGCATTAAAAACGGTTGTCTTGCCGGAATTTGAAAAACCTGTGATTGTTAATTTCATAATAATTGCAATGTAGGGGCGACCCGGTGGGTCGCCCAAAAATATAAAAGGGCGAGGCGCCGCCTCGCCCCTACATCTATTTTATCTCCTTGAATGATTCGTATGCCGCGCGAGCGGTCTTGTTTATGTCTGCAATTGAATGCGCGAGAGACATAAAGCCCGCCTCAAACTGTGAAGGAGCTAAATTGATTCCGCGCTCAAGCATCTTTCTGAAGAATTGCGCGAACTTCTGCGCATCCGCTTTTTTTGCAGTCGTGTAATCAACAACTTCTGTTTCAGTAAAGTAAGTGCAGAACATGGATCCCGCCCTGTAGAACTTTGTCTTTATGCCTGCGCGTTTTGAAGCATCTCTCAGTGCTTCTACAAGGGCCGCCGACTTGCTCATCAGTTGTTTATATGTATCCGGCTTTGAGATAATCTTAAGCGTTTCAATTCCTGCGGTCATTGCAAGCGGATTCCCTGAAAGCGTCCCGGCCTGATACACAGGCCCTTCAGGCGCAACCATTTTCATAATATCTTTTCTGCCGCCAAATGCTCCCACAGGCAGCCCGCCGCCGATCACCTTTCCGAGGCAGGTCATGTCAGGTTTTATTTTAAATGCCTTCTGTGCCCCGCCGTATGATACCCTGAATCCGGTCATGACTTCATCAAATATCAGGATCACACCATGTTTTTTTGTCAGTTTTCTCAATCCTTCAAGAAAGCCCGGCTTCGGAAGGACACAGCCGATGTTTCCAACAACAGGTTCAAGGATGACACAGGCAATGTTTTTTGCGCCCTTATCCAGAACTTTTTTCACTGCATTCAGATCATTGAACGGTACTGTTATCGTGTTTCTTGCATAATCCTTTGGGACACCCGCACTGTCAGGCACGCCGAATGTCATTGCTCCGGAGCCTGCCTTGACAAGCAACCCGTCAGCATGGCCGTGATAGCAGCCCTCGAATTTTATTATCTTATCCCTGCCTGTAAATCCTCGTGCAACCCTGATGGCGCTCATTGTCGCCTCTGTGCCGGAATTAACCATCCTTACTATTTCCATAGAGGGATATGCCCTGAGTATCATTTCAGCAAGTTCTATCTCAAGCGGGGTCGGCGCGCCGTAGCTTGTCCCTTTTTCACAGGCTTTTTGAAGTGCCTTGATTACTGTTGGATGTGAATGTCCAAGGATCATCGGCCCCCATGAAAGGACATAGTCTATGTATTCATTCCCATCAACATCATAAATTTTTGAACCTTTTGCTGATTGTATAAACAATGGACTTCCGCCAACTGCTTTGAAAGCCCTTACCGGGCTGTTTACCCCGCCGGGGATGATACGTTTGGCTTTATTAAAAAGTGCGATAGATTTTTTGTGGCTTAATTTCGACATGATTGGCTCCTGTGTTTATAAATTATGCTTATTCGCCATTATTCTCGTCATTCCGCACTTGATGCAGAATCCAGTTTTATTCTGGAATTCTGCTTTCGCAAGGACAGCGTTTGGATTGCCGCTTTCATGGGAATGACATCAAGGCAATTTTTTAGCAAGGTTTATTTAACAATAATTCAGGAAGAGATGTCAAAGAATGCCGGTGGTTTGTTATCTTTGCAGCATTGGGGTATCCCGCAACTATTCATCATCTTCAATAAGCGTTATTGCTTCAAC
>JAGVGM010000062.1 GCA_020057065.1 Thermodesulfovibrionia bacterium
CCGATTTTTGACAAGGCTGAATTTATCTTTGCAGCATCAGTAAAATCAGGGACAAGAACTATCGAATGTATCTTCCGTGTTTTGCCGTTCTTGCTGTAAATACAGCTTATCTCAGCAGTGAGTAGAAAAAAGACGTCTGCTTTGCAGGAATCAGGAATGTCATCTGAGAGAAATTCCTTTTTCAGTCTGAACAATCCATTGCCTGCCGGATCGAGCTTTTCCTTCAGCTCATTAAGCCATTTCGGATGGGTGAAATCTCCCGTGCCTATTACTGTAATGCCCTTGAGCTGCGCCCATTTCCAGATGCTTTCCGGCGACATGTCCTTGCTGGTGGCCCGTGAATATTTTGAATGGATGTGAAGGTCGGCAATAAAACGCATGAAGGATTATACCATTTCGAGATCTTCATGTTTGTCAAAGGCAGACTGACCGGTTACATAAACAGGCTTGGTCTTTTCCTGCATAGTATCAAATTGTTCCTGAAATATGAGTTGATCATATCATTGGAAGAAAAGATTCTTTCAGGCGCTCTTTTCATAATGTGAAGCATACCAGTCTATAACCTGTCGGATCATCTTTTGATAGGAAGTATGGTGCTTTTTAGCTGCTTTCTTAAAAAAATCGATACTCTCCTTTTGTAAAGAGATTGTTATCTTATGAATTCGTCAGCCATATTGATATATAATTTTTAGTATAACCACCTATACTCTTGTCGTCCTTCTTTAACACGAATCAAGACACTGTTGCCTGTTCTGCTGCCTCTTATCGAGATAGCGCCTACAAAACTCACATCCTCAGATCATCTAAAAACTCTGATGGTTCCCCGCCGCTCGTAATCATCAAATGATCCCGGGCACGGGTGCAGGCGACGTACAGCAGGTGACGTTCGGTGTCGTAGACTTCCTGGAGGTCAGCGTCGTCAGCAACTGTTTCGATGCGATTTTGAAGTGGGATAATCTCGTCATCACAGGCCATAACGACGACTGCGCAAAACTCCAACCCCTTTGCGAGGTGCATGGTGCTGATGGATATGTGGCCGATTGTCGTTTCAACATTCTCATCAAGCACTTTGAAGGGAATCCCGGCCTTTTCAACTGCGGTACGGGCGCGGTCAAGTTGAGCCTCTGATCTTACGAATACACCGATTTCATGGGGCTTGAGTCCCTCGTCGATTCGGCTTGCAATCCATTGCCCGACTGTTTCAATTTCCTTGTCCGTAGTATCCAATGCCGTGATAACCGGCTCAGGGCCGTTAAACACTGATACAGTGCCTCGCCTTTCCTCTACATTGCCGTCAACATCAGACACTTCGGGCCCTAATAATTTATCAGCCTGCATTCTGATCTGATGAGAAGTCCGGTAATTGATCCGCAGACTCCTGGAGCGCCCGCGAATATCGACGCCAAGCGTCTTCCATGAGAAAGGCTGCTGGAAGATCCGTTGTCCAAGGTCACCGGCAAAGAAGAGGCCGTTTGGTCGTCCAGCGCCCAGCGCAGCAAGAAACCGCAATTGGGATACATTTATATCCTGAGCTTCGTCCACAACAGTGAACTCGAATGGTGGATGTTTGCTGTCAGCAAGCCCGGTCGCCAGTCTGCTGAACATGTCGGCATACGTAACAAGATTGAGACTCATCAGTTGAGATCGGACTTGATCGAAGATTGACCAGAGCTGCTGCCGCTTCTGTTCCGGCAATCTGGTTTTTCGTCCCAGACGCGTGACGTCACGATACGCTTCCCACGTATCCAACTGCCATGCATCAACCACCTGCTCCCACTCAGTCCGCAGAAAGTGAAGGCTGAACTTGTGCCCGGCTACAGCGGCTGCAGCCTCCGCAAGCAGCTTGTCCATAACAGACTTTGATACTATCTGTGGCCGGCCAAAATTCAATTCATAGAGCCGACGGCCAATTGCATTCATGGCATGCACTTCCAGCCGGTCGCCAAGACGAGGTTCGTTGCCGATCAAACGTCTCAGTTTTGTTCTCAATGCATTAGCCAATGTATCGGAAAAGGTGGTAAGCAGTACTCGTGCATCGGGGTGAGAACGTGTAAGGAAGACGGCTCGGTGCAGGGCGACAATCGTTTTGCCGGTTCCTGCTGATCCCGATACCCGCGAGGGTCCGCTGTAATCCCGCTCAACAAGTTGCCGTTGTGCCGGATGGAGAAAGACTGTCCACTTCTCCCAGGGGTATTCGAGGGCGCGTTCCAGTTCTTCAATATTATTCATCACCCGGAACCTGCGCTGTGCGTCGGGATGATCGAAGGGGCTGCCTTCCGCTGTTATGGGTTGCTGAATTTGCGGCGTTACCCCAGTGGCCAGATCGAGCAGCGCCTCGGCAGCCTCACCGGGCAGATGATCCGCCAGAGCCAACAGGGAATCCTCATCAGCCTTTCGCACATCATTAATCCATTCTTCAGGCACACCATAACCGAGCAACACGTCTTCAGAGACTTGTGCAAACAATGGCAGTTTGGGAGGGGACGGTTGTATTGCCTCCACGTATTTGGGAATAATGATTTCCTGCACAGTCTCCCGAATCTCCACTAATTGTGCAGCCCCGGTCTTAGGGTGTATTTCCAGTTTGCGTTTTTCAGCCCAACGGTAAGCGGGGTCGTGGTGATTCACATAGCAAAGGAGGAGACTTTCGCTGGTCTTATGAACAATTATCCTGAGGTCACTGCTAACCCGCACTGACCAGAAGTTTTTGTCTTTCGCCTTGTCGAGCTTGTGAAACTGCATGCCTGGATTGACAGGATTCAGTTGTAGGTCAAAGGCAGTGGTTTTCACTGCCTTCTGCTCTTCGCCGGTCAGTTTGGCGAGGCTCTCGGTGAATGTGTCTGCTATGCGGAATTGCATTAGTTAGTGATTAGTGGATAGTGGTCAGTGGTTAGTAATAATTCGATATAATCACAGGCGAACTTATTCATGTTTTCCCTCAATACGTTTTATCTCCCGGTCGAAATCAGAGATATATTCGGTGTCCTGGCGCTTACGGTAGACTTCAAACTCCTTGTCGGCTTTGAGCCTGGCCTCCAGCGCGCTCACTTTGCCTTTGTCTTCAAGGATTGGGTAATTGGATAGCTCAAGGAAGCTGTGGAGGAACTTGCTCCAGTCCTCCATTTTCATCAGAATCTGACGCTCGGCCCGATTCTCAGCCAAATCGAGGTAGGCGGAAACAATACGGTTCAACTCCTTGATATGGTTCTCGCTCAAATAGTTCTTTGCTACGGAAACATCGGATTTCAGTATCTTGCCGTTCGGGGCCTGTTTCCAGTTTGTCAGTCCCATATATATCTTAGTTGCATCAGCCGAAGCATAGATTATTTCAGCGGCAGTCTTGCCGGTGATGGCCCAGTGGAGCTTGTTTTGCACGGTAGAGAAAAACTCCTCGGTCAGCGGTGCATTCTTATCGTAATCAACTGAAAGGGCGTAAATATCGGTGATCTTCTGGTAGAACCGCCGCTCGCTCGCCCGGATTTCCCGAATGCGCTCAAGCAGCTCGTCGAAATAATCTTTGCCGAAGACCCGGTTTCCCTGTTTGAGCCGCTCGTCGTCCAGAACAAAACCCTTGATGATGAACTCCTTCAGTGTCTTCGTCGCCCAGATACGAAACTGCGTTGCCTGATAGCTGCTGACCCGATACCCGACAGCGATGATGGCGTCGAGGTTATAGTACCGGGTCTTATACTTTTTGGCATCAGCGGCAGTTGTTTCCAAAATGGAAATAACTGAATCTTCCTCAAGTTCGCCGGATTCAAAAATGTTTTTCAAATGCTTGTTGATTGCGGGAACCTGAACCCCAAACAGTTCGGCCAGGGCCTTCTGCGTAAGCCAGGCTGTTTCATCATGAAGAACAACCTCGACCTTCTTGTTCCCATCAGGAGTGGTGTAAAAAATAATCTCGTTATTCATGGTTTCTTATTCTTTCTAAGCATAGTAACATTGCAACATCATACCCTAAAGACCTTCATAACCTCATCACCCAAATGATTTATCACCTTCACCGCAATCCTCCCGGTTTTTGGTTTATCGAATGGACGGGATGTATCGCTGTTCAATGTTGCCCAGGCGTCTTCGTTGATCTCGGTTTTGAGTGTTGTCTTGAGAGCTTTATAAGGATCGTTTGCGCCCAAGAAATAAGCGTGGCGGACGAAGAAGCTCTCTTCGTTATAATCTGTATCGATGAACCAGCAGGCTATTCCCTCAGCGCCGTCGCTGCGGATCTCGCCTGTATTTGGATGAAAGACATCCACGCCGTTTACCTTGACCTTGATCTGTCCGTCTTCGGCATCAAGAATATCTATGTCCGGTTCACCGAAGATAACGAACAGGTTTCCCTTGCCCGTATTCTTAAGGTCGTCAGCCATGTGTAGGTCTGCGTTCATGCGCGCCTTGAGCACAGGAATACGTCCGAGTTTGTTGAACTCCGAAGAATGGGCGTCGTAGTTGAAGGCGCAGGTGATCAGCACATCAAAGCCTGCATCACCAGCCTCGCGTGCAGCAGCGACCAGATCGGGGCGAGAGACCGTACCGAACTCGGGGCCGATAAAAATAGCGGCGCGCTGTTCAGTGGTTAGTGACTTGTGACTTGTGGCTTGTTTCTGACCACTAGCCACTGGCCACTGATCACTGGCCGCAAAGCGGCCTTCAGCACAGACCAGATCGCCAGGCCAAGGGGTGAGTGAGGTAAAGGTGATCTTGTCTTCTTTATGCGCTTGTTGCACTCCTGCGGTCTTGAGGTTTTCAAGGATCATCTGGACAAAGTCCCGTTCTCCGCCATAGCCATCCTGTGACTCCGAAACAGTGTCGATCAACTCATCATCAGCACCTACAGTCAGCACGCGGTGAGGTGAAAGGCTTTCTACAGTGAATGGCCCGGCAACGCGGACCTTCTTCTTGTCGTCATACGGTTTATCGTAAAGATACTCAAACTCTGCCTTGGCGGCAATAGATGCGTCGATCTCCTTCTGCCGGGCAATACGCTGCTCCCACCATTGGGCGTGTAGCTTCTTTGTCTTGTCCGGCCACTTTTCATCAGCATCGCGAGGGATTTCCCATTCTTCCCAATCAGTAGGGGCAGGTTTCAAACCTGCCCCTACAACAGCGGCATTCAACGCCTTACGCAGCGGCTCCAAAGTTTCCTGATACTTTTCCCATATGACATCGATTTCAGCATTGTTGGCAATGGACTTCAGCGTGACATGCGGTACACGCTCATAAACAAAGCCATGGCGGATGTCGCCGCGTGTTGGTTGGTTTGACGGCATGGTGCGAGTGACCTCGGCTTCTTTGTATTGCCCGTCAGGTGAGTCGGCGAGCAGATAGTATTGGTAGCGTGCACCCATGATACGTGCATGTGCAAGAGCGAGTGCAACACGAGAGGTGTCGATAGTGATCCAGCGGCGGCCCCACTGTTCGGCAACATAGGCAGTGGTACCGGAGCCACAGGTGGGGTCGAGGACAAGATCACTGGGGTCTGTGGCCATGAGGATACAGCGCTGCACTACTTTGGATGTGGTCTGAACGACGTAAGTCTTATTTTGCTCTGCCGTGCCCATTGTGTCGTCCCAAAGATTTGGAATGGCTACAGCAGCAAAGTCGTGAAAGAATATCTTGTAATTCACGAACTCCTTCGTCTTGAGCAATCTGTTTGCTCTAAACAGGCGCTGCATTCCGTTCGCGCTCGTTTTCCAACCCCCTTTACGTGGGCGCAATTTGTGACCATTAAGAATAAACTCGAATAATGTCGAAGCACTTGCTGTTTCCGATGTAAGTGGTCCGGCCAAGAAAATTCGCTCATCTGGTGCTAACGGCATCTCACCACTTGCTTCTTGGGACTTCAATGGACGGATTTCACCATCCTGCGATTGAACGGATCGGTATCTTGCGCCAGCTCCTTCGAGAAGGTCTTTCTCTCTGAACGCTGAACGGTATTTCGTCAAGGAAGTATCGCGGCCATACCAAAGAATGTAGTCGGATATGTTGTCAACATACTCCTGTCCCATACCTCCACTCTTTTTTGTAGTTATGAGACTAATGAAGTTCTTGTCGCCAAACACTTCATCCATCACCGCCCTCACCCGGTGAACATTCTCATCCCCAATCTGCACAAAGATCGATCCGGAATCCGTCAATAAATCCCGCGCAACAGTCAGCCGATCACGCAGATAAGTCAGATACGAATGAATCCCATCCCGCCAGGTATCCCGAAACGCCTTGACCTGCTCCGGTTCACGGGTTATGTGATCGACGTTCCCGTCCTTCACATCTCTACTGGTCGTTGACCACTGAAAGTTGGAATTAAACTTAATGCCATAAGGCGGATCAAAATAAATCATCTGCACCTTACCGCGCAGTCCTTCACGCTCAGCTAATGACGCCATTACTTGCAAGCTGTCACCAAGGATCATCCGATTGGCCCAGTGCGCATCGTGCTGATAAAACTCTGTCTTGGCGCTCTCGCTTGGGAGACCGTTGAAGTCAGCGAAGAGATCAATCTGAGACTCAGCGGACTTTGCGTCTACCTTACTGCGCTTTATCAGATCATCAATCAGCACCTTCGGCTGTACCTTCTCCTGAATATAAAGCGGAGGAGCATGCACCACCAGATCAGACCAGTCCTGCTCATCCTTGCCGCGCCAGACAAGCTGCGGATCGAGGTCACGGTTGCGCCGCTCATATGCCACACGAACAGCGCTCTTCTCCTTGTCGTACATGACAGACTGATGCTCGGCAGTAGGAATATTTTTGCGACTCGCCTCTTCGTGCTTGAGGGTTTCAACGGTAAGTTTATTTGTTTTCTTTTTTGCCATATCTATCCTTTACTTCTTCAGTTTCTCTAAATATTTTTTTCCTTTGGCTGTCAAACGATATTTCTGGAGACGGCTTGTGGGTTTTCCGGGAATAGTCATTTCGATCATACCGGCAGTTAACGCCGGAATAAGATAAGCCTCTCTGAAGTAATCTTCGTGCCTGAGAGCCAAAGCCTCCTGGATTTCCGTGCGTTTCATTGCTCCAACCAGTACCGTCAAGAGCTTTTGTACTTCCCCGGTGACTTCCCCGGTGACTTCCCCGGTGACTTCCCCGGTAATCCCGCCGACGGCCTTGAAGGCCAGTTCAGGTTTCCTTCGGATAGTAACCACGAAGCCGTCCGTTAGTGCAAACTCCGGTTCGTCAAGGCCGACATTACGGCAACGCTTGATCATATCACCTGTTCCGGTGCCCATGCGCTCGATGTACTTGGTAAGATAGAGCGGCTCGGCCAATAAGGGATTACAGGGTATGGAGCCGTGGGGCTTTCGCAGTTTTGCAAGGGTCAAGGGCGGCGAAAGGGTACCGGGGTTCCAGACCTCAAGCCGGTCCGCAAAGAGCATTACCTGCACACTACCGTTGCTCGTATAGTCCCGATGGGCCACGGCATTAACAATGGCCTCGCGAATCACTTCAGGTGGCATCTCGTAGGCCACAGGCGCCTGAACACTCAGGGCGCGGGTTCCAACAGCAAGATCGATTTTGGAGAGTACAAAATCAACAGCCTGATCTACCAGGTCAAAGACTGTTCCTTTGTAAATCCGGTAAAAGGGAATAGGCTTGGTTACCTCAACGCCATGAAAATGGGCGCACTTGATCTCGGATGAAATAAGGAAGCGCTGCGGCTGTCTTCCAAAGAGCAAGACTGCTGCATGGCTCGGCCTTTCTTTATCAAGGAGATTCAGATGTGTAAGGACCTCCATGGCCGAGGATTCTTCGGGCAGCGGGAGGCCTCTGGCCCGTCGGGCTTGACTCAGAAATGTATGTATCTTCTCTTCGTCCAGATCGGCCATGGTAGCGTTCCTGCAGAAAGAGGCGTCAAAGGGCGCTGAACGTATCAATTCGTGTTCATCAAGATATTGAATAAGGCTTCCGTATATCGCGGCTACCAGCTCTGCGGCACTGACAAAGCGTCGCCTCACTACCTGGTCTCCTGCAGCCTTGATAAGGGCCTGCATTTGGGGGGCCTTACCGCCATCGTCAGCGCCTTTGACAAAAATAAGACGGTGTTTCCCGAGCTGCGTTGCAAGGTTGAATTCCCGATGGGTAGGAGAATAACCTTTCTCGTCTTCCTTTCCGTATTCCTTCCCGAAGAGCCCCACGTAAATGTCGCATCGTTCAACTTCGTGGAGATAGACCTCGTCGGCCCGTCTGTCAATGGCGGGCACATCTTCAAAAAGAAAAACATCATAGAACCGCCGGAAAAGCGGGTCTCCCCGTAAATAATCACGCAGGGCAGCTCGCTCTTTTGCAAACTCTTTTTGCACACTGCTGATGAATATTTTAATTTTCATTAGTCACTATTTTCTCAATCATCTTATTAAACTCGGATTCAACCTTTTTCGCAAAGTCGGACTCGATCTGATAGACCTCGGTAAACTCGGCAAAGGCCCAACGTCCATAACTGCCGAGGTTGTTTACGCCCGGCACCCAATAAGTGTCCATGGTGGACTTTTTCTCTTTGGCATCCTCACGCCGATAGCCTTTGATCTCGACGATAAGATGCAGCAGGTTGTCGTCGCCATGGCCGTCATCCACCAACACTATGAAGTCAGGAATGTATCTGCGCGTCTCGGAGCCATAGCGGTACGGCGCTTCCAACCCGAGGTTGTGGTTCTTGACGTAACACTTTACCTTCGGATGCGACTCTGCCACGCGACAGAATTCGGCCTCCCAATCACTGTCAAGAATAATCCAGTTGATATGACAGCGCCGGGCATCCGTTTCCCAACGGTCGGTTTTCGAGGTATTGAAATTTACATGGCGGGTGGAACCTGCAGGATTGTATGGGTCGAGAACGGCCTTGATAGGCCGTTTGCCAAGTTCAGAGCGGGTAATACCTGCGGTAATACGCTCGCAGGCCATATCTGCAAGTTCCTGATACATAAGTTGGGCCGGATAGGTGCCCCCCTTGCAAACCAGACAGTCATCGAGCCATTGCTTCGTGATCCGCTTGAGCTGGCCAAAGAGATGCAATTTCGCCTCCTCACCGGGGTCGCGCCATTTAGTATAAAGGAGACGCTGTGTGATATGAAACAATAGCGTGGAGCGGCGCATATCGCCGGTATGGATAAGGTTCAAGTCTACCCCCTCGCCGATGATCCCCTGGTTTTTGGTAATCGAAGGGCCGACAAGATCCGGGGTCAGCTCCAGAACGGAGTCTTCGTTAAACACTGCGGTCAGCCGTTCCTCCGGCAATTCGACCCGATAGCCTGAAACACGCGGGAACTTTATTTCAAGTAAATCACGATCAGGACGAACAGCCTTGACTTGAATGGTCTCGCGTGGAGGCTGCGGCGGCGCTATCACCGGCTTCGCTGTGAAATCGAAAGGGATACCGAGCACATCGGCATATTCGACATTGAACAATCCTTCCTCATTAAGATCGTAGGACTGACGGCGCAGGGCACGGCCAATGACCTGCTCACACAGAAGCTGAGTTCCAAAGGCACGTACGCCGAGGACATGAGTAACGGTCTTTGCGTCCCAACCTTCGGTGAGCATGGAGACCGAGACCACACAGCGGACCGAATCGCCGAGGCGGCCTTCTTTGCCGACGGTATTCATAACCTCCCGAAGCAGTTCCTGATCAGTCAGGTTTTCAGCTTGCTGGCGGTCGCCGGTACGTTCAATGATCTCTCGACGAAAACGGTCAATCTCGTCACCAGCCATACTCCGAAAGTTATCGTCAAGCGCATCGCCAGACTCAAGCTGCGCGCTGTCAATCAGCAGTGTAAAAGGACGGGCAAGCGGGTTGCCATGTTCGTCGAAATTCCTGAATAAGGCCAGTCTGCCATTTTCCAGAGTAGTGGAGCCGTCTTCCTTTTCCCTATGGAAACCTGATATGTAGTCATAAACAAGTTTGGATGTTGATGTGTTGTTACAAACGACGATGAAACAGGGCGGTACCTTGATGCCACTCTGCTGCCAGAGGTTAAAGGTTTTATCGTAGTGACCGTAGAGCGCTTCCAGTGCTGTCTGGAGTTCCACAGGGATGGCTAACGGGTCAAGTGTCTTTCCTTTACCCCGGCCTTTCTTAGGCATACGTTTGCGAATATGCTCCCAGAGATTGCGGAACTTGGGCATATCCCCGCCAGGAATATTGTCGGCCACCGGTACACGGGGCAACTTAACAATTCCGCACTCGATGGCATCCATCAGAGAAAAGTCACTCATCGTCCAGGGGAAAAGTGTTCCTTCGGCATAGCCGGAGCCACTCAGAAAGAAAGGTGTCGCTGACAGGTCTATGACATGATTGATACCGAGCTTGCGTTTGACGATTTCAAGGCCGGTTATCCAGAGTCGAGCGGCCTCATTATTCTTCTCAGCTTCTTTCTTATCGTCGCCGGTCAAAT
This sequence comes from Thermodesulfovibrionia bacterium, assembly GCA_020057065.1. Classification (GTDB taxonomy): domain Bacteria; phylum Nitrospirota; class Thermodesulfovibrionia; order UBA6902; family UBA6902; genus SURF-23. The sequence continues at coordinate 10,389 of JAGVGM010000062.1, forward strand.
CTTCTCCTTCATCGTCATGGAGGGGCTTCTCACGGTAACAATGATGCGCTTCGTCATTAAGTACCATGATACTCTTCATGCCCATCAGTTCCGGCATTACCCGCTGGAGCATCTGCCCTTCGGTTTCCAGAGTGTATAGATCTTCGCCGCGTCCCTGGAGCAGAGAGCGTCCACCCTTTGATAACTCAATGCGTTCACGAAGTTTAAAAGCATGGTAGTTAGTGATGACGATCTTTGCACGATCAAGATCTGCAAGCATATCGCTGGGAACAAGTTCCCGGCTCTGATAATAACTGTCCGGGTCATTTGGCTGAAGCACGCGCAGTCGATCTCGAATGGTCAGGCCGGGTGTGACGACCAGAAATCCCCTCGTGAATTTCTTGCTGTTTGGCCGGCGCACCGCATTGATGGTCTGCCATGCAATCAACATGGCCATTACGGTAGTTTTGCCTGCACCAGTTGCCAATTTCAGCGCCAGTCTCATGAGGTCAGGATTCGCGTCATTGTTGGCGTTGGCAAGATGTTCAAGAAATCCTTTCCCTGCCTTGTCGATAGGTGCAACCTCGATTAACCAGATAGCAGTTTCAACGGCCTCAATCTGACAAAAGAATGGCCGAATTCCGCTGAACAAGTGATGCCGCCAGTGCTGCAGAAGTCGGGCGGTTTCGGGAGTCACCTGCCAGTTAGTGGGATTGGATATGTTACGCCACTTGTCCACATGGCCGCGAAGCTCATTGATTATCGGAGTAGGATCGTACTGTTGTGTACGGGTCGATAGGCCCTTGCCCTCGTCAAAAACCATATGTTCCTGCGTCGTCGCCCCTTTGCGCTTTCTGGGTTTCGGTATCGGCGTAATAAACTCTGCACGGCGACGAGTCTCGATGATTTCTTGCGTAGGTTGTCCGCTCGCGTCGAGTTCCCAGTAACGCTTAGGGTATTCATACGGAGAGTTGAGGATTGGTTTCTCAAAAAATCTATTATTCATATGTAAAGATTAAGTTCTTTCCGTATAAACATGATATTGAAATAATCAGGAACAGGTCCTGCTTCTTGCATGTATCACCCTGCCTTTATTTCAAAACCCAACGGTTAATTGTAATCAAAACAATGTTAAACAGCAAGAAAATATTAAGTGCAATAGCGTAGAAGTGCGGAAGTACGGAAGTGGGGCAGTGCGTAGGGCCGGTGAAACCTAACTTTCAATAATTTTCATGAAATCCTGGAACGATAAAATCTTTTAAATATTAAAATGGATCGTAAATTTTACCAAACATATCGCAATTTTATGCCACATCAGCAAAACTCTGTCATTCGATTAATTTGCAACAAAGGATGAGGGGAATATTTTACAAGCAAGTTTTCCGTTCAAAAGATATGAATCAAAAAGCTGTAGGTATTAACTTCATTAGCCATTTTATTGGTTTATTAAATGGAGAAATGAGTATTTTGTCATGGCAAACTTTATCTGTTGTGTAATAAATTTTTGCTCAGTAAAAGGCATATGATGCCATTTATTATAGGGGAAACATCATTAAAGCCGGCTTCATCCGTTCACGCCGGCTGAAATAGAGTAAACACTATCACTGAGAAATTGAGGACTGAAATCAGTTAGAATTATAAATGGCCTTTTCAGTGAAGAAGATTTTTTATATATTACGGTATTTGTTAATTTTGGCATTAACCATATTTATATGGGCCGTATTGGGCATGGTTTACGCTGACAGTTTTATTAAGCCCTTTGACAGACTATTGCCATGGCTGATGCCATGGAGAGTAACAGTTCCCGGTGCCGGCGCATCCACAATGGATGAAAGTCTCGCAATTATGCAAAATCAGCTTGAAGGCTCAAGAATAGTAGCACATTATGCACTCTTTACAATGATAGCCGCCTTCGCATTACTCTGCATATATTTTACTCTTGTTTATCAGCAAAAACAGAGGCGAACACGTGAA
>JAGVGM010000098.1 GCA_020057065.1 Thermodesulfovibrionia bacterium
GACTATGGTGGTGCTGCTCTTTTTGCCGAATGGAGGATTTGTCAGGACTATCTCATACCTGTCACCCGGATCACTTGCCAGTGAATCAGCAACAATTAATGGCAGATCGTCACCACGGCCTATTCCATGCAGCATCATATTCATGGCGCACAGGCGCGCTGTATTATGGACCAGTTCATAACCTCTGAGAGCCTTTTCATCAAGAAAGCGTTTTTCGTCTTTATTTAATTTACCCTTATTGTGTTTTGAAATGTAATCATGTGATGCGAGAAGGAATCCCCCTGTTCCGCATGCAGGATCGCAGATAGTTTCTTTTGGTTTCGGAGCAATGACATCAACGATAGCATTGATCAATGGGCGGGGAGTGAAATATTGTCCGGCTCCTGATTTGGTATCCTGCGCATTCTTTTCAAGCAATCCCTCGTACGCATCGCCTTTCACATCAGCGCTCATAGACGACCAGTCTTCTTTATCAATGAGGTCAACAACAAGGCGGCGGAGTTTTACAGGGTCCTGAAATTTATTCTGTGCCCTTCCAAAGATGAGACCTAAAAGGCCTTTCTCTTTTCCGAGATTGTCCAGAAGATGACGGTAATGATCAAAGAGATCGTCGCCGTCCTTTTTCAGAAGGCTCTGCCAGTCATATTTTTTCGGGATCGGACTCGGTTGGTTATATGGCGGCTTATACCGCTCATCAGACATCTTAAGAAACAGCAGATACGTAAGCTGTTCCACATAATCACCATAGCTCATCCCGTCGTCACGAAGGACGTTGCAGTAGTTCCAGAGTTTTTGGACTATTTGTGCTGGGCTCATATGCTTATGTTCTAACCAACTGATAATACAATTTGTATGTCATAATTCATTTATTGAGTGAAAAACAACACTCGTAGTATACTGTTGAAATTTCCCTAACATTATTGACAAATCAGCCAGACTTTGATAGCTTATTAATAAGCGGGTAAGACCTATAATGTGCCTTTGGTGCTCCCTTCCATCGGTTGGCAATGAGCCAGAGGACATAGGCATTATAGGGGCCGCTTTTTTATTGTTAACGCAAATACTCCGTTTCAAACCTCATCTTGTTGCCATATACTCTATACCATTCAATATCATTATTCTCGTACTTTCTGAAAATCCCCCAGCAGAACAGATCAACTGCCTGTAGCCCTGTACTTTCCTGAGAAGTGAGATGTAAGATGTTCAAATCTGTATTAAGCGGCAGCAATGCCTCAAGCTGATTAACGAGGTACTGATTGAAATCTCTGATTTCCTCTTTATTTTTGCTTCTGTCGACAATTAGCTCTACATTACTTTGAACACTTGAGAGGTCTACTTTTTCCATTAAGAGCCGGGACAGAAAGTTGTACAGCTTTTTCTTACCTGTTTTAGTCTGAAGATGCGGCTCTACGCGTGCCTTATTGAGCACTAATGAGTAGATGGCCCATCCGTGGCTCTTTATATTCCTGAAAAAATATTTCTTAACTTTAATTGTGGTACCCGTTCCCTTCAGCTCTGTTACACGGTGAGAGTTTTTCTTCTTCCGGTTCAGCTTATTCTTGAGTGTACGTTTAACTGCTTTATCAATTTCCCTTCTGGCTGGTTCAGCATTACAAACCAATAATGTAATTATGAACTTTTTTGTCGTCTTTCTTTTTTGAAAGTCAAAACCGAGATCACCTGATTCATCGAGATATATGAACATTCATTTCCTAACTTTTTCTCATCCCGTCGTCACGAAGGACATAACAAGCGTACCAGCTTTTTTGAACGATTGCTGATAAAGTCATCTACCCTTTCCTATAATCTTATCTCCAAGTCTTGCCATTACCTCTTCGTAAGGGATAGTTTTCACTTTGCCCTCTTCAATATCTTTGACCCGCCTTCTTAGCACAGACAGCCTGCTTCTGATCTTGTCCTGAGTAAAACCCATAAAGGTCATTTCCCAAAGGCAGTGCGCGATTATTTCTTCCTTTGGCATCTTTTTAAGAACTTTTTTATCCACCTCATATCCAAGCCATTTTGACCACGGAGTATACTCAAGGGCATATGATTGTCGAATGCCTTTTTCTGTACATACACCGCTGACAGATAAATATCCGCTCTTTCCCCTGCCGACCTTCCTTATATCAATAACCAGTCCTTCTTTGTTATATCTGTGCCTCATATGTTTTAGAGTCTTAAAAACATACTCGTATCCATTGATAACCTTTCGCTGGTCGGGATAAAGTCTCAGCAACGTATCTTTAACATTTTTAAAGATGCATGCCTTTAGTATATCTTTGAACAACACTTTCTCTGTTTTGTTTTTTTTCAATGAGCTCTCCTAAATATAAAATAAATGGAACTGACACTTTCAGTCACAACACTGTCACTCACCCCATCGTCACGCAAGTGGTTGCAGTAATTCCAGAGTTTTGGGACGATTGTGGCAGAGCCGTTAGTCATTAAATATCCATAAATTAATGCATATTATGATAAAATAAACTATGTCGAAAAAGTCTCTCAAACAGACCAATCCTTATCTTAAAGACCCTGAGCTAAGGAAAGAATTGATCTATCAATCCGTCTCCTCTTCAACAGCCGTAGAAGGGGTACTTACCAAGTATCCCAAGTTGTCAAAATCAGCAGAAAAAAAGCTGAAAGAGATTATCGCGGTTCACGAATCCTCAGCGTCTTACGGATCACAGAAGTAAATACCTTTCTCATCGGCTCATAGTTTCGCCCTACTCCTGCATGAATTGCCTTGATATATTTCTCTTTTTCTTCGTCTATCATAACACCAAAATCAAGCGGTGGCAGACCCGTCTGAATAGCCATCAATATAGCCAGCATTCTTGCTGCTCTGCCGTTTCCTTCCCTGAAAGGATGAATAAGCACTAATTCTGTATGCACAACTGCCAGCGCTGTTATTATCTGATCCAAATTTTCAAAACTGCACGGCGTAAACTCGTAAAGCTGGCCTTTCTCGAATTCGGTCATTAATTTTGGAATCTGTTCAGGAAAGGCAAAAGTGAAGTCTCCCTTGCTCATCTTCACCTTCCGGTATTTACCGGCCCATTCGTAAATATTGCCGAGCCATATTTTGTGCATTTTGCAGATGTCGGCTGCGCTAAAGCGGTGGTCTTTCTCGAAAATGTCCGTCAGTTCATCCAATGCCCGCAGTTGTTCTTCTTTTTCGTATCTGTCCATCTCCTCAGGTGACGTGATGCCGTGTTTGTTTTTGAGAACCTGCCCGTTTGACCCCGGCTCGTACTGATCTTCAACAAGATGCGCTGTTTTATACCGGCCTGATTTTTTCATATTTAACTCATCCTATCGTCACGAAGGAAGTTGCAGTAGTTCCAGAGTTTTTGAACGATCTGTGCTGTACTCATAACAATACTTACCTTTCTTGGCGCCGCCAACGATTAACTATCTCATCAACATTTATATCATCAGGTCCTTCTTTCCACTTTGTATAAAAATCAATATCTTCGCTGTTTGGCGCTGGATTTGGTTTATAAAATCGAAATCGCGTTGGTAACGGAACAGCTTCACCTAAAGCCATTACCTCACCACGCCCTAAGCCGGCAAGAATGTCTACAAGATCACGTTCTGCTTCTGGAACTAAATTTCGTACATAGGCTTGATCACTTGGGTTAGTAATGCGCAAACAAAGGAAAGTACCACACTGTGCTAATACTGTTTCAGAAACTTCATGTGGACGCTGGCTTACAACAGCTATCCCGACTCCATATTTTCGACCTTCTTTGGCTATTCTCTCCATCGATTTTCTCGATCCAGCAAATTGAGACTGAGACTCTTTAGGAATGTAAGCATGCGCTTCTTCGCAAATAAGCAATAAAGGAAATTCTCGATATTGAGGATTCCAATAATTAAATTCAAAAGCAATTCTTCCGATTTGAGCAGCTACTGTTGGCCTGACATCAAAAGGAACAGAACTCAGATCAATAACAGTAACGGGTCTCTTGGGATCACCAAGCCCAACAAAATCTCTTAATAACCCAGCTAATGTATCAGAAGATATTCTTGCTTTAGGTTTTAGTAAGAAATCATACCTGACATCATTTAAGCGACTGTCCAATCGCATAAGAAAATTATCAAAAGCACCGGTTAATGAACCTTGAATATACTTATCCCCTTTCGTATTCAAAACCAGTCCGTTCTTATCTTCAATCGCAGCACGAACTCTATTAAGATCAAAAAAGATTGGGGTATCAAGCGTAGTACGTTTAAGTTTTAATTTTTCTCCCTCTTCCGCCTTAAGTACATTAACTACATCTCGAAATGTTGCAATCTGATTATGAGCTTCTCGTTCTGTATGATCAATTAGTAAATCACACAGCTCTGCATAAGTCATCAACCAGTAAGGTATTTCAAGTTTTTGAGCATCGACATATCTGACAATATCATCTGAAAAAGCCGAACAACTACTTCCGCTGCTGTCCAACCAGCAATATTCACCATGCAAGTCGAGAATAATAATATGAGCTTTAGGCATAACAGCCACTGCACGTTGCACTAAATTCGCAACCGTCCAGGACTTGCCGGCCCCAGTTTGTCCAAGAATCGCGAAATGACGTCCAAAGAGAGAAGTCGGATCAAGGCATACTTTTATTGAAGTATTCGATGATAAATTACCAACATCATACCCTTTAGACTGAAACTTCGAAAAAATTAAATTTATATCAGCAGAACCTACGGCATGAACTTCCGCTCCAGTTGTTGGGAAAAGACTGACTCCGCGTTCAAATTCACCGTCTGAATTTATAGTACCTAATGGAACCAAGACTATAATACGTTTAGCATACGACATCCTTACCGCTTCAGAACTTCCAGTAGTTGGCTCAAGAGGTGCTAACTTCTCTTGTTCCGTCATTCTGGTAACAAGTGCAAGGATTTTCACAACACCTTGATGAATAGAAACATAAGAGCCAATTTGACCGATATATATATCCTCGTCACCAATTGTAATAGTCGGAGCTTGGCCTTGTTCGTCTTCTTTTAAAGCAGCCGTTAAACTTCCACCTTGAACATCAATAATATTTCCAATAAGTGTATTCGGATCTTCCGGCATAAGTTACACCTCCTTACTTAATTGCTCAAAATTCCATAAACTGGGGTGTCCAGGACCTAACTCACCATTCAGTGAACTCCGATCATTAGTTACAATAATTACATTATTTTTTGGACTCCATCGGTTAAAAACATCATCTATGAGATCCCGAGCAAAAATCATTAATGTCAAATCGGACCGTACCAGACCATTCTCAATTACATCATTAACATGTCCATCGCGCATTCCATAGCCAATTGAAACTAATCGGTTAATGAGATATGGGCCATGTCTGATAAAAGCTCTCAATTCCGTCCATAAAGATGAATATGGTATTGACATAGTATCTGTGGCCTTTCGACGTTGTGGTGGAATCATTAATCTCTTTGCATCTACTGGTATGGGAAGGTCAAAACCGCATCTAAGTACACCTTTCGATTGACTTTCATACCAACCAAGTGAGCCATGCAGTTTATAAAGATGGATATTACCCTGAATTATACTAAATTGCCTTCCTCTCCATGAGCGACGTGCCACCCCGATACGCTGTTGAAATGTGTTCGAATCATAATAGGCATTCTCTACTCCAATAAAACCATCGATTAACCGTAGTTTTGAAAGTTCAGCTGCACGTTCAAAGAGTGGATCATAATTAAGATTAAAAAGTGGAATTACTTCATCACTTCTCTTAGATATTCTTTTTAGAAAAGCAGCATGTACATCAAGAGAAGGAGTAAGCCCACAAAAGTGTTTAGCAATTGCCTGAGTCACTAAATGACGATGAGGAGTGTCATTAATCCCTCCATCATCAAGAAGATCTAAAGCCGCTTCAATGCCTTCTGCCCCGTCATCAAGTTTTGCTTGAATTTCTGCTTGTTCATTAGAGGGAATTTCTTCACGAATCAGATCCCATAGGCCTGTCATTAATGGATATCCATTTCCATTTAAATAAGAGGACCCAGCACCCAGCAGATAACCAACACGCTGACTATATAATTGCTTACGCACTTTCTGTTCGAGTTTTTCTTGAAAGTCAGTCATCAATTTAATCCCCCGCCAGTTTGTAATTAGCCTCTTGCGAGACAAGCCTTCCCGAAAACGCCTTTTTCAGAATCGACTGCCGCAGGCGTTCGGCGCGTTTGAGGGGTTTATTCATGTCACAGATATGCCAGCCAGCCTTTTCAAGCATCTTGTCGATTACTTCACGCGCTTTATCTTCAGGCGTTATGGGCATTGTCCTCTTTAAAGGAAAAGATTATTTAGAAAAACCCTGCCGTTATCTTTAAAATTCAACCGCTTAATATTAATCTAACCTCAGGCAAAACGGCAAGAAGAAAAACAATCTGTGTGGAAAAACAATAAGGATGTTTGAAAGAAAAAAGAGGGACGGGAAGGGAAGTTTAAAGCTACAGATATATCTCCGGCTTGATGCCGAGCCTTTCCGGAGATTCGCAACTTACTATCCTGTCTTCGCCCTTTTTGCCGGAAGGCTGCGCGAGGTCTATTTCATAAGGCAGTCTTACATAGCTTCCATCTCTTGTATTGTAGACAATGCGCACGATCGGTTGCAGCAGGTTCTTCTCACCATTTTGAACAATCACGCCGACCAGACCGCTTTCGAGCTGCACTAAGGTGCCGACAGGATAAATCCCGACACACCGGATAAACTGCTCTACCAACGTCCTGTCATAATGATAACTGCTCCATTCATACAGTTTTTTCAAAACCTCGGTAGGTAAAGATTTATCCTGATAACACCTTTTAGACGTCATAGCGTCATATACATCTGCAATAGCTACCGCCTTGGCGTAATAAGATATTTCTTCCCCTTTTAAACCAAGGGGATAACCTGTACCGTCAACACGTTCGTGATGCTGTGCAGCCATGTTAATTGCGTTTTCGGTTATACCTTGAGTCTGTTCAAGGATCGTCCGGCTGTACTCTGCATGTTTCCTCATCATCGCCAATTCCTTCTCTGTTAATTTCTCTTCCTTGTTCAGAATAACCTGAGATACGATCATCTTGCCGACATCATGAAGCATAGCGCCAACACCGACTTCTTTCAATATCTGCATATCAAGTCCGAGATGTTTTCCAAAAGATATCATAAGGACCCCGACACTTACGGAATGCATATATGTATATTCGTCTTTTTCCTTTAACCTTCCAAGGCTCATAAGTGCATCCTGATTGCGGAAGATCGAATCGATCATATTATCCACAACCTGTCCTACCTCTTCGGTCTTGATCTGCCTGCCAAACCTTACATCTTCCATAATGTTGTGAACAGTTTCTTTTGCCTTATTCCTGATCTCCTTTGCCTTTACAATTTCCTCCTTAACGGAAACAGCTATCCTGTTTTCCCTTTCCGGTTTGACGATCCTGTCTATTTCAGCCTGGATCTCCTGCTTGACCTCATCCTCTGTAGGCGCGCCGCCCAGGTCATACCCCTTGTCCGTGTCAATATACAGTTCCCGTATGCCGTAATCCATGACCTTTTGAATAGTTTGATCGTCCTCGATCTTCATACTGTTTGTCAGGAAAGGATGGTTCAGCCAGCCGCAGTTGAAGTCATGAACATACATTCCGTGCTTAAGTTGTTCGGTCTTAACTTTCTTGATCATGATAGTTCAACCTCAAAGCGAAAATAGAGGATATGAAAAATTGAGGGCTGATAATTTGATATTTTAAATCTACAATTTGCATTTTCAATTAATATTACACCACCGGAAGGGTTATGACAAATTCACTGCCCTCCCCATGTCTGCTTTCCGCAGATATGCTGCCTCCGTGAGAGATAATGATCTTTTGCACAAGCGCAAGGCCGAGACCAAAGCCTTTCTGTTTCGTTGTATAAAAAGGAAGAAATATCCTGCGTCTTATGTCTTCGGTCATTCCGCAGCCAGTATCGGTGATGCTTATCTCGGCTTTATCCTTAATGCACCTTAATTTTATATTTATGCTTCCGCCGTCAGGCATTGCTTCGGCGGCATTTACAAGAAGGTTCGAGAATGCCTGCCTCAAAAGTACAGCATCACCCTTTACAGGTGCGGCACATTCGAAATCTGTTGAGATCTTGATCGCATCATTATTCCCGGGAACTGATGCAGCAGTGTCTTTTATCAGTTCAGCTAAATTTACATCTTCCATGCTTAAAACTGTAGGTTTGGCAAATGCAAGAAGTTCAGATATGATCTTATCCATAATCTTTACTTCTTCCAGTATCGCATCTACAGTGGGTTTGTTCGACTGTTCTGTCTTTTTGCTCAGGAGCCTGGCATAGCCCGCAATTACGGACATGGAGTTTCTTAATTCATGCGAAATCCCTGCCGACATCTCACCAAGCTGGCTAAGCCTTTCTTTCAACTCTACCTGCGCCTGAAGCGCCTTTATATCGGTCAGGTCCGTAAAAACAAAAATGGATCCGATTATATTCCCCGAAACATCTTTCAGCTCTGAAGCAGTGATGCCAAGCCAGACGTTTCTCTTATCGCCTGTTGCATATTGATACTCACCTCTTAAAAATGTCTTATTCTCCTTCATGACTGTTATTAAAGGTTCTTCGAATACATCCATGATACTTTTATCGATTACATCTTTTGCATCTATCCCGAGTATAGCTCCGGCTGCCTGATTTATGCTTTTTATCTTCATATCATTATCGATGCTTATAACGCCGCTCGGCACGCTCTGAAGAATGTTCTCATTATACGCTTCTATACTTATCGCTTTTTCTTCAGCGAAGGCCTTCAGTCTTTCAAGTTCTCTTTCTTTATCCTTCAGTTTCGCGACAAGTTCATGAAACGTATCAACAACAAACCCGACCTCAGAAGGCTTTTCTGCCATTTCTGAGGGCTTAAGTGTCTTTCTTTTCTTAAAGACATACACTAATACAGCGGGCAAAAGAACCACAGTTGCAATAAAAATGATGCCTTCGGGATTAATATTAATACCGGCTTTTCCCAGGGACGGTACAAGAAAAACCCCGAGCATCAATCCAAGAAATGTGAACAAAAGCAGTGTTAAGAACCTGGAAAAATTACTACGCATATAAATACCACATCAAAATATCCTGCCCGTAAAACAGGCTGACAAGTGCGCCGGATGCAAGATAAGGCCCGAACGGTATCCTTGATCCCCATTCTTTTCCCTTCAGCATGATAAGCGAAACTCCCACAACTGAACCTAAGAGGCTTCCCATAAAGGTTGTAAGGATAACGCCTTTCCAGCCTAATAAGCCTCCGACCATTGCCATCATCTTTATATCCCCTCCGCCCATTGCATCTTTTTTCAGTATCAATCTTCCCATAACCGCAATAAGGTAAAAAGACCCGCCTCCTGCGATAAAACCGATAAGTGAGGATTTCCATCCCAAAATATCCATGATAGAGAAAGGATCAGGCAGGATCGTTGAACCGGCGATAATTGCGATAGGGATACCCGGCAATGTTATGCCGTCAGGAATTATCTGATGATCGATATCGATAAAGAAAATTACTATAAGCGCTGAAACAAAAGTAAAATAGGTCAGTAAAACCCATGGGGAACCGACCCCGAACCTATTGAACACAGCAATATACAGAACGGCATTTAGAAGCTCTACAACAGGATACCGGACCGAAAGTTTTACCCTGCAGGACCTGCATCTTCCCAAAAGTATCATATAACTTAATATCGGGACATTGTCATAGAACTTGATTGGGACGCCGCATGCCTGGCAGCGTGAAGCAGGACGCACTATTGATAAGCCCTGCGGTATACGGTAAATGCATACATTAAGGAAAGAACCTATCAATGCTCCAAATATAAAAATAAAAATATAGAGTATCATTCCGGAAGCTTGCTTAAATTCTTTGCCTGATTCCTGCACTCATCCGCTGCTTCTCTCAGGTGCTTTATCTCATCAAGGGACTGCTGAATAACAAAATCCTTCCATATGGCCTTTTCCCCCTTTTCCTTGAGCTCCACAACCCTCTTTCCGATGTCCGTGTAAAGGTCCTCGATCTTGCCCTCGAACCTGGTGCTCTCAAAAAGGAGTTTTGCGATCTCCGTCTCCGCCTTGGTCCTCTCTGCAAGAAAAGTTGCAAACCACCTCACCTGATCAAGCCCCTTGTTAAGGCTGTTCCTTATCCTGTCAATCATTAAACCTCCATCCTTGTTAACTCTTAATTAACTCCAGTCTTCCCATCCATTTCTTCTTCAGCGTTTCTTTAAGCAATGGATAGCTCTTCAAATCAGGTTCCGCATCAATAAGGGCAAAGGCCTCTTTCCTTGCATTCTCAAGAATATTTATATCTCTTATTATATTAGCAATTTTCAGATCAGGAATACCTGACTGCCGGGTGCCGAAGAAATCACCGGGGCCGCGAATGTCCAGGTCTTCTTCTGCTATTTTAAATCCGTCCCCTGTGGTCTCCATTGCCTTGAGGCGTCTTTTTGCTTCATCGCTGAATGGCGGATATGCCATGAGAATACAGTAAGAATCATAACCGCCCCGCCCTATTCTTCCTCTCAGTTGATGCAGTTGGGCCAACCCGAATCTCTCGGCGTGCACAATGAGCATAAGCGATGCATTCGGTACATCTATGCCGACTTCAATAACAGTAGTAGCCACAAGCATATCGATCGCGCCGGCCTTAAATTCTGTCATGACAGTCTCCCTGTCAGCATGATGCATTTTACCATGGACCAGACCGATCTTCCTTTCGGGGAAGATCTTTTTAAAGGCCTCAAAGCCATCGATTGCGGATTTAAGATCGAGCTTTTCAGATCCTTCAATAAGAGGATATACAATATATACCTGCCTTCCTTTAGAAAGTTCATCTTTGATCAGAGAGAATACTCTGTCTTTCTGGCTTGAGAAAATTACTTTTGTTGTAATCGGTCTCCTTCCAGCCGGAAGTTCGTCAATTGTGGATATGTCGAGGTCTCCGTATAATGTCATCGCCAGGGTCCTTGGTATCGGGGTTGCTGTCATTATCAGTATGTCAGGATTGAACCCCTTGCGCCTCAGATCGGCTCTTTGAACAACACCGAATCTGTGCTGCTCGTCTATTATCGCAACTCCGAGGTTCTTAAATTTCACCTGCTCCTGTATAAGGGCATGGGTTCCCACAATGATCTGCGCGTTTCCCTGTGCAATATCATCAGCAGACTTCCCCTTACTGCTTGATGTCAACAGCACAACATGCAGACCAAGCGTCTCTATCATTTTGTGTATATTTATAAAATGCTGTTCGGCAAGAAGTTCGGTAGGCGCCATCAGACAGGCCTGATAACCGTTTTCTACAGCTATCAGCATTGTTACAAGTGCAACAACTGTTTTGCCGCAGCCTACATCGCCATGCACTAGCCTGTTCATGGGAAGAGGGCGCTGCATATCAAATATTATTTCGGCAATGACCCTATTTTGCGCCGAAGTTAACTCAAAAGGCAGGGATTTGAGGAAGTTGTCAACATAAAGGTTATTGATCTTAAAGCCTATCCCCTGCGCTAAAACCTCTCTCTTCTTTAAAAACGCAAGTCCGAGCTCAAGCATGAAAAATTCATCGAAAATAATGCGCCTGTGCGCGGGGCTTAAATTATTATTCAATATATGCACATCAGAGGATCCTTCCGGAAAATGCATTTCCTTCACGGCCCCCAGTAATGGTATAAGGCCCTGCCTTCTTATGATATCTTCAGGCATATAATCATTTATCAGAAATGAATAATTATTCACGGCATTGAACATAAGAGTTCTTATCTGTTTGGGGGAAATCCCTTCCGTAGCCTTATATACAGGCACGATCCTTGAGGTATGGATAAATATGTCTTCCTCGCCGACCAGCTCAAAATCGGGATTTTCCATTTCGAGCCCGAATCTTGCATAAGGATTGCCTTTTACAACACCGCTCAAAACAACCTTCTGTCCCTTCTTGAAATACCTTTCCAGATACGGCTGGTTAAACCACTTGGATTTAAGAAAACCGGTCTTATCGGTGACAGTGAGTTCAAAGATTTTCATCCTTTTCCTCGGTGTAGTTACCACTTCTGCAGACACAACCTCACACACGGTGGTTTCTACATTTCCATAAATCAGCTCGTTTAGTTTTTTTAGATTCTTCCTGTCTTCATAACGCCAGGGGAAATAGAAAAGCAGATCTTCAAGGGTCTTGACGGATAACCGTTCGAGGAATTTTGAACGCGCCGGACCGACTCCTTTAATATACTGGACAGGGGTATCTTCTGTTATCTGAGGACTATTATTGGATTTTTTTATATTGGTAAGGTTGTTAGACATACCCTTTTGAAAAGGGTAAACAGTAGTCAGTAAACAGTAAACACATGATTTATTCCCTGTATACTGACTATTGTCTACTGACTACTAATTCATTGTTCATTGCTCTTTATTCTCTTTATTTTCTTTCTTCCCTTGTAGTTCATCCATCTGCGCCTCAGCTTCTCCCCTTCTCATCTTGTTATATTCGGTCTCGCTGAATATTTCAATGTCCCAGCCCGTGAGTTTCATGGCCAACCTGACATTCTGTCCCTTCTTGCCGATAGCCAGGGAAAGCTGCTGATCATTGACAACGACTATTGCGGATTTTCCATCTTCATTAATTCCAATGCTCTCAATTGATGCAGGACTTAAGGCCTTTGCAATAAGGACTCTCAGGTCCTCTGTCCACGGGATGATATCGATTCTTTCCCCTTTTAATTCCCTTACAATAGACTGCACACGTGTACCCTTCATACCCACACACGCACCGACAGGATCCACCATCGGGTTCTTTGAATAAACAGTCAGTTTGGTGCGGTCACCGGCTTCTCTGACAATATTTTTTATGATGACTAATCCCTCGTAGATCTCGGGAATCTCCATCCTGAAAAGCTCCATAACAAAGTTAGGATGTGCCCTCGAGAGCAGAATGAGAGGACCCTTCGGGGTTATCTTCACCTCTTCGATGTAGGACCTGACTGTTTCTCCTCTTTTCAGGTTCTCGGTAGGCAATGTAGACTTTATCGGGAGCGTCGCCTCAGCCCTGCCAAGCGCTACATAATAATTCCCCTTCTCTTTACGAATGATAACACCGCTGACTATCTGCCCTGCCTTGTCTTTATATTCTTCAAATATAGCCTCTTTTTCAGCCTCTCTCACACGCTGAAAGAGCACCTGCTTTGCAGTCTGAGCGGCGATCCTCCCAAAATTCTCAACAGCTATTGGAGACTCAACCATATCATCAATGCCTTTTGACGGATCTATCTGCTGTGCGTCCTTTAGGGATATCTCCTCTATCGGGTTAGCAACCTTTTGAACGACTTTCTTTAATGCGGTTATTGCAATTTCGCCTGTTTTGCCGTCAATCTTTATTTTTATTTCTATATGGATCCCGTATTTTTTTCTAACTGCAGACAATAGGGCGGATTCAAGAGTTCCAATAATAGACTCCTTGGGAATTCCTCTTTCTTTACTCATCTGTTCAACAATGTGAATTAACTCCCTGTTCATTTATACCTCCACCTCCAGTCTTGCCTTTGTAATATTTTTAAAAGGTATAATAACTTGCCTGTTTTTAGGTAAAAGAATAGATATTTCATCATTCTCCACTTTTGCAATAGTTCCGATAAAGAATGTCTGATTATCTACCGGTTCAAGTGTAGTGACCCTGACCATCTTCCCGGAATATTTATTGAAATCTTCAAGTTTCTTAAGAGGCCGGTCCAGGCCTGGCGATGATACCTCCAGAACATAAGAAAACGGAATGGGATCTTCAACATCAAGCGCTGCCTCTATCTCACGACTGATACGCCCGCAATCTTCAATTGTCACCCCGCCCTCCTTCTCAATAAACACCCTTAAAAGACCTTTTCCTCTCATCCTGTTGAACTCTATATCGTAAAGTTCTATCCCGTCAGCATTTATAACCGGTTCAATAATTTTTTTGATTTTATCTCCTAATTCTTCAATGTTCTTCATATCTTTCCCTCAAAAACAAAAGAGTGGGAAACCCACTCTTTCAAATAAACAACCAAGTATGAGAAAAACTATCAAAAGAATAACACGTTTATCACAAAAAAACAACCCCTTCTGTCATCCCTCAGTTATGGGGGGTATTATCCCCCCTTTGGTAAAGGGGGGCGAGGGGGATTTTTCAATTCATTCTATAAAATCTCCCCTAACCCCTGCTTAAGGCACCTGCTGTTGGTCTTTTTCAACCAACAGTAGGTGCCTTAAGCAAGAGGGGAATCATCCAATCCCCCCGTAACTGAGGGATGACCCCCTTCTATGAGTTTAATACTTAGGCGTACCTGGCGGAACAGGAGCCGGTTCTTTAGGAGCCGTTTGTGAAGTATCTTCTTTGGAAGGCTCAGTTTTTTCTGTTTTTTTGCATCCTGCAGTCAACAATAATGCTGCCAATAGCAATAAAATACTTAAAATTAAGATTTTTCTCATCTATCCACTCCTTTATTTATGTAAAAATAGCTTACTGCCGCATACTACAACCTCTTGACCCCAAGTGCCTCTGAAAACCACAACTATCTGTTTTTGCTGTATTCAATATACCTCATTTCGAGACATTTTGCATTATGTCTTAATAAGAGACTCGACCGGGAATTTAGTGAATCCTCATTTCAGCAGGCGTTTGTCCAGCCTGTAATCTTCCACACGAATGATTTTGACATATCTCATATCACCATGTAACGGATTGATTAAAATATTAAACTCATGCTCAACAATAGAAGAAGGAACTTTAAGCATAAGAGATCCGTTTGATAAAACCCACTTCGTACCTATATTCGCTAACTCCGAACGTGCCGGATAATCGCGCCAGTCGTCAGGGAGTAGCGACATTGAAACATTCTTCGGCCTGATACGATCAGGGATTTCTATTGAAGCAATGCTCAAATTTGAAGGAATGTATACTATAGAGACATGAACGAGAAATTCTACGGTTGCCAGGGATCTGCTTTCTGATGTATAAACAATTCCGATACCTTTATGATTCCATCTGCCGCCGTACATGCGCGCACCTGAGCCTGTTAAGTCCCGGATATGCTTTGTCCCGGCAATTCGGTAGACGACCACTCAGGAATAAACTCCATATTCAATCCGGCCCAGTTCATCCAGTACCATTTCCATTCCAAAACGGGATATGAGCAGGCTTAACGGCGTCTGATTTGCAAGCGATTTAATGGGAGAATGCATCCATGATATAAACTTCTCTTTGTCTTCGAATACTTCAATCCCTTTGGCAACTACTTCTGCAATTTGCAGAATTTGCTCGGACACCACACGGTTAAAGGGTTTCTTTGAGGTATATCTAAGGATAGTCCGTTCGGAAACCGGAAGGAGTTCCGCTAATTGACTTGCAGAAAGAGCCAAGTATTTTGCCAAATGCCTTAAAGCTTCTTTGGTTATTCCATCCTTGCTCATTTCCATAAGATCGAACCGGCTCTGGATTTTCTTTTTAAGAGTTTTCTTGCCTCCTAATACTTCAGCAATTCCCGTCATCCTGATTTTGTCCTCCCAATATTAATGTCAATTGACTGGTTTTAAGCGTCAAATGTCATACTTGAATTATATATAGGGACAGCGGATTTATCAAGCGCTGCCGGATATGAAAAATATCCCCTGAATTTTTTAAACCGCTATCTCTAAGGCAATCCGGTCATATTTAATTACCGGCGCTGTTTTATTGTTCGTCTCTTTTTTCTCAATTAACTCTATTTGATAAGCAGGGCATGATCTTACCCGGAAACTCCGTTAGCATATGTTTTCCAATGATGAATAGTTTCATTCCCAATAGTCTGAATAGTAGATTGCAATCAGTTATTTTCAGATTTCATTCCGGTGAAAATTAGTGCTACTACCTGCGTATAAATAAGCTCTACGGACTTTAAAATTGATGATTACGGATTAAAAGAGTGATGTCCATTCAATCGAAAGAATGCGTCTTCTGCTAACAAAGTGGTGGTGTAAAGAATCATTGCACTGGGGGATGGACCAGTACAGGATGTTAGAGGGTTAGAGGGATGGTTTAACTGCAAAAAGTAATTTTCTGGGGCAAGTCGAAA
>JAGVGM010000261.1 GCA_020057065.1 Thermodesulfovibrionia bacterium
GTCTTCAAATCCCCCCTGCCCCCCTTTTCTAAAGGGGGGGACAACTTTAAGTATATCCTGATTCATAAGATTTAACCCACACTTTTCCACGATGAGCCATAATATAATTACAGCAGTTTAATATTAGTAAATACTAATTTACTTGTAGCCAAGAGATAATTATGAAGGAATCCGCATCCTGAGCCGTTGCGTCAGCGCATATGGAGATGACAAGTGAAAAAATGAGGGATAAACAGATGAAGGGTTTCATTCTAAAAGATCAGCACCTTTGTTCCGATGGGGATTGTCTCATAAAGTTCTTTGAGGTCTTTGTCTCCGACCCTGACGCATCCGTGAGTCACATTCCGACCGAGAAGTCTTGTATACAACGTTCCGTGTATCATATAAGCGTCGCCAAGCTCAAATGCATAGTCTCCAAGTATCCCTGTTTCAATTCTGTCTTTAAAGTTTTTGGGGATGTCCTCTCCTTCTTCGATAAACGCCCAGTCAGGCTTTGTCCAGACGGGGTTTGTTTTTTTCAGTCGAACAGTGCGCTCTCCTCTCGGCGTATCGAAGACCCACTGCCTGTTGCCTTTCGGATCTTTAAGTATGCTGCCGCTTCCGGTGGAGACCACGATTTCTTTCAGAGTCTGGTCACCTTTTTTTACATATATCCTGTTTTTGGCAGTATCAATTACGAGATAAGTCCCCTTTGGAGACAGGTTTGAAATCTTTTTTTTCAGGTTAATATTTCTTGCCTGGATTTCCTGCAGCGATTTTGCGCTTACTTCTTTTTGTTCGGCGTTCGATGCATTGAGTCTCGAGAGATAAAAACCACAGACTTCCAGAGTTAAAAAAACAATAAAGATTACAAGCAATACAATAAGTAGTTTCTTTTTCACTGTTATAAGTCCGTTATCGCGCAAGAAATTATGTTGTCACTATCTCAATTCCGTCTTTATCTTAGCTATCTCATCTTTAACCTGCTTTGCCATGTCTGGTTCAGGATTTTTCGATAACAGCCTCTCAAAGATTTCCAATGCTGTCTTGGTATCTTTTTTACTATACCTGTAGATCATTCCCATGTGAAAAAGACTGTTGAGATGGTTTGGGTCAATATCCAATGCTTTTTGAAAGCTTTGCAGAGCTAAATCGAATGCGCCTGTTTGCATATAAAGGCCGCCAAGGCCGTTCTGGATATGGACACTCTTCGGATCGAGCTTGACTGCTTCCTCAAAGACCTCTATCGCTTCACGGATCTGTTTACCTTCAAAATATAAATCACCGAGGGAGACCAACGCCTGTATGTTGCCGGGATTGTCTCTCAAGAAATTTTTAAGTTCAGCAATCTTTCCCTGTACATTAGCGGCTTGGCCTGTGCCTGCCGCGACCTCCGGTTTTTTTTGCGCCTCTTTCCCTGTAAGGTTTATTGTAGTCATGACAATAACAACTGCAAGCATTAGCCAGAAAAAGAGTATGACCGCTTTCTCTTTTCTGTTTCTTACGATCACCATTACTGTCTCTCCTTTTCCTTTAAAAGCTCCTCAAGAACCTTGACTCGTTGAGTGAGTTTTCTCTGTTGCCCTGAAACGAATATGAGGTAAAAAAACAAACCTCCCCATATAACCATATAGGCTGCAACTAAAAAAGTTAAATTCTTCATCTCATTCCTCCGCTAACTGGTTTTCCAATTTATTAATTCTTTTATCTAAAAACAACATTCTTGTCCTTAGTCTGAAAAGCAGAATCCACATGGAGAAAAACGCAAGCATGGATATCAGCAGTGTGAAAATCATGGAAGATTCCATATTAATAGAATCTGACTTAATTATTACAGGATGTATTGTCCTCAACATTCTTGCAGACATAAAAACTATGGGAACATCAACAAATCCTATAATAGCCATTACTGCTGAAAAGGCTGCCTTTTTGCTCTCCTGTTCAAGAGATATGCGCAGAATCAAATAGGCGACATAGATGAACCAGAGGATCAGCGCTGTGGTCAACCTCGGATCCCAGGTCCACCAGGTGTTCCAGATGGGTCTTGCCCATAGAGAGCCTGATATCAATACAAGGGTGGTGAAAACTATTCCAATCTCTACGCAGCTTGCTGCATAAATATCCCACTTTGTATCCTTTTTGTAAAGATATAATATGCTATATACAAACGCCATGAAAAAAGATAAAAATGCAGTAAATGCAGATGACAGATGGAAATAAAATATCTTCTGAACCACGCCCATCACCTTCTCGACCGGTGTATAAAAAAACACAACATATACGGATATAATAAACAGCGCTGCTGTACATATAATAAAAAGATTACCCTTTAGATTTTCCTTCACTGCTATTTCTCCCTTAACACATATTCAAAAAGCAGATAGCTGCTGCCAAAAAAGATAAAATCAAACGCCCCCATCAGGTATAACCATTTCGAGTACTTTTCCACCCCAGCCCCTCCGAAAAGTTCTCCCGTAGATATAACTGCTGCTGCAATCATCGGTATCAAAACAGGAAAAAGAAGAATCGGGAGCATCACCTCGCCCCTTCTTGAATATGAACTTATCGCAGAAATTATGGTGCCGATGGAAGAAAAACCAAAATTTAAGAGAAGGACAATAACAATAAGCTCCGGAATATATCTTGAGAATTCATCATTAAAAAGTACAAAAAACAGGGGGATGAGGACAACCTCTGCTATTATCATGAATATAAAATTTACTGTCACCTTTGCCAGAAATATTAATTCAGGTTCAACAGGCGCAAGCAAAAGACCATCTATACAACGGTTCTCATTCTCCTGAGAAAATACTTGGTTAAGTCCAAGAACGGCGGAAAAGAAAATAGCTACCCAGAGTATGCCGCCGGATATTGACGGATCGAGTTCTCTGTCAACGCTTACTGCGATATTTAAAATTACCAGAACCAGAAATCCGAAGAAAAGTATGGACACCAGAGACTCTCTCTTTCTGAACTCCATCAGCAGGTCTTTTTTTATGATGAACAGCATCTGTCTCACTGGATGTCACCGCTCACATAATGAAAGTAAATATCATCAAATCCGTGACCGCTTATCTCATCTCTGTCTTTAAGGAAGAGCATCCTGCCTTTGACAAGAATACCCACCTTTGTCGCCACTTCCATTCCCCGTATTAGATTATGTGTAACCATTATTATGGTCCTTTTCCGGTCATGAAGTTTTATCAACTGGTCGCTCAAGAGCGCTGATGCATGCTGATCAAGGCCGTTATAAGGCTCATCAAGCAGTATTAAGGATGGATCATTTATAAGCGCCCTTGCAATGGTCAACCGCTGCTGCATGCCGCGGGAGAATTTAGAAACCCTGGAATCTCTCCTTTCATAAAGACCCATAAGCTTTAGAATATCTTCTATCCTTTTATTAGTGTCCCGAATTCCGTAAAGACCTGCATAAAACTCAAGGTTTTCCTTTGCAGTCATGTCATGATAAAGAAGAGTCTGGTGTGAGATGATGCCGAGGGTCTTTCTGAATTCCGCCGGGTGGTTGTCCATGTCGTATCCGGAAACCTTTATGTCCCCTGATGAAGGCGGAAGAAGTGTGGATATAATCCTTATAAGGGTAGTTTTACCGGCCCCGTTAGGTCCAAAGATGGTCAGAAAATCTCCTCTGTTTAATGTCAGATTAATACCCCGCAGGGCCTCAACTCCATCATAGTTCCTTTTTAGATCCTCGATTGTTATAAAGGCGGTATTATTCTTCTCTGTTTTTGTCTGTATTGACATCCTGCATTTTCTCCAGTTTCTCAATTATATCCGCCGCCTTTAGACTGTAGTGATTCTTTAAACCCCTGTAATCAGCATCATTGATTTTTTTAGAAGCATATTCGAAATCAATATCCTTAATGGCCCTCAAAAATGAATCTTTCTTTACTTTTAGTGATGCAATGGATTCATCTTCTTCTGACGATGTTCCTAACCATGCTTGCTCAGGTTTCATAAAAGGGGCAAGTATATATGCAAGGATAAGAAAACCTATAGCAGCGAATATTAAGATTGCAGTCATGATCACTCCTCCTCGAGTTTTTTCAACTCACTATCTATCTTCTTTTTCATCTTTTCATCCATAATCTCTTCCGTCTTTTTATCCGGTGCATCGTGAATCTTCCCGGATGCAGACCATCTTTTTGCAATCACTAAGGCTATTATGACGCCAAAGATAAGCCCGATGAACGGGAAGATATATGCCACGAGGTTAAACCCTTTTTTAGGAGGTATGGTCAGTATCCCTTCGCCAAACTGACCGACAAAATAATCGAGTATCTCTTTTTTGGTTTTACCTTCATCGACCATCTTTCTTGTCGCGGCTCTCATCTGGTCTCCTCCGCTGCACCGGTCAATATTGAGGGGTTCTCCGGGGCAGGCGTAGCATGTCAGGCTTTCCTCAACTTCGCCCGGAGTAAGCGCTGTGGCGGCGGAAGACATGAGCGTTATCAATATAAAAGAAAGGATAATTATTCTATGCAGCATTGGAGACCTCTTTCTTTCTTCTGACAGGTATCGCGGCTACTATTCCGCCAAGGACCATAATAGCGGCGCCGATCCACATCCAGACCAGAAGCGGGTTTACTGTTACCTTCAGGGTAATGACTTCGTTCTTGCCGATCCCCGGCATCGTTACATAGAGGTCTTCCATGAGTGTCATGCGCAGGCTTACCTCTGTGGTGGGTTGTTCCGCATTAATATAATATCTCCGTTCAGGCGATATGGTTCCCGCAGGGCTTCCATCCTTCAACACAGCGAGGTCAGCGGTATACACCTCCCTGTTTCTGTCTCTGTATCCCCTGAAATCATCGTAGCGCAGCTCGTATGCCCCTATCTTCATGCTCTCTCCCTTATTGAGGGTAGCCTGTTTTTCGAGCTTGTATGCGGATGAGCCGGTAATGCCTACTATAAGAATTACGATTCCTAAATGTACAATGTAACCTCCGTATCTGCTTCTCATCCTCCAGAGGAGTCTTGGAAATGCTGTAAGAACAGACTCCCCGGTAAGTCTCTTCCTTGCCAGTGTCCCGACCCTGAATTCATTGAATATTGTAACGGCGACAAATATAGAGAGTGAAAAAGACGTTAAGGGATAAAACTCCCTGACCCCTGCGATGAATAACAGCATTGCTCCTATAGAGGCGGAAAGAAATGGGACAAGGAAGTTTTTCCGCAGGTTATCGGCAGATGCCTTTCTCCAGCCGATAAGCGGGCATATCCCTGTGATAAGAAGGAGCAGAAGGAAAAGGGGTGTATTGACCTGATTGAAAAAAGGCTGCCCGACTGTTATCTTCTTGCCTGTAACAGCCTCCGACAGGAGCGGAAAGACGGTCCCGAGCAAAGTAGAGAATGTTATAGAAAGAAATATTACATTGTTATACAAAAATGTGCTCTCCCTCGATATGAAGGATTCGATTGCGCTTTCGCTCCGAAGTTCACGGTAGCTCTCAAATATCAGATATAAGCTGCCGAGAAAAACAGTGACAAGAAAGAATATGAAGAATCCACCGAGCCCTGTGGCTCCGAAGTCATGAACAGATTGTAAAATCCCACTTCTTACAAGATAGGTTCCAAAGATGCAGAGGATAAATGTAAGGAGAATCAAAACCATATTCCACACCTTCATCATGTTTCTTTTCTCCTGTATGATAGCGGTATGAAGATAAGCTGTTGCAACGAGCCATGGAATAAAGGACGCATTTTCAACAGGGTCCCACGCCCAGAATCCTCCCCACCCCAATTCCACATAAGCCCATTGGCAGCCGAGAATAATCCCTATTGTCAGAAATATCCATGAGATGAGTGTCCATATCCTTGTCTTCCTTAGCCATGAGGCATCCAGTTTCCCTGTGACCATAGCGGCAATGGCATAAGCAAAGGGAATGGTAAAACCGATATAACCAAGGAACAGGGTCGGAGGGTGAAACAACATCCCCGGGTTCTGAAGCATGGGGTTCAAGCCCTTGCCGTCTGACGGAATGAAATTAAGGAGATCAAAGGGATTGGAGAGCGTTGAAAGTAGAAAGAGAAAGAAGGTCAATGTTCCTGACAGTACAAGATAGATATAAGGGGTGGTTCTGCTCGACAGTTCATTTCTTGTATTAAAAGCAACAATTGATGAAAAAATGCTGAGTAACCACGCCCATAAAAGGAGCGACCCTTTCTGCCCCGCCCAGAAGGAAGTAAGCTTATAATAAAATGGAAGCGCCCTGTCCGAATAGGAAGCCACATACTCTACCTGAAAATTATCTATTGCAAAGAGATACGTCATGGCGATGGAGGCTGTTGTGGTGAATAATGCAAGACCGTAGATACTCCTTCTTCCGCTCTCTATAAACCGCGCGTCATTTCTCATCACTCCAATAAGAATAAAAACAGTGGCGGCCATAGCGAGAAAGAACGCTGCGAATTGCGATATGTTGCCGATCGTTACCATCAATTACTCCCTTCCTCAGTTATCTCTGAACCATATTTTGAGGGGCATTTTGCCAAAAGTTCTTTAGCCGTAAAAAGGTTTACCTCCATGTCATAAATCCCCTGAAGGACTACCTCGACACCCTCCTTAAATGCATCAGGAGCAGGCCCATTATATAGGGCATTTATTGTTTTTGACGGGTTTACTGTGTCCCTGATTGCAAAGGACAGGATGAGATCCCTCTGATTATAATTTATGGTGCCTGCAACAACATCGCCGCTAATCCTTACACTATCGCCTTTCAGAGAATCCGCTTTTTTAATCAACTCCCCAACTGTCATGTAATAAACCCCCGTGTCGGATATCCCTCTGAAGATCAAAAAACCGAGACCGGCTATTATAAACAGCACAGGGATGAGAATCTTCTTTCCTGTTCTCCTTGCCATACAGCACAAACCTCCTGATGATTTACTTTCCCTGAACCCCACATAGTGAAGCACTCAGGTTTGTGATTAGAAAGATTGCGATAAGAGGCGTACTACGCTTTGGGAGGTCGAAAGAGTGAGTTTGAAAGGATATTTGTTGTGATGGATTCTTCCATCGGCCGCAAGTTTGATTCCCTATAAGATAGGCTGAAATTAGCGGTATACAGAGATATCATAATATTTCCATGACAGGCACTGCTGCAAAAATGATCATGCGCATTATTGTCCGTGTCATTCAATGGATCCTTGGATCCTTGATCTGCCGATTCCCTTTGGCAGCAAGTATCCGACGGTCCGCATGAGAAACTGTCAGGCATTAAAATCAATGTACAAAAAACCGTAAGTATTATGCTTAGAAATAATTTCATGTATTTTTATTTAAGAACAATTCAATATAATAAATCAACCCCGCTGCACGTTCCCCCATTTTTCAAAAAATCAACATCGTCAACTTCTGACGTTTTTTGTTCGCATTTTTTTTATGGGGAAACCTGACATGCTATTTCTCCTCAACATGCTTTAGCCCCTCTTTAAAGAGGTTGTCAATATGTTCATCATCAAGGTTATAATACGCCTTCTTTCCATCCCTTCTGTACTTTACAAGCCTCATGTTTCTTAGAATCCTTAACTGATGCGACACAGCAGATTCGGTAAGCCCAAAGAGGGCTGCGATGTCGCAGACGCACAACTCAACCTGCGAGAGGGCATAGATTATCTTTAACCTCGTTGTATCACCGAGGACCTTAAATGTCTCGGATAATTGATTGATAGTGCTATCCGGCTTAAGCCTCTTTTTTACCTGTGCAACACTTTCCTTGTTTACAAAGGTAATTTCACATGTATCGGTCTTTGACTTATTTGTTTTTACAAGTACCGGCATCTTTCCTCCTTCATCTAATCAATCTTGCTGAATTTGCAAAGACTACCAAATCTGGCAGGACATGCGCAACTGCTGCCATCATTGGCGTTATTATGCCTGTCGCGGCAAGCGTCACCCCTATAATATTAAAGAGAATTCCTATAGCGAGATTCTGCCTTATCACGCCAAAGGTCTTCCGCCCTATTTTTATTGCCTCAGGTATCTGCCTCCAGTCATCCCGCATAAGCGCTACATCTGCAGCCTCAATTGCAACATCTGTCCCTGCAACGCCCATGGCAATGCCTACATCTGCCGCTGCAAGGGCAGGGGCGTCATTAATTCCATCGCCAACCATGGCAACCTTCTTGCCGTTCGCCATAAGCTCCTGAACCTTCCTGACCTTGTCCTCCGGCATAAGCTCCGCCTCTATATTGTCAATGCCAACCTGCACTCCTATCGCCTTTGCTGTGCGCCAGTTATCACCTGTGAGCATAACTATATCCTTTATCCCTGCCTGCCTGAGCTCTGTTATAGCATCCTTGCTTTCTTTTCGTACAACATCTGCGACTGAGATTACACCGCATACCTCACTGTCATGAGCAATCAGGAGGGCTGTCTTTCCCTCTTCCTCTCTTGCCTTCATATAGCTTTCCATCTCATGATTTAAATTAATCCTTCCGTCTTTAAGGAGCTCCCTGCTTCCAAGAAGAACAGAGGATCCATTATATCTTGCTATGATGCCTCTTCCGGGTATTACCTGAAAATCCTCTGGCTCCGGTATCCTGAGCCCCTCTGACCCCGCCCTTTTTATAATTGCCTTTGCCAATGGATGTTCAGAATATCTTTCTACGACAGCAGCCATGAGGAGTATCTCTTTCTCATTGTGTTCAGCAAATGCCTTTATATCTGTAATCCTCGGCTCACCTATTGTTATGGTCCCTGTCTTATCCAGCACAACAGTATCTATCTTTGCCAGTGTCTCAAGATGGATACCGCCTTTGATGATAATGCCCCTTCTTGCCGCCTTCCCTGTGCCAGCTACAATAGCAAGTGGTGTTGCAACAGCAACAGTGCATGGGCAGGCAACAACAATAACAGCAATAGCGTAGGCAATATTCCGGGTGATTAAAAATGTCAGTCCTGCAATTAACAGGATTGAAGGGGTAAACCATGCTGCAAATCTATCCGCGATCTTCTGCACTGGCGCCTTTGCTGATTCTGCCTCTTCCACAAGGTGAATTATCTTTGCAAGTGTTGTATCGTTGCCTACGTGCGTGGCTTTTATCTTCAAAAGCCCTGCGTCATTGATTGTCGCAGTATATGCCTCATCGCCGATACCCTTTTCAACAGGCATGGACTCACCTGTTATGGCCGCCTGATTAATGAAGGATGAGCCCTCAATTATTCTGCCGTCCACAGGTATTCTCTCGCCCGGCTTAACAATGACTGTATCGCCTTTTCTTATCTCCTCAATGGCTATCTCTATCTCTCTTCCATCTTTAACGATCCTTGCACTCTTTGGGGATAGTTTTATCAACTCATCCAAGGCCCTCCTTGCCTTATCCATAGTTAGCTTATCAAGGTATTCTGCAATAAGCATGAAGAAGGCTATAACAGCCGATGCAAGGAAATCACCGATTAAAGCAGCAGCCACAGCGCCCAGCGCCATGAAGACATCGGCACTAATAGTCTTTGCCCTTAAATCAATGATGGCTTTTTTCACCAGCGGATAGCCGGCTATGATCATGGCAGCAGCAGATGCAATATTAAAACCCCTTATGCTGCCGAGTAGCCCGCCCCAGCCAAGGAGGATAAATATGCCGACAACACCCATGCGGACCAGATCAAGATATTCTTTTTCGTCTTTGTCTTTTCCACTCTCTTTAATCTTGTAGCCAAGTGACTCAATACCTCTCTTGATTCTATCAAGGTCAATCTCCTCAGGGTTAAAGGTTACCTTTGCCTTTCCAGCGCCGAAGTTTACAGAGACATCAGCAATGCCATTAAGCGCCTTTAATCCCTTTTCAATCTTCCCGGCACAGGAGGCGCAATCCATTCCGCTGATATTCATCTCACATACCTTTATGTTTTCCATTTTTATTTTTGATTAAAAGTTAATAGTTGAACAATTGTTCATATATGATATTGTAACTTGAAAAGTTTGTCAATCTTTAAACTAAAATTGTCTCATAGAAAAACTGCAGTAAAAGACATTCAGGCACAGTAATGGTCTTTATCGTTTTCTTCTTCGACTACTTCTTTGATAATCGCTTTTATTAATTTTTCGATGCGCGCTTTAATTTCTTGCAATTCTTCTTTTTTATCTGCATCGTTATTCATACATTTTCCCTTTTTGCAATTCTATAACTCTTATCGGCATATATTTACATTTTCGTTAATTTTCATTGATATGGGAACCCCGTTAGAATACCTTCGTTATTCTAACGGGGCAAACTGCAAACGTGATAAAACAGACAATCGTTGATTAAGACATACCGCTGAGTTTCTTTTTTTGAAATTCTTTCAAAAAAGATGTGGTAAAATAATTTATATAGTGTCTGTTTATAAACTGCCATTTTTTATTTTTGTCATACCCGAAGTCTGTAATCGGGTATCCGGAACTTATTAATAAAACTGGATTCCGGCTTAAGGACTGCCGGAATGACATACAGACGAACAGAGTTTATAAACAGACTCTATATAGCAATTAGAAGTTATACATAAGCTTATTAATGACGTATTCATAATTGGAAGGAGGAGATATGCTTGCAGAAGTAAAGGTAATTGAAGGCGGGCAGCTTATAAAAACTGAGAGAATGAAACTTAAGACAGTGAAAGAATTCAGCGATAACATTATTATATATGAGAATGAAGAAGGAAGAGCCGTTGTATATTTCAAGAACAAGAATGAATTTGTTCTGATCTCTATCGATATGGCTTAGCATGAGTTCTTTTCATAAATATTTAGGGGAAGTAATCAGAGTCTGTTTATGAAGTGCCTTTTTCTGTCATTCCGGCTTGTCCGGAATCTTTTTTCAGAAGGATTCCCGACGCGCTTCGCTTGCGGGAATGACAGATGACAGTAGTTTATAAACAGACACTAATCAGATACGAAAATATTTCAGATTACGGAGTCATCGGTTTAAATGTTTAAACATATCTCACTGACTCTGAAAATGCTGCTGATAACAATTATTGTTGGTGCTGCAACGTGGGGTTTTCTTCACTACCTCCAACTCCGCACCATAGATGAAGCATTCAATAACGCACTGTCTGAAAGGCTTAATGAGGACGAAAATGAAAACAGGATTCTTTTTGACCGTTATCTAAAGAACTTCCATCAGAATGCAAAATTCATCATTTCGCAGAAGCAGTTCTATAATTATATTAAAAAAACCAGTTATAGAGAGTGGTCATTATTTTTATCAGCACAGGATCAGATAAAGTACTATGAAGAGCACCCGCAATGGCTGCCAAGCTTTTCAATCCTAAACTCAATTACATATTTTCGTTACGCTTTTTTGATTGATAGCAAGGGAAAAGTAAGGGAGGTCTTCAAGCGTTTTGCAGAATTACCCCCGAAATTATTGCTTAAGCCCGGATACCTGTTGCAGAAATTAAGTACTCAGGAAACTCTTTTGTCAGGCATAAGCGGCAATCTCTATCTTATTACATCAGAAACGCTTTATGGCTCTCAGGGAAGATCGCTTGCGACATTGATGCTGGCAACTCCTGTTGACAATGAGTTTCTTGCCCATTCTCAGGGTAAGGACCATATCATGGCATATGTAGCAGGGAAAAGCCCTCAGATCCTTGCCAGTAACAGGATAGATCTTTTGCCGGCAGGCACCCTGCTGGAATCTTTGCAGGGCGGGTACGTGTATTCAGGAAAAGATTTATCTGAATATGGGATATCAGACCGCAGGGTAAAGATGGTTACGTTTATTCCTAAAAAGCCTTATGAACTGCTAAGTAAATCGATCCTTATAAAAGAACGCGGCAACCGGATAGTAACAGTCCTGCTCCTTATACTCTCTTTTTCATTCATAATGTTCTGGATTACAAAACGTATCCAAAGCTTAACATGGAGAGTAGTGGATTTTTCTGAAAAATCCCTAAATATAAAGCAAAAGGGTTTATGGGAAGGAGACGAGCTCAAAGTCCTTGATGAACGCTTCAGAAATTTGACCGAAGAGATCGCAATATCACATGAATCGCTCAAAAAACAGGCTGAAACCCTGCGCAGGGAAAGGGATAAGGCTCAGAACTATCTTGACATAGCCGGAACCATTATTATGGCTTTAAACCCAAAAGGTGAAGTTACGCTGATGAACTGGAAAGGCTATACAATACTTGGATATGGAGAAGAGGAGGTCATCGGAAAGGACTGGTTTGTTAGCTTCATCCCTGAAAGAATACGTCACGAAGTAAAAGCGGTCTTTGAAAAGATAATAGCCGGAGATATGGACCTTATTGAATATCACGAAAACGCTGTGCTTGGAAAGGGCGGCGAAGAGAGGTTGATAGCATGGCATAATAGTGTACTGAAAGATCAGGGCGGCAGGATTATCGGCGTGCTTAGTTCAGGGGAAGATATCACCGAACACAAGAAACTCGAAAAATCTCTTATTGAGATCGAAGAGAGAGAGCGTCATCGTATCGGACAGGACCTGCATGATGGATTGGGACAGCTTCTCACCGGTATCGCATTTCAGGTCCGGGGACTGGGACGTAAACTCGAGAAAAGTTCTTTTATAGATGCGGAAGATGCGGCAGAAATTTCTGTGCTTGTGGATGATGCAAAATTGCAGGTAAGCTGTATATCAAAAGGTCTTTATCCGGTTGACATGGATAAGGAAGGCCTTATGACAGCGCTTGAGGAACTTGCTTTATCTACCAAAAAGATGTTTGGGATACCATGTGTTTTCTTATGTGATGAACCTGTTTTTATCCATAACAAAACAGCCGTCATACAATTATATCGCATTGCGCAGGAGGCCGTAACCAACGCAGTTAAACATGGCAAGCCGCACCAAATTGAGATTTATCTTTCAGGAACATATAATAAAGTTACCATGATAATAAAAGATGACGGGATGGGCATTACGGATAGTTACGAAAGAAAAAGTAGTGGTATAGGTTTAAAAATTATGGGTTATCGGGCAAATCTCATAAATGCTTCACTTGATATCAGGCCGGACCTGAACGGGGGAACACTTATAATATGTGATTTTACCGATACGGATGAAGCATTATCGACAGATTAAAACTTTCATAAGAGACAAGATTTCATGAATCGTCTAAAAGAAGAAGAGAAAAAAATAAAGCACAAGATTTTCATCGTTGATGATCATCCGATTGTTCGCCGCGGGATTACGCAACTTATAAACCAGGAGCCCAACTTTATTGTTTGTGGTGAAGCAAGCGATATGGCTTCGGCATTGCAGGCCATCTCAATATGTAACTGTGATCTTGTGATAGTTGACCTGTCTCTTGGGCAGGACAGCGGGATCAGACTTATTGAGGAGATCCTGCTTGGTAACCCGGATATGAAAATACTGGTTCTATCCATGCACGACGAATCTTTATATGCTGAGAGATGCTTCAGGGCAGGAGCAAAAGGCTATATTATGAAGCAGGAGCCTCCTGAACAGGTTATTTTTGCATTGAAAATAATACTTAACGGAGAGGTCTATATAAGTGATCAATTAAGTTCCAGGTTATTAAACAAACTGGTTTCAAAGCAGCCGGCAACTTTTAGCTCTCCGATTGAACAGCTCAGCAACCGCGAGCTCGAGGTGTTCCAGCTAATTGGCAAGGGCGTGAAGACACGAAAGATAGCGGAGCAATTGAATCTCAGCGTAAAGACAATAGAAACTTATATAGACCACATAAAAAGAAAGATGAACCTGGAAGACTCCCGCGACCTGATCCTGCATGCTGTTCAATGGGGCATGAATGAAAAGTCTCCATCCGCACCGGCAACCAAGCCTCAAAAAAAATAATTCCACTTTAAGCCTGTTCCCTCTTGTTTTTCTTTGAATCTATAACTGAACTAACTTAAGGGGCTCATCGTAGAAAAGTGTGGGTTAAATCTTATGAATCAGGATATACTTAAAGTTGTCCCCCCCCTTTAGAAAAGGGGGGCAGGGGGGATTTGAAGACTCGTCAGGCAA
>JAGVGM010000136.1 GCA_020057065.1 Thermodesulfovibrionia bacterium
GGGGAGGGTAACATTGATGTTGTGTTTTTTGGACATAATATAGTGACCCAATTCATGGGACAGTAGAATAAATATTAATGTCAAAGCAAAGGGCATGCCCTTCACGATTTGAAAAGGGGTTTCTATGGGATTTACCCCCTGCTGAAACGCCCCTGCAATTATTGTTGTGGCTAAAGTTGCAACAAAAAGCAGGATGCTTATCTTGAATTTAGGCTTCGTTTCCTGATTCATAAATTTCTTTTTATGTTTTTTAGACTACTCTTCAGTAAGCCCCTTTAACGAGGGATAAAAGCTTTCCTCCCGGAAATTACCACCCGTATAAATTCCGTGAATTTCCCCGAAGTACGTCTTGAGGGCTTTTTCGAGTTTACCTTTTTTCGTTTTGTTCATTTATTTTCCTTTAACGTTCTCGGGCATTGCGAAGTCCCTCTAATCTCCACCACTCCTCCATTGATCAAATTAAACAAATATTATTTACGGACAAGTTCTTAATATGATCCACCAGCCTCTTATTGCGGTTGTCGATTATGTCGTGTAAGAGCTTTTATCCCTCTAAAACTTTCTGCACCTCTTTTTTGAGTAATTCTGCCGACGGAATTGCCAGCTTAAAACGCCCGGCAAGAATGAGATTGTCCATTCCCGCGGTAGCATACTTTACATATAACTCATTGCGGTCTAGGCAAAGAAGAATCCCAATGGGTGGATTATCATCCGGTTCGCTCTGATTTTCCTTCATGTAATTTATGTAAAAGTTCATCTGTCCTGCATCGGCTGGTTTGAAAGCCTCCATCTTAAGATCAATGAGAACGTAGCATTTTAAGATACGGTGGTAGAACACCAGATCAATGTAGAAATGGTCTGTCCCCACGGTAATCCGCTTCTGTCTGACGACAAAACAGAATCCTCTGCCTAATTCTAAGAGAAAATGTTGGAGATGATTAATTAGTCTCTGCTCCAGATCGGTCTCGGAAAGCCTGTAATCTTCAGGCAAATTTAGGAACTCAAATACATAAGGATCTTTCAGCAGGTCTTCCGGTTTTGATACCTGCTGTCCTTTTTCTGCCATTTCGAATACACCTTTTTTGTCTTTGGATAAAGCAATCCTTTCAAAAAGCATCGAATTAATCTGCCGTTCCAGTTCTCTTGTTGACCATTGTTCCAACTGGCATTGTTTGATGTAAAATCGTCTGGCAAGAGGTTCTTTGACCCAAAGTATGAGAAGGAGATGCGTCCAGGATAGATTTGCAGGTAATGCCTTCAAATTAATATTAGAGTCGGATTCGGCAAGCACTGATTGCCGTTTATCAATGGTTTTTAATTCAAGAGCCTGTGATGTGCTCTTTTTATCATGGGAAGATTCGGCAGGCACTGCCTGCCGAATTGGAAAGGCTTGATACAGTGAACGAAAATTCCTTATATTGCGGAGAGAAAAACCCTTACCAAACTGCTTGGTTAAATCCTCGGATAGGTGTTCCAGGAGTTTTTCTCCATACCTTGCCCGATCACTGCCCCCTTGCTCATACTCAACAATATGCCGGCCAATCTCCCAGTAAAGATTCACCATCTCTGTGTTAATGGCTTGAACGGTCCGGGAACGAGCCGAATGGATTAACCCGCCTATGGCTTCGACCAAATTAGGGTAGCTGGGCTTTTGTTTGTTGGGTAATCTATTTGAGCCTTT
The DNA here is from genome assembly GCA_020057065.1 of Thermodesulfovibrionia bacterium. Classification (GTDB taxonomy): domain Bacteria; phylum Nitrospirota; class Thermodesulfovibrionia; order UBA6902; family UBA6902; genus SURF-23. The sequence continues at coordinate 1,682 of JAGVGM010000136.1, forward strand.
ATTTGTCATTTATGATCCTTTAATATACTCACCTACTGATCTTTTTATACTCAGGCAGCAGCTTTTGGTAACCATTGACACCTTTTTTTATCCATGCTATGTCAGAGTCTTCCAACTTTCTGACGACTTTAGCAGGTACCCCCATAACGAGAGACCGAGGTGGCACTTTGGTCCCGGCAGTTACCATAGAACCTGCTGCAACAATAGATTCACTCCCTATAACCACATCATGGAGGATTATTGATCCGGCTCCTATAAAGGAGTTCTTCTCAATTGTTCCCCCATGTATTATACAGCCATATCCTATGATAGATTTCCCCTCTATTATTATCGGTTCATCCGGCATAGGATTTAAAACAACGTTTTCCTGTACGCATGATCCGGGGCCTATAAATATGCGGTTAAAATCGGCCCTGCAAATAGCCCCATAGAGTATCAATGTGTTTTCAGAAATAAGAATATCTCCAATTAAGGTGGAGTTTGGGGCAATAAAAGAACTGTCGTCTATCCGGGGTTTCTTCCCATTAAACTCTATTATCATCTTAACTCCTTTAGTTTTCCTACACCAGCTCTCCCACTCCACAGAGAATCTGGTAGTCGCAGTATCTGCAGTTTTGATAATCCGGTTTCGGTTCAAAATTTTCTGCCAATATACCCTCAGCCAACTCCAAAATCTTTTTCCCGGCTTCCTCTAACTGCTCATCCCGGTGGCTGATAGAGAGCCTCTTATTCTCAATCAAAAAGCAGTAACTTGCCCTTTCCGGTTTAATGTTCCATGCCTCGATTGCTCCAAGACTGTAAACAGAAAGCTGGAGGTCTCTGTCCACCTCCCTTTGTGTCCGAGTTCTGCCGGTTTTGTAGTCTATCAACTCATAACCGCCGGTTGGAGTAATGTCTACCCTGTCCACCCTACCTTTAACCCTGTGTTTTTCCACCTTCAAGGTAAATGGCCTCTCAAAATACGCCGGTTTATTGCTGTCCAGCTTAAAGTCATCAAAATAGTCGGTTAACCCTGTTGTTGCCTTTTCCTTGAATTGTCTCCATTGAATCGAA
>JAGVGM010000119.1 GCA_020057065.1 Thermodesulfovibrionia bacterium
AGTGGTCGATTACGATTGAACAGCAATGGAAGGAAGGCGGCGTTTCGCACTTTCAAATGCTGGATATCGTGACCGGTAAGTTGCAGGAGTCGGTGCTATGAGAAAAGAAATCGGCGGAGTGAATCAGTATGTCTTTACGCACGGCAAGCGTCCGTCCGGCAAAGGCGCATGGGCGTTCAAAGGTGCTGATGGCAAGATCACGTTCATTAACGGCCTGTATTCGGAAGCGAAGAAACAGGCGCTTAAGACGATCAAGAACCCTGTTTTGCAAACATAAGGAGGACATCGAGATGGGTAAGAAATCCAAAAAACAAAAAGTCGTGGAGAATAAAAAGGCACCGGGTGAAAGTTCTCCATCGCCGAAAGAAGGCATCGTTATGCACGCCGGGGCCTCGCGCAATGAGCTTATGCTCGCGGCCAAGGAACGCGGGGTCAAAAACTTCCGTGTTCTCAATAAACAGGAGCTGGCTGAGGTATTGAAGAATATCGGGGATCAGAAGGTCGTTGATGCGATCGTGGCCGGTGCGGTTGCCAGATGGAAGTCCGGATGGGGAAAGGAAAAGGCAAAGAATGAAAGTCAAAGCTGAACTTGATTTGAAGGTCGAGATGGGCGGGGTGTCGCGTGATGGCACAGGGTTGGAGGGTTATTTGCCTGACGGTACGCGATATGAGGACGTCGTTCGGGTGTTCGGTGCACCCCATCTGGGCATGTCGCTGGACGGCAAGACCAAGGCAGAGTGGATCGGCAGGATCAACGGTCTCGTTTTTACGATCTACGATTACAAGTCGAAGCTGGATCCGGAGCGGAACACCAACTGGCATATCGGCGGCAAGCAGAAATTTGTCGCGGAGCTGGTGAATATTTATTTCAAGGCAAAATAATAAGAGAGCCGTTACGTCGAGCCTCCGCTGGTGTTATGCTGGCGGAGGTTTTTTCGAGATTGAATTGATTGAAAACCATTTCCTCTAAAATATTTATGTGATATAATGTATCACAATGTTAAATCAAATTTCGGAGGGAATTCCATGCTTCTCAAGGGATATTTGACCGTACGTCAAGTTGCCAAAGAATTGGGATTGACTGAATATAGAATTCGGCAATTGATCCGCGAAAAACAGATTCGCGCAACGAAAATCGGACAGTGGAGGATCAAGCCGGATGACTTAAAGAATTTTATCAAAAGCAGAAGCAATGTATAGTTTATAGAGAGGAATTTAAATGGCGCAAAATCATATTGCAGAACTTGAAAAACGATTATGGGCAGTAGCCGACGAACTACGAGCCAATTCAGACTTGAAAGCGTCAGAATATTCCGCGCCGGTTTTAGGGTTGATTTTTTTGAGGTATGCAGATTATCGTTTCACCAAGCAAGAAAAGTTGCTTTCCGATAAATTAACCAGCCGCAGGAAAGTAAGCAAAACAGATTATCAGGCCGCGGGCGTGATGTATTTGCCGGATGAAGCTCGGTTTTCTTTTTTATTAAATCTACCCGAAGGCGCTGACATTGGAAAAGCGATCAACGAAGCTATGAAGGCCGTTGAACGCGAGAACGAAGATCTCAAAGGCATTCTTCCGAAAACGTACAATCGGTTCGATAACAATCTTCTGGTTGAGTTGATCAAAGTAATGTCATCAATTCCTGAAGATATTGAAGGTGATGCTTTCGGAAAAATCTATGAGTATTTCTTGGGTGAGTTCGCAATGACCGAAGGACAGCAGGGCGGGGAGTTTTTCACGCCGACATCTATTGTTAAGTTGATTGTTTCAATTATTCAGCCATTTCACGGGAAGATATTTGATCCGGCATGCGGATCGGGTGGTATGTTTGTCCAGAGCGCAGAATTTGTCGAAGAGCATAAAATGAAAGCCATTGATGAGATTAGTATCTATGGGCAAGAAAAAACAAGGGAGACGGTCAATCTTTGTAAAATGAACTTAGCCGTCCATGGATTATCTGGAGATGTTCTGCAGGGAAATTCATATTATGAAGATCTACACAATATGGTTGGCGCGTTTGACTTTGTTATGGCTAATCCTCCATTTAACGTCAATCGTATTGATAAGGATCGAATTAAAAACGATCGAAAGAAATTCCCTTATGGAATGCCGTCGGTTGATAACGGAAATTATTTATGGATTCAACTTTTTTATAGCGCACTGAATGATAACGGGCGGGCTGGATTTGTGATGGCTAACTCAGCCAGTGATGCACGTGCGAGCGAACAGGAGCTTCGTAAGAAATTAATTGAAGATAATGCTGTTGATGCGGTGATCTCCATTGGCCCTAATTTTTTCTATACAGTGATATTGCCTTGCACATTGTGGTTTCTTGATAAAGGAAAGAAGAAAACCAAACGAAAGGACAGTGTTCTTTTTATAGATGCTCGTAGAATTTACAGTCAGGTTGATCGGGCACACCGCGAGTTTCGTCCTGACCAGATTGAGTTTCTTGCGAATATTGTCAGATTGTATCGTGGCGAAGCCATCGAAACTGTGCATGGAAGTGAAAAACTAATGAAGGAAAATTTTTCAAAAGGAACATATCAAGATGTTGCCGGTCTTTGTAAAATTACCAGCTTGAATGATATTGCGAGTCAGGGATTAAGTTTGAACCCGGGGCGATATGTTGGCGTTCTTGAGGAGGAAGGGGATGGGTTCGATTTCAAAGAGCGACTCGAAGTATTGAATGAAGAATTGGGAGTGCTTAATTCTGAGGCCAGAGAATTAGAAAATATGATTGCCACTAATATGGCTAAATTGCTTTGAAGGATAGAACGGAAATTCGAATGAGAAGACAAAGGATAAAAGATTTATCTAAGAAAATCACAAAAGGAACCACGCCTACAACGGTGGGATATTCTTTTTCTGAATCTGGTGTTAACTATATTAAAGCGGAAGCGATAACCAGAGAAGGAAGAATTGATAAAAGCGTATTTTGTTTTATCAGTGAAGAAACTCACAATGCTTTAGCTCGATCTCAACTTCAAGCCGATGACATATTAGTTTCGATTGCAGGTGTGTATTTGGGCAAGTCCGCTGTCATGAAGAAAGAGTATCTACCGGCTAATGTTAACCAAGCAGTAGGGATAGTTCGGATTGATCAAAGTAAGGCGCATCCAAAATTTGTACATTATACTTTTCAAACACCTAAAGTTAATCAACTGCTAAATAGCCTGTGCCCTCAAGCCGCCCAACCAAATCTTAATTTGACTTCGTTAGGTTTATTTGAAATCGAGGTTCCAGAATTATCAGTTCAAAAAAAAGTTTCTGGAATATTATCTACATATGATGACCTTATCGAAAATAACCGTGTCCGTATTCAGATTCTTGAAGAAATTGTTCAGAGAATTTACCGAGAGTGGTTTGTTGATTATCGATTCCCGGGGCATGAAAAGGTAAAGTTTATTGATTCTGAAATGGGCAAAGTACCAATTGGGTGGCAAGTTGTAACTATCGGCGATGTCATTGATAGCATTGAATCCGGGTCACGGCCCAAAGGTGGGATTGATCCAAACGAAACAGGCATACCTAGTATAGGGGCGGAGAACGTTTTGGGTCTTGGGCAATATGAATTTGAGAAAGAAAAATATGTTTCTAAGAATTTCTTTAATGGTATGAAGAGAGGCGTTATTAAGAACGGAGATGTTCTTTTATACAAGGACGGTGCAAAAATTGGAAGAAAATCAATGTTCCGTGATGGGTTTCCTCATGAGATATGTTGCATTAATGAGCATGCATTCATATTAAGAACAAATTCAAGGTGCTCGCAAAACTATTTATATTTTTATTTGGATCGTCCAGATACAACGCAGAAGATTATTGGATTGAATGCAAACGCCGCTCAACCGGGAATTAATCAGCCAGGAGTTAAAGGATTGCCTTTTATGTTGCCTGAGAAGTGGCTGATCGATTTATTTGATACACAGGCTGAACCTATACTTAGGTTATTGTTCAATTTGGCAAAGAAAAACAAGTGTCTGAGAGAAAAGAGAGAAATGCTTCTTCCGAGGTTGATCTCCGGAGAGGTGGATGTTTCCATGATGGATATAGCAATGAGGGAGCAAGCGGATGTCGCCTAAAGACGGAAAATATTCAGAAGACGCTTTGGTAGAGAGACCGGCAATCGAATTGTTCGATCAGCTGAAATGGTCGGTTCAAAATTGCTTCCATGAATTTGATGAAAACGGAAAAAGCTCGCTCGGTCGTGAAACGAAGGCAGATGTCGTTATAGTTTCCAAACTCAAACCGATATTGAGGGAGCTTAATTTTGATGTTTCTGCTACGGCAATCGATGAGGCAATTAAAATATTAACTGCTGATCGTAGCTTGATGAGTATGGTTGCGGCGAATCGAGAGGTTTACGAGCTACTTAAAAACGGGATACTGGTTTCGTATTTGAATGATAGACATGAGCAGGTATCGGAGAGGGTCAAAGTTATCGATTGGGTCAATATTGATAACAACGACTTCTTCCTCGCTTCCCAGTTTTGGATCACTGGCGAAATGTATACACGAAGGGCGGATCTTATAGGGTTTGTTAACGGAATTCCGCTTTTATTCATAGAGCTTAAGGCGTCTCATAAAAACCTCAAGAAGGCTTTTGATGATAACTTGCGGGACTATAAAACTGCAATCCCGCAGGTGTTTTGGTTTAACGGATTGATTCTCTTGTCTAATGGAAGCAAAAGCCGGGTCGGGACTCTATCGGCTGAATGGGATCATTTTGGCGAGTGGAAGCGTATCAATAGCGAAGGCGAAAAGGGGATAGTATCTCTTGAGACGATAATCAGAGGCATTGGCGCGCGGGATCGACTCTTAGATCTGGTCGAGAACTATGTCGTATTTAAGGAAGAGAAGAACGGGCCCATAAAGGTATTTGCCAAGAACCATCAATATTTGGGCGTTGAAAATGCTATACGCGCCTTTCACTCGATGAAAGAAAATCAGGGGCGACTGGGCGTTTTCTGGCATACGCAAGGATCAGGCAAATCAATATCTATGATTTTCTTTTCTCAGAAGATATTACGCAAAGTGCCCGGGAATTGGACTTTCGTTGTAGTGACAGACCGTACGGATTTAGATGATCAAATTTATAAAAACTTTGTCCGATGCGGAGCCATAAAAGGTAAGCAGGAGCGGGCGGAGTCGGGAGCTGATTTGGTTCAGCTACTAACCGAAGATCATCGGTATGTATTTACTACGATTCAAAAGTTTAGAACGGAGAAAGGTAAACCACATCCAGTTATCTCTAATCGTCAGGATATCATCGTAATGACCGATGAGGCGCACAGAACCCAGTACGACACTTTCGCTTTGAATATGCGGAATGCCTTACCGAAGGCTGGATTTATCGGCTTTACCGGCACACCCCTGATTTCCGGTGAAGAGAAAACCAAAGAGGTTTTTGGCGATTATGTTAGCGTTTATAACTTCAAACAGGCAGTGGATGACAAGGCAACTGTTCGGCTCTTTTATGAGAACCGTAAACCAAAAGTTCAACTTGTGAATTTAAGTTTGAATGAGGATATTCAGCAGATATTGGAAGATGCAGAGCTTGACGAGGCCGAGCAACGTAAATTTGAACGAGAGTTTTCCAAGGAATATCAGCTTATCACCACAGAAGATCGACTTGATGACGTAGCGCAGGATATTGTAGTTCATTTTATGAACCGTGGTTTCATGGGCAAGGCGATGGTGGTGTCAGTCGATAAAGCGACCGCTGTCAAAATGTATAACAAGGTCAAGCGGTTTTGGGATGAATACGCCGTTAAACTTCAAAAGGACTATGAGAAGGCGACTGATGTCGAGAAGGATGAGCTTGGCGATAAGCTCATCTATATGAATCAAACCGATATGGCGGTGGTCGTGTCGCAGTCACAAAATGAAATTGAGGATCTAAAAGCCAAAGGCGTAGATATTGCACCGCATCGCAAACGAATGAATAAAGAGGACTTGGACGAAAAGTTCAAGGATCCAGATGATCGTCTGCGCATCGTATTCGTCTGCGCCATGTGGATGACGGGATTTGATGTGCCGTCATGTTCTACGATTTACCTCGATAAGCCAATGAAGAATCACACTTTGATGCAAACCATTGCGCGAGTCAACCGCGTGTTTGGTGAATATAAGACGGTCGGGTTGATCGTTGATTATATTGGCGTTCTGCATAATTTGAATAAGGCATTGGCTATCTACGCGGCACCGACTGCTGATGGTGGGATTGATACGCCAATTGTCGAAAAATCAGAACTTATCACACAGCTTCGCAAAGATATTCAAGAGATGGTGGAGTTATGCGATGAATGGGATATTTCTTTGCCCGAAATCATGACAGCAGAAGGTCTGGCATGTGTTGGGCTGATAGATGATGCGGTTGAATGTATTTTGGAGAATGACGAGCGGCCAGCGCAGTTTCGCGAGAAGAACGCTTATATTCAAAACACATACCGGGCAATTCTTCCGGATGTTTCAGCAAGCGAGTTTCAGCCGGTAGTCAAATTATTGCAGGTACTGGCAGAGAAGCTTGCTTCAATCTCGCCAACGGTTGATATTTCCGACGTGCTTGAGCAGATCTCTGATCTTCTTGATAGATCGGTTAAGGTTACGGCAAGGCATGTTTCAGATCAGCGTGGTGAATATAAGGCAGGACGTATTCTTGATCTTGGGAATCTGGATTTCGACAAGTTGCAAGAACAGTTCAAAAAGGGTCGAAAGCGCATATTAGCGGAGCAACTCAGAAAAGCGATCGAGGTCAGGTTACATGCCTTGTATATGCTCAATAAGATGCGGATTAACTACATGGAAAAATTCCAGCAGTTAATTGATGACTATAACGCCGGGTCAATGAACGTCGAAGAATACTACCGCAGGTTACTTGAGTTCGTGAAAGGCTTAAATGATGAAGAGAAGCGGTCGCTTTCTGAAAATTTGACTGAAGAGGAGCTGGCCATTTATGACTTACTGGTGAACCCGCCAGTCAAAATGACGCAGAAAGAAGTACTTGCGGTTAAAAAGATCGCTCATGAGTTATTGGAAAAAATTAAAAGAGATAAGTTGGTTTTGGATTGGCGTAAGAAACAACAATCTCGTGCGGCAGTTAAGCTTTGCATTGAAGAAACTCTTGGAGAGTTGCCGCCCGCATTTAACGATGACTTATACCACCAGAAGTGCGGGCTTGTTTATCAGCATGTATATGAAGCCTACGTAGGGTGCGGGAAGAGCGTTTATGCTCATGAGGCATGATTCTTTATTTGAAATAATACGGGAGGAGAATACCGATGAATAAAAGAAATTGTTTCGTCATTCTGCAAAATAGGGAGGAATCCCAATATAATGATTTCATAGGGAAGTTTTATCATTTTCCAAAGAAATATATTAAGCAGCTATCGCAGGATAATATCGAGTTTGTTTATTACGAACCGAAGAAAAAAGGTGAAGGGGTGTATTTTGGCTTTGGGAAAATAGGGAAAATCTTTGAAGATAAAAAAGAGCCGGAACATTACTTCGCCGAGATCGTTGACTATAATTCGTTTTCCATAGAGGTTCCTTTTTTAGATGGTCAGGGGAATCGCCGAGAAACTGGTCCAGGGTTTAACATTCAAAATTCCGTGCGATCGATAGATTCGGGACTATTGGATGAACTATGCTTGGATGGCGGAATAATTTTAAATATTGAGTCCGATGCGCATTTAATAAAGGTTTTGGGAGAACAGCTTATCGGTTCGGAACGGGTCGGTATTCTTGAGTTAGTTAAGAATGCGATCGATGCTCAAGCTTCTTACTGTCGTGTTCGATTAGAAAAAATAAACACTCTGGAAGATGTGGACGCGGATCAATATAAATTCAGTGGTTATGACGGGCCTGTCATAGTAATTGAAGATGACGGTATCGGTATGACGCAAGAAGTAATCCGAAACGGTTGGCTGAGACCGGCATCTCCGATTAAAACAAGAATAAAAGAACGATTACGAAAAGAACGAGCGAGCGCATTGGAAAAAGGGAATTTAGGGTCTTACGATGCATTGCTTAAACAAATAAAAAAGGAACATGGAGGTAGAATCCCCCTTGGAGAGAAAGGGGTTGGCCGCTTTGCGACGCATCGACTAGGAAGGTTTCTGGAGTTGAGAACTAAAGCAAAAGATATGCCTTATGAATTGGTCTTGAAAATAGATTGGGATAAATTTGACAATTTAACAGAGCAATTTGTGAATTTAAACAGCATCGGCGTTAGTCTTTGTAGAGAAAAGCCACAGCGAGATTATGGAAAGAATCAATCCGGTACTCGTCTGATCATTTATGGCGGTCGTGAAGGTTTTAAATGGGATGCAAAAGAAATCCAAGATCTTAACAAATCGATCTTGAATATCAATTCGCCACGCTATAAATCAAAAATAATACCTGTCGAAGGTAATGCTCCAACTCTTGTTACGCTTGAATGCCCGCAGCTGAAGTCAGAATTGCCTAACTTCTTGCCCTATCAAGAGGCGACGCCAAATTTCACTTTTGATGCTTTAATAAGTGCAAATGGCACCGTTGATGAGTATGAGTTAAAGTTTAAGCACCCTGAAGATAAAGTTCCTGAAGATTCATGGAATGGTAAAAATATTGATTTACGAGTTCATAAAGATCCGAAGTTCTGGCTTGAAGCAGGCGAAATTCGTAAGCCGACTTGTGGAGCTTTTTATATTCATTTGGATGTTTGGTATAGAAAGAAAGAATGGATCAACATAGAAAATTGGAAAGATTTAACGGATTATTTAGACGATTTCGGTGGGGTTGCTGTTTATCGTGACAACGTTCTCATGGTTGATACTAAGATTGGAGCAGAACACGATTGGCTGAAGCTTAATGAAGAACGGATTAAGCAAGCATTTAAAATATCTTACCGTGATTTCATCGGTAGTATTGAAATTGAGCAGTCAAAGAATTTCGAATTAATTGATAAAACCAATCGAGAAGGATTAATTGAAAACCAGGCGTTTAAAGATCTTTCTTGCCTGGCAAAGAATGCCGTAAATCAGTTGCTGTTGCCTAGATATATGGCAAAGCGTGATGACTTTGAAAAATTAACTAAAGGGGTAATTACCGATACGTCAACGTTATCAAAAGTAGCCAAGACCTCCGCTACGTTTTTTGATAACGTTTCGAAGAGCAAATACGCTTTGGATTCGGATCCTTATGGTTTCTTCTCTGAATTGTGGCAAAAGACAGAAGATCGGCGGGGTGGTTTAGTTAATTTGAGGGATTCGATGAAAGAGCTTCAAAAAAGCGTAAAAATGATTGAAGACACTCAAGAATTATTTGTCGAACAGGCAGGGTTCGGTATTGCGATTGCGATTTCACTCCATGAGATCAATAAAATCACATCTAATTTTTATCATGGCATTGCCAGTTTAATAAAAAGCGGGGACTTTAATAAGGTGAAACTTGAGGATTTGCAAGAGACCTCGGCTTCACTTCGAACCGAATTGAAAAGACTTGGGCCTCTTAGGGCGATAAGGAATGAGGATCCGACCGAATTTAATATTGTTAAGGTAATCAAATATGTCTCCGAGATTTATAAATTAAAAATGAAAATTGATGGGATTTCGTTTCAGATTATGAATCCTGATGACGATTTTGTTTTGTTCGGTCAGTGTTCAAGAATAAATCAAGTGTTCGGAAACCTTTTCGATAATAGCATTTATTGGATTGACCGGTCACGTAACAAAGATAAAAGAATTGCCGTTCTGTTGGACAAAAAACATAGAACCGTTGTGTTTTCCGATTCGGGAACCGACGTTAGCGAAATAATTCGGCCTTATTTATTTCAAGCGAGTTATAGTTTAAAGACGCCTCCGAGTGGCCTAGGTCTTTATATCTGTAGAACTTATTTGAATTCTTTAAAGGGGCGGATTTATGAAACACCTTCTAAGGATCGGATTAACGGATTGGTTGGTGCGCATTTTACCGTAGATTTCGCTAAATCGCCGGATAAGAGAGGACAATTATGACGCAAGCCCGCAGGTTTTCTATATGTCTTTTAGACGACAAAATACCTTTATCGTTGGATTCAGGGTTGATTGATCATCGCGAGTTGAGTAGTTTGATTTTAGACGATACTAAATGGAAAGATGCCGAGTTGTTATCGCTTGTTAAACAATTGGATTCCAAGAAAGACAGCTACATTCTTTCCGGTTTTTTGCATTGCGATCACTTTCTTAATTATATCGATGAGGTGATTTTTAGTCCGGACATTATTATTTTTGATTGGGATTATCCCGCAGGGTCGTCACCGGAAGATGCATTGTTTAAAATATTGGAGTCTCAATTTTCCCAGGTCTTCATTTTTACAGGAGTTGATGCGGAAGGTGCCGTGGATAATGTGATCGCCAAAGAAAAATTTAAGCAGTATGAAAACAGAATTAAATTAATAAAAAAGAGCGATACAAATAGCGTTGATGATTTAAAAAACAAAATTGAATCTTCGCTGAACATATTTTCCTTTAAATACAGTAACGAGCTAAAACGAAAAACCCTTAGAGGGGTGGATTTGATTTTAAGTTCATTGGAGCAATTGTCTTTCGATGAGTTTATAAGGTTTTTTGGTGAGAAAATAACTGAAAATGGGGTGACGTCTCACAGGCTGTCTTCTTTCGAATTTACCGAGATTATCGCAGATAAACTAAAAGCAAGATTAATCGACATCGGAATGGATGAGGATCCCGCACCTGTGCCGGATGGCGCGCACGCGATGAGCGAAAATCTTATGCGTGAAATATGGGGTTTCCGACTTTATCATCAGCCGAAGGACGGGGTGGTCAGAAGAGGGGATATTGTAGAAATAGCGGGGCGCAAAGTATTGATTATGTCCTCAGACTGTGATTTATCGCGATTCTGGCAAAAAAACATGGGATGCCTAATGGTAACGCCACTTTTAAGAATAGATGACGTAAGCTTTAAAAGTGATTTGAACGTCTTTAACAATAGAAGCATTGACAATTTTAGCATATCTTCTCTTACTAATCCTCGAGGAATTGAATGTTTTACTGTGTTGCCAGGTCTTGAGATTGAAGATAATGCCGGGGTGAGAAAATATTTAGATTACATTGTTGCAGCCAAAGCAACGTATTCGATTGCCATCAAAAAACCTGATACGGTTACCGATGTTAAGAGCGCTCTTAGATATGAACATATAGATGGGATTGGAGATTCCTTTGAGACGCGAAAAAGAGTAGCAGATCCGTTTTTAACGCCATTGATTCAGTTCATCGTGGAAAATTTGACGGGGCTGGGTGTTCCAGATTTCCCCAAAAGTCTTAGCGATGACTTAAAAACAAAAATTATAGGACTTAAGAATAATGCCGGAACATAAGTTTAATGCCATTGATTTATTTGCTGGATGTGGAGGCTTGTCAGAAGGACTACGACAAGCGGGTTTCCGTACAATAGCGGCATGTGAAATAGATCCGGTTGCCGTAGCGACATATAGAATTAACCATCCGGATGTTTTTGTCTTTGAGAAGGATATTAAACAAGTGGATCCTTCTGAAATAAAGAAAATTTTGAAAGATGAGCCGCTTCATTTGTTAGCTGGCTGTCCTCCATGTCAGGGCTTTTCTTCTTTGAGAAGGTTGAATAAAAAAAGGTCGGTGCGAGATGGACGCAATTCATTGGTCGATGAGTATTACCGATTTATAGAAAAACTTAGGCCGTTAACTATCATGATGGAGAATGTGCCAGGGTTGCAAAATTATTTCAAATTTCAGGATATGATTAAGAAATTAGGAAGAATGGGGTATCGACTTGATACTGCGGTTGTTAACGTAGCCGATTACGGAGTGCCTCAGCGGAGGAAAAGATTGATTGTTGTAGGTTCTTTGCTTAATGAAATAAAAATTGCACCCGGTGTAAATATTAAGAAAACGGTAGCAATGTGTATCGGTTCCATTGAATCTATACAGGAAACGAAAGATCCGCTGCATAAAATAGTAGCGAAACATACTGATAAGATAATGGAGATGATTAGATTAATACCTAAGAACGGCGGTAGTCGAACTGAATTGCCGAAAAAATATATTCTGGAATGTCATAAGAGAGAAAATGTCGGATTCAATGATGTCTACGGTCGGCTTAAATGGGATGATTATTCATCTACTATAACTGGCGGTTGTCTTAATCCTTCGAAGGGGAGATTTTTACATCCGTCTGAGCATCGAGCTATTACTGCGCGTGAGGCGGCGCTGTTGCAAACTTTTCCTATGGATTATGAGTTTTCGACAAATGCAACCAAAACTAAAATTGCATTAATGATAGGGAATGCATTGCCTCCGGAATTTTGTCGTTTGCAAGCGAAGAATATACTGGATCACTTGGTTGTTAATTATGGCTGATATCTTTTCTCCGAGCAAAAGAACCGAAATAATGAAGAATATTCGCACGAAGGATACCGGATGCGAATTAGTTGTTAGGAAAATGATTTATGCCATGGGGTATCGCTATCGTTTAAATAAAAGAAATTTACCCGGGAAGCCGGATATTGTATTTGGTGTACGCAAAAAAGTAATATTCGTTAACGGTTGTTTCTGGCACGGTCATTCGAGATGCTCAAGAGGAAAATTGCCCGAATCAAATGCATCTTTTTGGCAAAAAAAGATTACCGGAAATGTGGTTCGTGACGGCAAGATATTGAGATCATTGAAGAAATTGGGGTGGAAGAGTCTCGTTGTTTGGCAGTGTCAAACAAGTCCAAAGGGCGACTCTAAGTTAAAGCGTCGGATTGAGAGATTCTTAGAGAAATAAATTATGGGTGGCAGAAGCGCAAAAGATAATTTTAAGACACGATTCGGGGAGCCAATTGAAAATCCGAACTTTTTTCACGTTTGCGCAACGGTTCGTGAGCCGCCTCTATAACAATGGAGAGAACATGAGACAAAAGAGCGTTTTAAAATTATTTACGATAATGTTTTTAATTCTCGGGATCGGGTTTTCGTCCGTTTTTGCGCAAAGCGACGCTCAACAGAACGTCGAGGTGATCAGAACTGCGACCTCCGCTGACGGCACAGTGATCAATTATTACGAGCATGGGCAAGAGGGGCCGGTACTCGTGTTCGTTCACGGATGGAGTTGTGACGCGAGCTACTGGAGAGAACAGGTCGAATATTTCATGCATAAGTATCACATGGTTCTGATCGATCTGGCTGGGCATGGTCGTTCTGGGAGTGAGCGTGAGAATTACACCATGGAAGCTTTTGGTCAGGATGTGAAGGCTGTTGTCGAGAGTATTGGGGCAGAGAAGGTGGTCTTGATCGGTCATTCCATGGGTGCCCTTGTGATCGCAGAGGCGGCCCACTTTATGCCAGAGAAGGTTATTGGATTGGTTGCGGTTGATGATCTTCAGAATGTGGAATATCCTTTAGGCAAAGAACAGTTCAAGGAGATGACCACGCCATTCAAAGAAGATTTCAAACATGGTGTCAGAGGTTTTGTTACAGGGATGTTGCGTTCTGATAACTCGCCGGTCAATGAATGGGTGATTTCTGATATGTCTTTGGCTGAACCCAGAGTTGCGCTCAGTGCAATAAACGGGTCATTGGTCGGATATCTGACAGGTGACGTGGCCAAGCTGTTTGATGGATTAGATGTCCCGGTCGTGGCCGTGAATGCCGATCTTTGGCCAACTGATGTCGAAGCGAACAGACGACACATAAGGGATTTTGAACTGATTGAGTTGGACGGACTGGATCATTTTCTGATGCTTAAAGCACCTGAGCGTTTTAACCCTGCACTTGAGCAAGCTGTTAAAATGATACTTAAGAAAAATAAGTCCGCACCCTAATAAGCTTCAAAAACAATCTTATTTCTATCGCTGTTCTTTTTATTCGAGCAGTTTTAATATAAGGCTGGCGTTATTCGGGGGTGCTCAGGCTGGGTATGAGGTTAGATGGGATGTTTTATTTATTGGTCTCAATAAGATCAATCAATGCCTGTCCATCAACAGGTTTTTGTAGAAACCCCACAGCCCCTACTTTTAAAGCACGGTTGGCATTGTCTTGGTTGTCGGCAGAAATAAAAATAATCGGACGTTTTGATCCAGAATCAAGAATTTTTTTCTGTACTGCCCAACCGTCTAATACCGGCATACGAATGTCCAGAATTAAACAACCGGGCGCATCACTGGGTACGGCATCAAAAAAGCTTTTTGCGGAATTAAAAGTTTTTACGTTAAACTCATAAGTCATTAAGAAAGTCTTGAGGGCGCGGCATATGGACTCGTCGTCATCCAGAATATAAATATCGTAAGGCAATTTCAGCACCTCCATAAATGATTTTATGTTATTATCATTTAAATGCTAAATTCAGTCAATTATACCTTGGTATAATTGTATTGTTGTTGCGGTTTAATTAAGTTCTTTGCACTGGTTCTTTAGCGGTAAGTTTTAACAAGTTCTTAATACGGATTTGCCGATCGTTAGTGGTTGGCATGCCAGTAATTCGAGCAGGTGGGGTTGGCTCCGATAAAGGTGGACATTGGGAAGTGTTGGATTAGCGTTATGAAGATACGAGACAGTGGTATGCCGGACAAAGGTATGTGGGAAGGGTTTTTCTCTCCCAGCAAGATATTGGAGACGCTCGGGTTCAATAGCGGCGTTAGCGATGCTGTGGAATTCGGATGCGGTTATGGGACGTTTACGATTCCGGCCGCCAAGATGATCTCCGGCAAGTTGTTTGCGTTAGATATAGAGACGGAGATGGTTGAGGCGACAAAAGGCGCGGCGGCTAAAGACGGGATTAAGAATTTGGAAGCCATCATCCGTGATTTTATGGCAGAGGGAACCGGTCTGAAAACCGAAAGTGTGGATTACGCGATGCTTTTTAATATCTTGCATCTTGAGGATCCTGTCAGCCTGTTGTTGGAGGCCAATAGAATCTTAAGAAAAGGCGGCAGGGTCGGCATCATTCACTGGAATTATGATCTGGCAACGCCGCGCGGGCCTTCAATGGATATCCGGCCTAAGCCGGAAAATTGCATTGAATGGGCAACGACGGCCGGTTTTGTAGATCCGAAACGATTTGATTTAAAGCCGCATCATTATGGGATAGTCATGACAAAAAAAGGACAAAAGAAATGAAGATAGGAGTCATAATTTCGAGCAATGACGCGGAGACGTCTTGGAACGCGCTTCGATACGCAAACTTTTGTCTTGGGCAAAAAGACGAGGTGAAGGTATTTTTAACCGGTAAGGGCGTTGAATATCAAAAGATCAGTACTGAGAAGTTCAACACGGTTGAGCAGGCAGAGAAATTGCTTCAGGCCGGAGGCAAGATACTGGCGTGTGGAACGTGTATTAAGTCCCGGAATCAGGAAGGCACCGAAATGTGCCCGATCAATACGATGAAGGACATGTACGAGATTATCAGGGAGAGTGATAAAGTCGTTACGTTTTAGTAAAAAATTGGCGATGGAGTTCGCCGTTAACCGCCTCAGCAGGCTAATAACTCCTACTTTAAACAAAAGGAGGTATTAGATTATGTTGAGGCTTTTTGTTATTGCGGTTGGCGGTGCGATCGGCACGCTTTTGCGTTACCTCATGGGCGGGCTTGATTACCGGTTTTCAAGCGGAGTTTTTCCGGTAAGTACGTTGGTTGTGAATGTAACCGGATCCTTGGCGATAGGTTTCTTATGGAGTATCGTTGATCGTTTCAATTTTTCGCCGAACGTGAGGATGTTTGTCTTCATAGGCATTCTTGGCGGCTATACAACATTCTCCACGTTCAGTCTTGAAACTTTTAACCTGATGAGAGACGGTGAGTATCGGATTGCTCTTATGAATGTGATTCTTTCGGTCATCTTGAGCATCGGTGCCGTATTCTTGGGATACTTTGCTTCCAAAGTGCTGTTGAATATATATAAATGAAGGGGGTGGCAAAATGAAATTGCCTGAAGAAGGAATGCTTTTGCGGATATTTATTGGTGAATCAGATAACTATAAGGGCAAAGCTCTTTACGAGCAAATTGTTATTAAAGCGAGAGAGATGAATCTTGCGGGGGCAACTGTGACACGAGGCATTATGGGGTTTGGGGCAGATAGCCGAATGCACACGGCGAAGCTATTGCGTCTTTCCGAAGATCTTCCCGTGGTGATCGAATTGGTTGATACTGAAGAGAATCTTAATAAGTTACGGCCTTTTCTTGATGAGGTGGTAGAGGAGGGATTAATTACGCTCGAAAAGGTTAGGGTGATTAAATATCGGCATAAATAATTGTCACCGGTTGTGGATGGTTTTGATATAAGATTGACGTTGTTCAGGGGTGCTTAGTCCGGCAATTCGTAGCAGGGTTTTACCGGAAAATCGTTTGATTAAGGATTGATCTTCAGTGGTTTTCATGATAGAAATAAAGTCATCCGGGAGCTTTTCGATGATGGTCATCAGCTGGGATACCCTGGCCCGGGTTACACCGAAATGGTTGCCAGCGGCAGTTTGTGTTCTTTGAGGGTTTTCGACCAGATATTCCTGAACTCGGATGGCCATGGCTACGATATTCTTGTAGACTGGCGGGGGCGGCAGGGGCCGGGAGGGCAAGGGATCGTATAAACTGATGGAAGTGCCTCGGCCGCGGTGCCGGTACATCTTCACAAGTATATGTATTTCCTTGCACTTAGAGAGGTGTCTCTTGTAGTGTTCTGCGTCCAGCGTGGGGAGCCAGTTAGACGTCTGACAGCGGATTTCTTCGTTGTCAGATTTACATAGTTCAAGTAGCCCTGTGTCGGGTTGACGCCCATACAGGGCTATTTGTATTTTGGTGGGGCTTAATATGGCTTTGTGTAGGACAAGCCGCATCATATCCTTCTGGCGGTATGGCTTTATCTTGTCAAAAAGGTCTGTAAAACGGTTAAGAGCCAGCATTATCAGCTCTTTATTGATTGATTCCCGCTCGATTTCTTTGATCATGGTCTCAAGCGAGGCAATACCGGTTTCTATTTCTTTCCTGCGCTGGCCAAGCTCATTCAGTTTCTCATTTAAGAAAATACTGCTCTCATCTGTGGCCATAGCAGTCCATTTATTCATTATCCCATCAGCAAAGGCCTTTACTTCGGCCAGTTCTTTTTGGAGATGGGTTTTTCTATGTTTAAGCTGCGGTAGTTCTTTCATTAGCTTATCATTGGTATGAGCTATGAGTTTTTCCATAAGCCCTGAGTCTGACGATAAGTACTTAATGCGCTCAATGATGACACGTTCTATCTCTTCAGCCGGGAGTTTAAACCTGCAGTCTTTGTTTTTGCAGATATAGTAAAAGTATTTACTGCCCCGCTTCCCGGTTCCGCAGGTCCCTTCCATTTGAGCACTACATTTACCACACCACAAAAGCCCGCCGTTAAGAATATAAGAGTGTTTTATTATCTTTGTGCCGTTATGCTTGGTTTTGGTGTTTTGTTTGAGAAGCTTATGGACATTATAGAAGGTCTCTTCATCTATCACTGGCTCCCATACAGCTTTGACTGTTCTGTAGCGTTCTTTTTCCGTGAGCTTGGCCTGATCCTGTAGTTTTCTTTTTTTGTTTATCTCTTTCAGGCCGATATAAGCGCAATTAACTAATAGTTGTTTCATGGATGATCGGCCGAATTTCTCAGGGGTGCGAAATTTACCCCTTCGCGAGGTATAGCCTTTGGTGCGATAACCGTTATCATTAAGGGCCCGGGCTGTTCCCATAAGCGAGCCGCATTCAAGGTATTTTTTAAAGGCGAATTGAACGAGTGATTTTTCTTTCTCACTTACGATTGGGTAGCCTTTACGGTTAGGATCAAGGTCAAAGCCTAACAAATGCCCGCCATTCCATAGGCCGCGTTCGGCTCTTGCGAGCGTGGCTTCTTTGTTGCGCTCGGAGGTCTGCGTCCGCTCAAATTCAGCCAGAGCCATCATTATCGTTATAAACAGTTTTCCTTGCGATGATGTGGTGTCATAGTTCTGCTTCAAGCAGACAAATTCCACGTCATACTTATTGAGTATCTCAAAGAAATTCAAGAAGTCTCTGACAGAGCGACTTATGCGGTCAAGGGCAGTGCATATGATAGTGTTTACCTTGCCTGATTTTATGTCCTCAAGGAGTTGGGCAAATTCAATGCTTCGGAAGGAGTCTTTACCGGATATGCCTTTAAGGACATATCTTCCAGTTTCAATCCAGTGCTCCTCGCAGGCAGTCTTTTTATATTCGATATGGGCTTGTAGCCGCTGGAGCTGGTTGGTAAGCGAGCCCTCAGGGTTCCGGGCCTGCTTATCTGTGCTTACCCTTATCACAAATCCGCATTTTTTCATTATCTTATCTTCCATATCAACACAAACCCTATAATATGAAGGGCAACAAGTCAAGCTGAATCAACCTGCTCGACGGGTGGTTCTGTAAGCGCCTTTGTCTCCTCAAGAAGGGCCTCAGCCTGCCTTTTTCGCTCCGGGCACTCTTTTAAAAGCCCCTGGTCCTTCAAATATGCGTATAAGCCATCGGAGAGGATGTCAATAAATGCCTCGTTCCATTTGGCTTCGTCCTCAATCGGTATATAGGATATTTCGATTTTCTCCATCATTTACTTCTCTCTATTGCGTGTATATCGGATTTTTTTGAGATTTGTCACAGTTAGGTGTGACAGTTTGAGAAAAAACCCGATATACATGCTTTGAGGGGGAGCATAGCGAAAGGTAAGACAAATGAAGGATAAATATTTTGAAGCAGGCAATATCTACCTTGCAACCTATCTTGTGTCTCAGGGGTTTGTGATGCGCGGGATTTCTGGATCAGGCAGATACAAGCGGGTTTTATTTGATAATACCTCTGAGGTAAAATCAGCCTCAGATAAATTTTTCAGTGATTCGGAGGTGCAAAAGATTTTTAATTGCTACCGAAGAGTAAAGGACTTTATATTTCAGAACGGAGTGTAACTATGAGAGAGAAGAGAAGAATAGAGAAGGAAAATCTTGCCACAGATATTCCCACCCAAGTTAAGCCCATCATTGAAAATGTAATTAATGGTTGCCATGAGGCCTATCGTCGTGCGTACCCTACCCAAGGCGAAGTCCTTACGCGAGACTGCGAAGAAACCATAAAAGACTACTATCGCGACCAGCAGGGAAATTCTTTTCTGGTACTCCCTATTGATGACCATCTGGAAGTATGCGCGACTAATAGTTCACGCTTCAGGAACTGGCTTGCCAAACGATACCGGCATAAATACAAAAGCCCGCCGGGTAATGAGGCCTTAAAACAGGCGCGTATTCAGGCAGAGGCAAAATGCGAGGATGCGCCTCAAGTCGAGCTTTATAACCGTGTAGGCTGGTATCACGGCGTGATTTGTTACGATTTAACCACGCCTGACTGGCGAGGCGTAATGATTACAAAAGACGGATGGGAGATTGTTCCTCTTCCCCCGATATTCAGGCGCTACAATCATCAGGCTGAGCAGGTCATTCCTGTCAAAGGTTATGACGCGAAAAAGATTCTGGGATTTTGTAATATCAGTGAATCTGACCACTGCTTATTCATGACTGCCTTAGCTTCATTTTTGATTCCGGATATACCTCATGTTATACCGGTGCAGGTTGGCGAACAAGGCACAGGCAAGTCCAACAATTCCCGGATGATTAAGAGCTTATGCGATCCTTCCAAGGTTATGCTTATCTCAAGCCCAAAGGATTTAGAGCAGGCGCAGATGATAGCGGATAAACACTGGATAAACACATTCGATAATCTTTCCAGGATTCCCGAATGGTTCAGTGATTTCTTGTGCCGGGCCGTAACCGGCGAGGGCGACATGAAACGCTCCCTTTACACCAATGACAAGGAGTTCATAAGGACATATCGCAGATGCTTTGTATTAAACGGTATAGGAAACTCTGTAGGCAGGCCCGACCTTTTGGATAGAGCCATTATCATCGATATCCCGCCTCTAAAAGAGACTCGGCCTGAAAAGCAGATAATTGATGAATGGAAAGCACATCTCCCCGGAATATTAGGTGGTTTCTTTACAGCTATATCAGGCGCAATGGCTATTGTCAGCACAGTAAAAGGCCATGAAAGATTCAGGATGGCTGATTTCGCCCAGTGGGGCGCGGCATTGGCCGAGGCCCTGGGATATTCCCGAGATGAATTCTTTAAGAAATATCAGGAGTCGGTTGCATATAAATGGGAAGATACGGCTGAGGAAAATCCTATCATTCAGAAGCTGACCTATCTTGTGGAATCAAACAAAGGCAAGTGGTGTGGCTCAGCCACGACACTGCTTGAGTATATTAAGCCGGAAACCAGCGGTTTCGCCGCTAGGCGAGTAGGATATGGGAAGCGCATTATAGATAACCCCAAGGCTCTTGCATCGGAGCTTATGAGGATAGCGCCGGTTATGCGTAGCATTGGGATCGATATTGTGCGGAATAAAAAACGTGAAGCCGGAACCGGAAGAAAACTCTTTATTCTGCAAAAGGTTAAAGGCAATCCACTCTTTGGGAAGGATGTGAATGAAGGTGTGAATGTCTGTGAACGTCGCGAAGAAAGGCAGTTCTGAGTCTGTGAACGTTGTGAACGTCGGAGTTTTATGCTCACACTTCTACTTACAGGTTAAGCCCTGAATCTACAATAAGCTACAGAACTTGTGAACATCGTGAACGTATTTTTCTCTCTTTTAAAACTGGAAGGAATAAGAAAGAAAATTCAGGAAACTACATAAAAAAACACAAACAAAGAGGCATTTAGAAAACAAGGGAATTTACGTTCACAACGCTCATCTTCATCAAGCGGCCGGGAACTATGGGTCCTTCCAGGGGCGGGATGGGCTGAGGGTCGGGCGAGGCGCACTTTGTGAGTGATTTCAGGTTCGTTTTTTTTGGATGTCGGTGTCGGTCTGGTCAGGGTCAAAAGAGCCTATTTTAAGCACAAAATCGGGCTAAACCGGGGCAAACAGACCGACATTTGCTCCCTTGGATGTCGGTATGGAATGTCGGTTTTTTGGAAGGCGTATTTTGGGGTTTTTCAACGGTATCTACCCCGTTCTTTCAAGGCACATCAGGGGCTGTGGCGGGCTTATACATTTATCTTAACTTTGAGTCAGTTCATAGTAAAATGTCCACTAATAGCAAGTGTCCACTAAATACTGGACATTTAATGTTCACTTTATGCTAATGTTCACTAAATAGCGAACATTACGTTATGCGGGTTTTACCGTTAAAAAATAGCTTGACTTCTTGTCACAAAAAATATATACTTTTTGTGACAAGGAAGAGGTGATTTATATGGCTCAAAGCATTGAAAATAAAATAGCTAGCAGGATTTATAGCAAGGACGCGGGTTGGGTCTTTACACCAAATCACTTTATTGATCTTGGGAGTCGTACCGCCGTGGCTCAAGCTTTGGTGCGGTTGGTAAGAGTCGGTACTATTCGCCGGTTAGCGCATGGTCTCTATGATTATCCTGAAAAGCATCCTACTTTAGGAGAGCTTCCGGCAAATTATGAGCGCATCGCCCAAGCGTTGGCAGGGCGGGATAATTTAAGGATCCAGCCTTCCGGGGCGTATGCCGCGAATCTGCTTGGTTTAACCGAGCAGGTGCCAGCAAGGATTGTCTTTTTGACAGATGGGTCTAACAGGACAGTACAAATCAATAAACAGCAGCTCGTGCTAAAAAGAACAACGCCCAAAAATATGGCGACTGCAGGACGCGTGAGTGGTCTGGTTATTCAAGCCTTGCGTTATTTAGGACAAAATAATGTTGATGATAAAATCATCGGGATCCTCAAGAAAAAATTATCTTCCAATGACAAACGTCAGCTTATTAATGACCTGCGTTTTGCTCCTGTGTGGATAGGTATAATATTCAGAAAATTACAAGGATGAGATTCTATGGATAAATTCGTATCACTTGACGCGAAAGATAAACGCGCCTACTTCGAAGTGGCCGCGGCCAACTTAAACATAATGCCGCAACTGGTTGAAAAGGACTTTTGGGTCTGCTGGATTCTAAAAGTCCTTTTTTCATTGCCGGAGGTTGGTTCGCATTTGACCTTCAAGGGAGGAACATCGCTTTCGAAGTGCTACAACGTCATAAAGCGATTTTCGGAAGACATTGATATTTCCATAGAGAGACCGTTTTTGTCCAAGACAAAGGCAATTGAGCCGGGTAAAGATAAGAGCAACAAAGAAAATCAAAAACGGCTTAAAGAATTGCAATCGGCATGCAAGACGAAGATTGATGAGGTTATTGTTCCAAGTTTAAAACAAGCAGTCGCGGTGGCACTACCTAATAAGAAAGAATGGAGTCTTGCGTTGGATGAGGAGGCCCCAGACGGCCAAACGGTTCTATTCACTTTTCCTCATGCCATGATGAGTACTGTGGAAAGCTATGTGAAATCATCCGTTAAAATCGAGTTTGGCGCCCGCGCCGATCACTGGCCGGTCGAAACAGCGACAATTGTTCCATATATCGTGAATGTTCCAGGAGAACGCGTTGTTGAAGGGGTTGCTGTGCGTGTTTTAGCCGCGGAGAGGACTTTTTGGGAGAAGGCGACGATTTTGCATATGATCTATTATTATCCGTCTGAAAAGAATGCGCCTCCGCGAATGTCACGGCATTATTATGACATATACGCGATGGCGGATTCTCCAATATATAAGCGGGCTTTGGAGAATATTTCACTGCTAAAAACTGTTGCCGAGCATAAGGCTTTATTTTTCAAGGCTAATTGGGCACATTACGAGGAAGCAACGCCGTCAGGTCTGCGGCTATTGCCTCGCGATGATCAAATGAATTCATTAAAGAACGATTATCGACAGATGCAACAGATGTTTTTTGAGGAACCGCCCTCATTCGACCAGATCATAGAAAAATTGCGGGGCATAGAAAAACAAATCAATAGGATTTCAGTATGAATTATTGGTGGACATCAGATTATCACTTTTCGCATTTCAATATCATTCGCTATTGCAAAAGGCCTTTTGAGACGGCCGATGAAATGAATGAAACGATCATCCGAAAGCATAACGAGAGAGTTAAGCCAAACGATACGGTCTTTTTTCTGGGCGACTTCATTTTTAAAGGTGGGAAAGAAGGTGGAGTAGAGAAATACCGGCAGTTCGAAAAGCGGCTGAATGGCAAGTTCATTTTTATAAAAGGTAACCACGACCGGCACAACAGCCTCAATACGATTATTTCGAAGGTCTACATTCATTATGGTTCTAAGGATATTTGCATGACGCACCGGGTCGAGGATGCCGATCCAACTGTGCCTTGGAATTTTTGCGGCCATGTTCATGAAAAGTACAAAGTGAAACGATTGAATGAGAATTCAATAATAGTAAACCTTTGTGTCGAGGTCTGGGATTATTATCCGGTTGCGTTTAAACAGATCAGTTCTGCGATTGCCACATTTTTAAAAGAAGAGAAGAAATTTAGTGTGCAAGAGGGTGTAACCGGTTCAAACGGCTCGTAAAGGGCTCAGAATTTTAAGAGAAGAACAGAGAAGGGAAGAATGGTGAAGGAAAGAAAAGCGACAGGAATCAAGACTTGGCCGGAGGACGACCGGCCACGCGAGAAGTTGCTCAAAAAGGGCGCAGGGGCTTTGAGTAATTCAGAGCTTCTGGCGATTCTTCTTCGCACCGGCACCCATGGCACCAGCGCAATTGACCTCGCCCGCAAGATTCTTAAAAAATTCAATACATTCCGCAATATGGCGCATACGGACGCCCGCGACTGGAAGGAATTCAAAGGCTTAGGAGGGGCTAAGATAGCCCATATTCAGGCCGCGCTTGAAATCGGGCGGCGCTATCGCGAGGACGATGTGTCCACCGGGAAACAGAAGATAGCCTCTACCAAGGATGTCGTGGATATCGTCATGCCTCAGCTTCGCGATCTTAAAACAGAGGTTTTTAAGGTCGTTTGTCTCGACTCAAATAATCGGATTATAGATATAACAGATGCGGCTTGCGGAACAGTCAACCGTGCAATGCCGATAGTAAGGGAAATTATTCATTCCGCTTTACAGAAATTCGCAGTGTCAGTTATCTGCGTTCACAATCATCCCTCAGGCGATCCTAAACCTAGCAAAGAGGACAGGGATTTTACTCGTGAGCTCTGTCAAGCAGGGAATGTTATGCAGGTCAAGATTTTAGATCATCTCATTATTGGAGATAACCAGCATCACAGTTTTGCTGATAGCGGTGAACTTGTAGCGTACAAATAAGAGGAAGTATGCCGGAACAGAATTGGAACGAACACAAAACAAGAAAACAATATATAGACAAGCTCCTGTTTAATTCAAAGTGGGGGCCTATCGTTTCTTTTGATGACGGCAAGGCTTATGGCCATGCTTCTGTAGAGGAATATCCTACGCAGACAGGACCTTGTGATTACGTGCTTTTTCATGCGAAACGCCCTCTGGCGGCTGTCGAAGGAAAGAAAGTTTCGGTCGGGCCTCAAAACGTGCTTCAGCAAGCACAGCGTTACGCCCGCGGATTTCAGAAAAGTCCGTTTACTTTCGGTGAATATCATCTCCCGTTTATTTACTCAACTAATGGCAAGATTATTTGGTTTCAGGATTTACGTCATCCCTTGAACCGTTCAAGAGAAATAACCGCAATCCATACACCCAATGCTTTAGAGGAATTGCTCTCAAGGGACGAAGAAACCGCTAAGGCGTGGCTTAGGAACAATGCCATCGACAATCCGGTTTTACGCCCGTATCAGAAAGAAGCTATTGCGGCCATAGAACAGGCTATAGCTGATAGAAAACGCAACATGCTTGTTGCTATGGCAACCGGAACAGGAAAAACATTCACGATCATCAATTTGATATACCGGCTTATGAAATCAGGACTTGCCAAACGTGTTTTATTCTTGGTGGATCGGCGCGCCCTCGCAGCGCAGGCGGTTACTGCGCTGGCAAGCTTTGAGGCAGAACCTGGTCTTAAATTCGATAAATGCTATGAGGTATACAGCCAGCGTTTCAGGCGCGAGGATTTAGATGAGGATATAAAGTTTGACCCAAAGGTCCTACCTACTGAATACTTAACAGATCCGAAAAGTCGCGATAGTTTTATGTATGTTTGTACTATTCAAAGGATGCGAATTAATCTTTTTGGTCAAGAAGGTATGTTCGGCGTTGCCTCGGGAGACCTTGAAGAAGATGAAGAAGCAGAAAAACTGGATATTCCCATCCACGCCTTTGATGTTGTCATAGCCGATGAATGCCATCGCGGCTATACTGCCCAAGAGGAAAGCAAATGGCGCGAAGTCCTAAAACACTTTGACGGTATACGAATAGGCCTTACAGCTACGCCTGCTGCGCATACAATGGCATTCTTCAAAGAAGTTGCCTTTCGTTATGAATATGAACGCGCCGTTAAAGAGGGATATTTGGTTGATTATGACGCAGTATCAATAAAATCAGATATAACGGTCAATGGCGCTTTCTTAAAAGAAGGTGAAGAAGTTGGTCTTAAAGATACCAAAACTGGGCAGTTAGTTTTTGATATCTTGGAAGATGAACGCCTTCTTGAGCCGGAAAGCAACGAAGCTGAATGGACTGCCCCGGACCGCAATAAGAAAATCGTAAAAGAACTTAAAAAATATTTGCTCAGCCAGGAAGAATCTTTGGGGCATTTCCCGAAGACACTAATTTTTGCTGATAATGACCTGCCCCATACCTCCCATTCCGACCAGTTGGTTGATATTTTAAGGGATGAATTTAATAGAGGCGATGCCTTTGTCCAGAAAATAACCGGAAGCCCTACGGTTGACAGGCCTCTTCAAAGGATACGAGAATTCAGAAACAGGCAAAACCCTGGGATTGTGGTTACGGTTGATATGCTTTCTACTGGAGTAGATGTGCCTAAGATTGAGAACATAGTCTTTTTACGGTCAGTAAAATCAAGGATTCTCTTTGAGCAAATGATGGGCCGGGGCACGCGTCTGTGCCCGGAAATTAATAAGACTCACTTTACAGTCTTTGATTGTTTTGGCGGGACACTCTTAGAATACTTCAAGCAGACAACCAGCATAACAGCCGAAGCGCCTGTAAAACCCACTAAAACGATTCAGGAGATAGTCCAGGCAATCGCCAATAATCAAAGCAGAGCTTATAACATTAGGGTCTTGTCAAAGAGGCTTCAGCGTATTTCAAAAAACATAACGCAAGAAAGCAGAAATGAGTTTAACTATATTCTTGGGGAAGATATTGCAGATTTTGCGATGAAGCTTGATGAAAAGCTTTCAAAGGACTGGGCTGGCACGATGAAGATTCTCCAAGGTGAGGCATTCTTACATTTATGCGAGAATTACCAAAGGCCGAAGCGCGAATTTATCATTGCTGAGTCAGCTGAGGACTATGTGGCTTCCGAAGTGATTTTTAGGGCGGCTGACGGTAAAGAGCTTAAGCCAGCGGATTACCTGAAAATGTTTGAGGAGTTTGTCAAAAAGAACCCGGAGCATATTGACGCAATCGACATTTTACTCAATAGGCCCCGGGATTTTCATACTGATGAGCTTAAGGCTTTGCGCGAAAAACTTGCAACTAAACCAGACAACCTGATAGACAAATTTAATGAGCGCAATTTGCGCAGGGCATACAACAAGGAATTAGCAGATATAGTTTCTATTATTCGGCATGCTGCCAAAAACGAAGACCTTTTAACTGTGGAAACCCGCATTGAACGAGCTTTGGCCACGGTGAAAGCAAGACATCATTTTACCGATGGGCAGGAAAAGTGGCTTGAGCTGATTCAGCGCCATTTAGTCGCGAATCTGTTGATTGAAAAAGACGACATTGATTCCTTGCCAATCTTTACAAGGCAAGGAATGAATTATACAAAGCTAAATCGGATATTTGAAGGTAAGCTTGATGAACTCTTAAAAGAGATAAATGAGGCGGTGTTGACATGAGTGACGTTGTCGGTAAATTATGGGGTTTTTGCCATACTCTTCGCCATGACGGAATTGATTACGGCGATTATATTGAACAGCTAACCTATCTTCTTTTTTTGAAGATGGCTGAGGAAAAAGGCGCCAATATTCCTAAGGAGTATTCTTGGCCGGTGTTACGCGAAAAGTCCGGGACAGAATTAACGGAATTTTATGTGGACGCTCTGCGCGGCCTTGGGAAACAAAAAGGCACGCTTGGCGATATCTATGCTGGAGCTATTTCAAAGTTTTCTAACCCGATTAATCTCAAGAGACTGATTAATCTCATTGATGAGATCGAATGGACAAGCCTTAACGTGGATATCAAGGCAGCTGCTTATGAGGGCCTGCTTGAGAAATCCGCATCCGAAGGTAAAAAAGGCGCTGGCCAGTACTTTACGCCTCGGGTTCTCATCCAATCAATTGTCAGGTGCATGAAGCCGGATCCGCGTAAGTCAAAGGATTTTGTTATTCATGACCCGGCTGCTGGCACAGGAGGTTTCTTAGTTTGTGCTTATGAGTGGTTGATAGAACATACTAAAGGTGGTCTTGAGCGAGACGATGCCAGGCGGATTACCAATAAGGTTTATACCGGCACCGAGCTTGTAGCCAGGCCTCGTCGTCTTGCGCTTATGAATTTATATTTACATGGGATACATGCGAATATCTATCTCGGAGACTCAATTTACGAACCGTTAAAAAGCACGCGATATGATTGTGTGCTTACTAATCCGCCCTTTGGCACCAAAGGCGCAAACCAGGCACCTGAGCGAGATGATTTCACAATTTCAACCAGCAATAAACAACTCAATTTTATACAGCACGTTGTAAATATTCTAAAGCCTGGTGGACGTGCAGCTATGGTTTTGCCGGACAACTGTTTATTTGAGGATAAAGCAACGGAGGTTATTGAAATTCTTACGCAGGATTGTGGTTTGCATACAATTCTGCGTCTGCCACGCGGGACATTTACGCCTTACAGTCAAGGAGTAAAAGCGAATGTGGTCTTCTTCCAGAGAGGGCTGCCAACTGAAAATGTCTGGATTTTTGACGCCCGCTCTAACGTACCCGGAATTACCAAAAAAGACAGGCCACTTTCTCCGGAACATTTTAAAGAATTTGAGAAATGTTTTGGCACGGATCCGAACGGACAGGGCAAGCGGACAGATCTGGGTGTTGAAGGCCGGTTCCGCAGATTTAATATTCAAGAAATCAAAGATCGTGGTTATAAGCTCGATATAACCTGGCTTAAGGATGAATCATCGGAAGACAGCGATGAGTTACCTGAGCCGCAAGATTTGGCAAGTGAAGCCATAACTGAACTTGAAGCGGTCGTTGATGACCTTCGGGAAATCGTGGAGCTTGTCGAAAAAGAAGAAGGCGTAGACAGATGAGTAACGATTTGCCTCGAGGCTGGATGACTACAACGCTTGGAACAATTAGTTCTAAACCTCAATATGGATGGACGTGTAGGGCCGCTAATGTTGGTCAAATCAAATACGTTCGGACTACTGATATTTCTAATGGAAAAATTGATTGGCCAAGTGTTCCTTATTGCGAAGAGGTTCCTGAAGACATCGAGAAATATCGGGTCAAATCGAATGACATTCTTGTATCGCGAGCAGGTTCAGTAGGCGTTAGTTTACGTATCAAGGATGTTCCTTGTGATGCAGTGTTTGCATCGTACTTGATTCGATTTAATGCATTGGATTCCATTGAGCCAAAATATATCGAAGCTTTTCTGAAATCGGATGGCTATTGGCGTTCTATCTCTGACTTTACTGCAGGTATCGCGGTGCCGAATGTAAATGCTTCCAAATTGGCTTCTCTTGAGCTTCCTTTAGCTCCATTTAATGAACAACGTCGTATAGTATTGAAGCTTGAAAAATTGCTCAATAAAATCGAATCATCACAGAAACGGCTTACAAAAGTTAAGATCATCCTTAAACGATTCCGTCAATCCGTTCTCGCCGCTGCCTGCTCCGGCCGTCTTACCGCTGATTGGCGAGAGGAATCAGGCGGAGTGAGTAGCAAATTTAACAATAACAGTGCTGTTAATTTGCTGGATATTCCCGATACTTGGATTTGGACAAAGCTTCCACGGACCGGAGAGATGAGTCGTGGGAGATCGCGCCATCGGCCAAGAAATGAACCGTCCTTATTTGGAGGGCAGTATCCATTTATTCAAACTGGAGATATTGCACAATCGGGTGGTCGAATAACTTCACATAAGCAGAATTACAGTGAAACGGGATTAACACAAAGTCGCCTTTGGCCTAAGGGAACTATTTGCATCACTATTGCTGCTAACATAGCCGAATCTGCGATTTTGACTTATCCGGCATGTTTCCCTGATAGTGTCGTTGGTATTATTGCGAATCCTAAGATTTGTGTTGCAGAGTATATTGAGTATTTCATCCGGGTTGCAAAAGCAGACCTTGCTATGTTTGCACCTGCTACTGCACAAAAGAACATTAACATTGCTATACTAAATGAAGTCTCTGTGCCTCTTCCGCCGTTGCCTGAACAACAGGAAATTGTACGTCGCGTGCGATCGCTTTTCAAGTTGGCTGACAAAATCGAGGCCCGCTATACCAAAGCCCAAGCGCAGGTTGATAAGCTCACGCCGTCGATTCTCTCCAAGGCCTTCCGTGGCGAATTAGTTCCGCAGGACCCGAACGACGAGCCAGCGGAAGAATTATTACGAAGAATCAAAGGTTAGGATATGGCAGTCAAAGTCACCATAAATACGATTAATATCGATAAATTAAAAACGCTTAATGAGGATGTCTTAAGAAAGTATATCTTACTTCCTCTACTTGTTCATATAGAAGTTCAAAATATTATAGATATGCATGGTTCAAGTGAAAAGGGTATAGATATTTATTTTGAAACTTGCGATGCCTTTGGGCACAGGAGACGATTCGGTGTTCAAATAAAAAATAAAGATATTGTCTGTACCAGCCAACCCAATAAAGCAAACATTATCACAATTATAAATCAGATAAAGATGGCATTTTCACGGCGTATAAAATTTGGCACCTCAGATAAAGGGAACGATGGAGTTCATATTGACGGATTTTACATTATTACTTCTGGTAAAGTAAGCAAAGAGGCCGCCGATTGGATTTTTGAGAATAGGAATACCTATTCATATATTCAAATTGTCGATGGCGGTGAACTTATGGAAATTATAAAAAATAAAGATGAATTAAAGAGAAGGAATTCGTCCGGTTTAATATTTTCATCCATAAAAAGTCAAACAGGTGCTGATAAAAATGAGTAAAGCTGGGCAGTATACATTCACAGGCATTTCAGACCAAGCAGATATTACATTGCTTTATTTATTGCAAGGTAGCAAACGTAATGATTTTGTCAAAATCGTAGTTGAGGGAAAGGGCTGGGATGATTTTACTCTTATCTTTAAGGATTTTTTTGAAGACTATGAGGTAAAGTCATACAGCAAGCCTCTGTCTTTTGGCGATATAAAAAGGATAATTGGTAAGAAATCTAACAAACAATATGGCAAAAAAGACAAATTTAATATTATTGTCAGAAAGCTAAACCAAGACTTTAAAGATTGCCACGAATATGTCCACGAATACATTCATTGGATTGAAGCAAAAAGATTTAAGCGAGATTCTGTTGTTAAGAAACTATTAAAGAAAGGCTGGACAGTCGCGGATATTTCATTTCTTGCCAAAACCGAGATTATTGAATTTGGAAAAATTGAGAATATTCACCAGAAAATATCCGAATATTTTGCTTTTAAATATCCTTTTTATTTAGATCTGGAAGATCAGAAGAATATAGTTGCGCGTTTTTTCAAAGATATACTCCAGAAGGGCAAATCCGGAGGAGCTATTACGCAGAGCGAATTTAATACTGCGTTGCTTGCCTTTGAGAATCATATCGCGGATCAGCCCACTTCATTCTCTCCCACATTATCTATTGGCAGAAAAATATTTAATCTAAAAGATGAATTTTTGTGTGACAGCACGAGATTTAAAAATCTTAATCACAAAACCTATCTCAATCAATTGACCGCACATCC
The DNA here is from genome assembly GCA_020057065.1 of Thermodesulfovibrionia bacterium. GTDB lineage: Bacteria > Nitrospirota > Thermodesulfovibrionia > UBA6902 > UBA6902 > SURF-23. The sequence goes on from JAGVGM010000119.1 coordinate 30,964, forward strand.
GCGATTGATATTTTATCTCTGCGATGAATTGGAAAAAAACTCCTTTTCTGTTGATGACTTCTCTTTCTTTATCGAAAAAGTATTGTTAAAAGAATGCTATATTCAATTAGCTATTAGGATATTGAAGAAAAAGTGGACTCAGGACAAGGTCACGAGCGATTACCTTATTAATTTTGTGATCAAGAATTATAAGAAAATGTCCTACGATTTTAATTACGATGAGGCGCTTGAGATATTGAAGGAAATTGCTCAGAAAGATACTCAGGGAAAATATCAAGGCGAGATCATCGCTTTTCTGGAGAAGGACATACTACGCCCTTTTGAGAAAGAAAAGAAAAGAAAGATTGATAAAGAAAAACGCGGTTGGCGCGAAGATGAACATGTCGCAGGGATATTAAAGGTATTTTTGGAGCGCAGCAAAGATAAACGAGGATTTATTGATTTCATTTTTAAATATTTCGATTTCACTAGCGATGATTTTGACAACGTTACTGAGACTCATCCATTGGTTTATTCTTTTGTCAAAGAATTTATTAAAGACAATTTATCGCGAAATTTTACCTATATTGTTAGAAAAATTTCGGATCAATTCAATGCTGAATATAATGGAAAATATAAAGGCTACGAATGGATTGGTAGCAGTGTTTCCCAGTGTGGCAGTGATTATTCTATCACGGATAAAGGTGTCGTCCGTCTGTTATTTCAGCCGTTATTTCTCGGTCTCTACAAAAAAAATGTAAAGGAATCATGGGTTTTTTTTAAAAAAAATATCCTAGAGAAAACGAAAAAGAGCGCTAGTAGAGACAATCCAGCTTATTTAAAACGTGCCTTGATACCGATTTTATTCGAACGTATTACTGATAAGAATTTGTCAAAAAAGGACGGAGAAAGGGCGTTTTATTATCTCGAGAATATCCTATGGATAAAAAAAGGTATTCCTGCAACTTCAGAAGTCGTATTTTATGCATTAAGAAATAGCAACTTAGAGCAAATTGGGTTTGATAAAATAATGAGTTTGATAAATATTGATTCGGTAAAATACAGACGAAGAGGCCATCCAGCAGGATACCCAACTAGCTTGTTTACAATTTCGGTTTTAATTAAATTAATTAAATTAGGCTATCAGCCAGCAAAAAATTATTTCTTGGATTTAATCAAGAAACCAAATTTTATCAAGTATGATAATCGCAACTATGATTCATTTGAGCTTCTAGTTGCAGAAGGAATTCCTGAGAGTGACCCTGATTTTATTGTAGAATTATTTAACGTTTTTGATTTCGAAAAATATTTGAACACATTTGATAGAGATTTTGTGTGGGATAAAAGCGGTCTTATCACGGGCTTAATAAAGAGGGATTGGAAAGACAATACCTCTAGAGGTCAAGAGATAGTGGCAGCGTTATTAAAAAATAAGACCCCCGGAGCGAAAGTCCTCGAGTTCCTGGCTGGACCTATTAGGGATCTATCTCAGACAGACGTAACAAAAGCTTATAATCTATTTTCTCCTTATTTACAAAATAAGAGCATATTTTGGAATACATTTCAGAATAATTCCTATGCTCGGGAAAGCATAGTGGGCATGGCTGAAGATTTGGTTAAAAATAAACAATATGAAGAAGCTAAGAAAATCGTTGAACTATGCATTGATGATCCCGATCCAGACACAGATTCAAAAAGCGAATTTAATTACCATTTAAAGATAAAAAAAGGCGAGAAAGAAAGTTTAATTACAAGTGTCAGGGGAAAATTGGCGTGGGTTTTGCAAAAATTTGTTGTTTCAAATGAGTTGGAACTTATGGTCTATGCTTTTGAAAAAATCAAAATATTAATGGATATTGATGGTTCTTTGGCAAAAAAGCTGAATTATTCCGAGCCCGATCTATATGTAAGAAAAGAAGCTATAGTACCTTTTATTGAGCTATCTCATCCTTGGAGACGAAAAAAATTAAATGAATATCGGACTGGCCTCGGTGACGAAGTCAAAAAGTTAGCGTTTCAGCTTATGCGTGGCTTGGATGAACAATTTCAATCCAGCTCAACTAATCCGAAGGATCTTGTAGAATATCTCTTGCATGTTTTCTCCCATATAAGAGATTTGAACGTGGACGATGCTAAGGATGTGTTGGGCTTTTTCGAAGCTCGAGAAGAAAGCCATGCTCATTTCCTTTTTACGTATTTTGCTGAATTTATTGAAGATGCTGGATTCGATAAGTCATATTTCAAAAATAAATTGAAAGAGCTATGTTCAAATGATAATCCTTTTAAAGAAACATTTGCCTGGGAATTCTGGAGAATGGCGGATGAGGATAGCGAGAAGAAAACAGATAATTTTCCAAGAATTGAGCAATATTGGAAACTGCTTTTTGACAAGTACCACGCCAGAACTTTTGATAATATATATAGGGCATTGGACATCACATTAAACTGGCTTAAAAAATACAGCGAACATAAGGATTTGTTTAAAAAAGCCCTGGAGACAGAAGTAGCATTTTATTCGACTACTAAGCAACCGGTTCAACTGTGGGAACCCGGTTCAAAAACTTTCCAGATTTTGTTTGAACATTCAATAGATGATTTTTTGGAAGTACTACTTTTCTTGCTTGAAAAAATTCAGCAGGCCAATAATGCTGGGGCAAGCGTCCACTATTTCTTTATGCGAAACTGGATTAACATCTTTAAGTCGCTCAAAGGAATGAGCGTAGCTCAACAAGCAATTTCTGATAAAGTTAAAGCCTTATTGGATGCACTCTATCCGGAATATGCTGTAGCTACTTAGAAATAGATCTTGCAAATCGGCAAGTAATTTCTTTTTGACGTTTCTCAATTGTAGCTTGACCGGCTATTCTTAAGAGGGTCTTGCCGAAGAAAGCGTGGGATCCATTTTCTGAAGGATTCATTTTATAAAAATCAGAAGTAATGAGCCACTAATCAAAAAAGGATAATAGGTTGTGACAAGCAATTCAGACAGGCCAAATGGTAACATAAATTACTATTATTATCTTGTGGCTTTTATTGATGTTCTAGGTCAAAAAGAAGCTTTTCAGAATCTTGAAGGCCAATCTCTTGAGGATAATCATCCCAAATTAATAGAAGCACACAAGCAAACGGTTTGGTTCGTCGAGAATTTACGCAATGGATTTAAAGATTTCTTCGATGCTTATACAGAAGAAAGGGAGCCTTCAGTAAAAGTAGCCCCTGAAAAAATGGATCAATTCAAAGCAATGCTGAAAAGCAATTTGAAACATCAGCGTTTTTCGGATTGCATACAAGCATATGTCTGCCTGCACACAGATAAATACCATTCACACGCCATCAATGGCGTATTTGGGACTTTGTTAGCTTGCGGAGGTATGCTGTTACTATCATTGGCGATGAAAAAAGCTTTCCGTGCAGGCATCGAGGTAGGCCTGGGAACGGAATTAGATAACGGAGAAATCTACGGGCCCGTGTTGTATAAAGCATATGAGCTAGAGCACAAAGTTGCTGAATATCCGCGTATAGTTATAGGTCGGGAATTGGTAAATTATTTGACTGCATTAGCAAATAAACACCAGCAACTACCTGCGCAAACAAATGAAGATGTTGAGCTGTGTAAAGTTATGGCAACTAGTTGCCTAAAAATGATAGTCCGGGATTTAGATGGTGTACCGATATTGGATTATCTAGGCAGCGATTTCCTACAGAGCATAAATGAAAACCCAGAGCAGGCAAAGAAATTCGAAGAAGTACTTAATCAGGCATTTCAATTTGTCGAATCAGAATACAAAAAGAGAAAACAATCTGGTGATAGAAAGTTGGCACTACGTTATTATTTACTTTTGAATTATTTTAAAGCAAAAAATCCTTTCCCTAAGAAATAAAATGTTATCGGTTGCAAGGCCTTAGTTAATGAAATCAAAGACGGAAGAAATTATAGGACAGTTATTCGCTGCCGAATTGCAGTTTCGTTTAGCATCCGCAGTAAGACTTGCAACCACGCTGAAAAAACAGCCGCTTGATTTGCCGGTGGAATGGGTTCATGGGAAACACCGTGTGCGATACAACGAAGTGGCCTTGCGTGATGACCAAGCGGATTACGCCTCATGGCATTTACATCAATCAGCTACATTTTTAATGGCTACGGGAATAAAAAATGCTATAGTTGCGGTAATTCCAGATCCAATAAACCAGCGAGATAAAAATGTATCTAATGCGTTTCAGATAGCTCGTTTCATCAGAAATGCTTTTACCCATCATCCATTTAAACCCATTTGGTCAATTGAGAAAAAATATCAGGGCAAAAAATTTACAGTGGCTGATATTATCGAATTAGATACAACTAAGTTGCATGACAAGCCTTTTGATTGGAGGCATTACGGTGGACCTTTAGCAATACTAAGATTATCACATTTTGTTCGATTTGAAATCTTGAAAGACAAAGGGAAAAAGCCGTCGGAGAGAACTTTACCAAAGCCTAAGAACGAATATATTCAGCAAGGCAGTCTGATCTTAAAAAAGGTTAAAAAAATTCCGAAGAGCGCAAAAAGAGTAAATATTACAGGAAAGACTATTGATTTGGGCGGAGGACACAAGTTAATCGTTAGGTAGCTTTTACTTATCCCCAATAATAATGCCTGATCATCCCGCCTAGGCGTGAATCGCATTTGAGCCTGCCGTTGGTCCTTCTGCTTCGATATTCAAGCGTTTTATTATCCCGGCCTGAATGCGGGCGTTTGGTATTGTAGTATTTGAGGTATTCCCGCACGAGGTATTCAAAATGCCTTTCCCCGAATACAAAGAAATGCTCCAGGCACTCCCTTTTTATGGTTCCCACAAATCCTTCGGCATAGGGATTAAGGTTCGGTGAACGGTAAGGTATCTTTTTGACTCTCGTATTGCAGTCTTTGAATAGCTCGTTGAATTCTTTTGGGAATTTTGTGTCACCATCCCGGATAAGGAGCTTTTTGGTCTTATCCTGAAACAAGAACGACACTGACTTAGAGACGTTCATCACCCATTCCTTGTTGGGCTTTGCGGTCATACCGGCAATATGGACTTTCCGGGTTCGGATATTTAAGAAGAATAGCACATGAAATAGCTTGGGCCCCATAGCTGTCCAGATGGTCTTGGTAAAGAAATCGCACGCCCAGAGGGTTTCAAAGTGTCTTTTTATATAGGCATCCCATGAGTCATTGGCCCGTTTCGGAGCTGGATCTAAGCCATTCTGGCGCATAATGGCCTTGATGGTATTGCGGGATAGGCTGATGATGTTTAGCTTCTTTAACTCTCCCATTATCCGGCCATAACCCCAGCCAAGGTTCTCCCGGGCAAAGCGCACTATTATGTCTATGATCTCTTGGGTGGTTTTTCTGGGCCTGCCCTGCTTAGCAAGCTTATATTTATTGCGGATATCGCCATTAACCCAACGCCTGAAGGTAGAATAGCTGACTATTGAGATAATGCCTTTAATCTTGCCTCTACAGGCAAGGCCGTATCTGATGAGCCTACGCTTCTCAACCGGGCTTGTGGTTATCCGTTTCGGGCATTTGGCCCTCAGGATTTCATTCTCCACTTTTAGGTACTCCATTTGCCGGATCAGGTCACTGTGGACAACTCTTCCTAAAAGCGCCAAAAACTCTTGGAAAATACAGCCGTTTATGGTATAAGATTGGGTGTGGTTCATAGGTCAATTGCTCCTTTCATAGCCAAAACCGTTGTTTTCGATAAGTCTGTAGTATACCGCAAGTTAGGCGTTTCTTCCTTCCTTAAAAACAGGTCTCATATTTACTGCACCCCGCTAAAAGCCAAACAGGCCATTTCAGGCTAAAACCCCTCAAAAATTCTCATTATTTTAAGGCGTATTCTAAGCGATTTTGGGGCCCTTGGGCTACAAGGACAAAGGCAGGGGTTTCTCTTGGTTCTTCGTATTCCGTCGTTATTACGTGGATTCTGGTGTGATTCTTGGCGGCTTTTTGGACTTCTATGCAAAACACGTAGCGAATTGAGCCGCAGTCAGACGTCTGCCCGGGGAGGGCAATATATATATACTTTTTTTGACAAAAATCCGGCGTATGTGCTATGGAGTGATTCTGGGACTTCTGCTTTGCCATCTAACCTAAAAGGGACAGTTAAAGTTACAGATTATTTGGGCAATGAGCAGATTAAATCGGCTTCCGAGATTCTATTGACTGAAAGCCCGATTTTTGTTGAGGAAATAACAAGACTGCCTTGATTTAAGAAAGTTCTAAACTCGTCCACGAAGGAGGCCAATTTTATAACGCGTTGCAGCAATCTTTGGTGCGACGGGTTCTCGTTTTTGATAAAATATGATTGCAAGGAGGTGGATGAATATGAAAATAGGAAAAATACTCATTGCCGCACTGGCAGTTTCACTGTTCAGTGCAATTTTTGCGGGCGGTTACCTGCGGATGGTTGTTTAATTGGGTGTATAAACTCGAGCCGACGAATGTCTGGAAGCCAATGGATGGCCCTCCTGGCTTAGCGTTTCAAATAGGTGGCTTCTTGTTCAATATAGTTTTCGCCGTTGTTTATGTGTTACTCCGCAAAGGCGTTCCTGGGAAAAATAAGCTGGTCAAAGGTCTCGTTTTCGGATTATGCGTTTGGGCCGTTGGCATGCTACCGTGGATGTTTTGTATGTATTATTTTATGACGGTGGCTACCGAAGTTATAATTTACTGGACTATTCTTGGTTTGGTTGAAATACCGATTACAGGCGTTATAATCGCTGCTATTTACGGCGGATAGCCGTTTCTGACCGCGTGCTGTCCTTTTAATGAAGAACTCAAAATCATCGGTAAAAGCAGTTTGATTAGAAAGCGTCTTGGTGAACCGCTAATACTAGCCATTTGCAATAAGAAAATGTTGCGAGGGGTTTTTATTTGTAGTATTATATCTTAAGGCCTAAGCGAAGACTTATGAAATTCGTTCACTAAAATTCAGAATAAAAGAGGAGGTTCTTATGGACCGGATTTTAGTTTTTTTAGTATTAAGCATTTTTTATCTAATCCCCGCCGTTATTTTAACATTGCAATTTATTTTATTCGGGAAGAAAAGAGCAGAATGGTCAAAATGCGAAAGTTGTTTCTTGTTTATTCCTCTGCTATCATTTATTTTAATTTTGTTAATTGGGAATTATAGCAAGGGGTTTAGTAATCTCTTTACCGAATTTTTCTTGTCCGGTATTGCTGGAGGCTTGATACTTGTTCCAAGATTATTGATTAAAAAAGAAGCCTCAGTTAAATATAAGTATCCAATAACTACTATTAGCACTTTAGTTGTTTGCCTTATTGTATTTCTATTATACTATTACATGCCTATTTTGGGCGATCATTAGTTAGTTCTTTATACAATCTCTCTATTTTTTCCGTCATAAGCCAGTTGCGTCCCGCAAAAATTAAGCGGGATCTCGCTAGATAAATGATCGGTGTGCTCAAAAACTCGTCCAATAGGGGGAGCCAATTTGTATTAGAGAAGGCCATTCGGTTTAATTGTTAATAGTTTTTTATTTGTTTGACAATTGCATTAATAAGAGTTATAAGTAAATGTTAGTCGCGAGGTTAATATTGCTAAATAGAGGCAGAGTGACTTCGCAAGCAAAGAGTTTCAAATATTATTTATTCGTGATATAATAGTACAGAATACTTTAAGCAAGAGTGATATTATGAAAAAAATTATTAAACATAAAAGTTCTACTGTTGCTCCGGATGCTGAGTCCGATTTGGCGCTTCAAATCAATAGGGTACAACAGCAGCTAGTTATTCTGGAGCAGAAGATGGATACTCTGCTTAGTCAATCTTCAGAAAGGCCTTCTGAGGAAAGGCGTTTTGTAAAACCTTTTCAGCGCTTCGACCGTCATTACCATCATGACAAAGAAGGTCGAGATGATCATCGTAGGGAGAGAAGTTTTACTCAGGCAATTTGCGCAGACTGCAATAAAGAGTGCGAAGTCCCTTTTAAACCTAGCGGAGACCGTCCGGTATATTGTAAGGAATGTTTTTCAAAGCGCAAAGGCGGTGGTTCTTTTAAAGCAAAATATGATGATAGGCCCAGAGAAGAAGTTTTTACTCAAGAACGCAATTTTGATAAGCAACATGGCAGCGGAAGCCACAGACAAGTAAGAAGGAGTAGGCCAAGTTTCCGAAGGCGGAAAGATCGCGTTTAAATATTTGTATGAGAATTATTGATAATTTACTGTATTAAACTGTTTTTAAATCGTTAGTAAAACTAGAAAGGAGTTAGTATGGCATTTAGACAAGATGGTGGGTTCGGCATGCGTCCACGAGAGATGCACAAGGCGACTTGCGCAGACTGCAATAAAGAATGCGACGTCCCTTTTAAACCTAGCGGAGACCGTCCGGTATATTGTAAGGAATGTTTTTCAAAGCGCAAAGGCAACAGCCGCTAAAAGTAGAGATTATCAATATGTAGGTTTTGTATTTGAGTGAGCCCTCTGCAAGCATTTTGCTTGCAGAGGGCTTTTGTTTGCAGTAAAATGAATTTATAAAGACTACCCACAAGTGTTTTTTGTTTTAATATTACAAGAACAATATGGACCAAGATTCCGACAAAAGAGAATATAAAAGAATTTCCAGGCATTTTATACTAAGATTTAGAGCTCACCAGGATGATGGCCAAAAGGGCGGTTGGGAGGTAGTTACAGTTGATGATTTGAGCGCTGGCGGAGCGCTTATAAATTTTGAGAAAGAATTAGAAATAGGTTCGGTTTTGGATATAACGATAACAGTCCCTTTAGTAAATGAGCCAATAAGATGTTTGGCTAAAGTATTGCGGGTTCAAAAACCAGCCAACGCTCTTATATGTAGGATAGCAGTGGCTTTTCTAGAGCTTAGTGAAAAAGATAGAGAAATAATGAAAACATTAGCTGCGAAAATTAATCAATAATGATGAAGATACTGACGATTGTAAGAGTGTATATATTTAAGGTATTTAATATTATTTTGGGCAAGACAAAGATATTTATTGTGATTCTGGGGTGGTTTTTTGTGATTACGGGATTATTTATGTTGTTTTGGCCGGAGCGGGCACGTAGAAAATTGATTGGCATTGGATTTTCGCAGGCTAAAGGAGTAATCCTGCTAGTTTCAATTTATTTATTATCCTTATTATTATCGTTAGGCGGCAAAATCGGTGCAATTTTAACGCTGGCAGGGGTTATTGCGCTAGCTTTTACTTATTTATTGCTGAAGAAGAAAGCATATAATAAGATTAAAGAGTGGCTTACTAATGTCCCTGTTAAACTTCTAAAGATTTTCTCTTATGTCCAGATCGTAGTGGGCGTATTAATGCTTACCATATTAAATAGGGTTTGGTAAATCTTAACTTAACATTTTAGTATAATCTACTAAGGGTATAAAATAGTTTTGCAGATTCAAGAAAATTTGTAAATTCTAACCGTTGTGATATAATAAATCGCAACGGTTTTTGTTTTTTATTTACAACAGGAGCGTTTCATGAATTCGATATCAAAACTTATTATAGCTGTGGTGTTGTCGGTAGTGTTGTTTATTGGGTTCCTATTTTTTATAAAATTTAGGAATGAGAATAAGACTCTTCGCGAAATGATTTCTCGCTTGGAAGCGGAGTCACGAATCGCTGAAGTATTGGTCACCAAGGTGGAGTATGACGAATTAACAAGGAGAAATTTTACCACAATTAAGTTCTTGGAATATGATTCTCAGGATAACTCTTTGGAGCCGCGGTATTTTACCTTCCCAGGGAATATAATTCAGTTTCAGTCTTTAGTTATTCGTTTTGACGATTTAAACATTAAAAGAGGTGACCGCTTGAAGGGAAAGAGCGCCTATCTTTTCTGGAAAATATTTATGTTGGATGGCAAGAATACGCAGGAATATGAAATCACGAAGGCCTATGAAGTCCCCGAGGGCTATAAAATAAACAATGCAAAGAATTCTTTTGAAAACGGCCTTTGGGAGAAATTTTGGATTTATGCCTTGCATTACGATGTGGCAAAGAGTAAAGGCATAAAGAACGCGCAGATTGAAGCGCCGGGAGTTATCTTTATTCCTGGTATGTTATATACAATAAAGATCGAACACGACGGCGGCATGCGTATTGATTCGAAACCTTTACCTACGATATTAAGGGGAGAGAAAATACCAAAATAAAAGATGAGCTATTGTGGTCTTGACATATTTTTGATAAGGAGCGGTAATTGAGCGACATTCCAATAGGCACAATAATCTTTCAATGGGTGATTTTACCTTTGTTTATTTTTGTTGCCCGCGTAGCAGATGTGTCCTTGGACACACTGCGCATTTTACTCATATCTAGAGGCAGAAAAGCAATAGCGCCATTACTGGGCTTTATCCAGGTTTCAATCTGGCTTTTAGCTATCAGGCAAATCTTTCTTAACATTTCCAATGTTGCGTGTTTTATCGCGTACGCAGGCGGTTTTGCATTCGGTACGTGGGTTGGGATGATAATCGAAGAAAAGCTGGCAATAGGTATACAGGTTATCAGGATTATCACACGAAAGGACGCCAGCCAACTCATTGAATTTCTCAAGACCCAGCACTATGGCGTAACAAGCGTTGATGGCTTTGGAGCCACGGGAAAGGTGCATATTATATATACGATTGTTAAAAGACATGAAATTCCGAACGTCATAGGGATTATTGACCGTTTTAATCCAAAGGCTTTTTATACAATTGAAGACGTGCGCTCAATGAGCGGAGTAGAGGCTAATTCAAAAAAGAATTTTTTTAATAGGATTTTGCATTTTAAAACTGAGTTCTAAAAAGGAGGTGCTTATGCGTAAAATTACTATAGAGACACTTATCACCAAAAGCATAACGCGTACAAAGATTATTTTATTTAAGCCTTTTTCAATAAAAAAGTGGCTATGTCTTTTATTAATAGCTTACCTGGCTGGTTCGTTAGGTGGCGGCAGTTTTAATTTTAATGGGTTTAATAACCGCTGTTCCAAGAAAGCAGAGGCAGCAGGCGAAGAACAATCTTCAGCAAGCTTTCAAGAACAAGCTAATATCGGTGAAGCTGATAGCGATAATAGCGATGCTCAAACATCAAATACAAAAGGTTTTTGCCCTTTAATGACAAGTATGTCTTATTGGCTTTTAGGTATCTTGGTTATTTTTATACTATCAATTATCATTTTGTTCGCTTGGTTGGGAGCCAGATTTAAATTTGTCTGGTTTAATGCAATGGTCTCTAATGACGTCTCTATTAAAGAACCATTTGGTCGCTTTAAGACGGAAGGGGATTCTTTATTTAAATTCTCGCTATTGTTTTTGGTGGCGGTAATTGTATTTTTCGCGCTTATCGGGTTCTGGGCATATCTAAATGGTACTTCGCAAGGGATTTTTGTCAGCAAACCGGATTGGTCTTTCGCAAAGGTTATGAACGTTTTTGCCTTGCCACTGATTACGCTAATTGCCGGAATAATTTTCATGGCTATTTTGGGAGTATGTTTGGACCATTTTGTTGTTACTATTATGGGCATGGAGCGTTGTACGTTTTGGCCGGCATGGGGTAAATTTGTCGCGGTGGCAGGAAGCAATAAGAAAGATTTACTGATTTACTTCTTGGTATTAATCGCCTTAGGCATTATTGCAGCAATATTGGCATTTCTTGTAGCCTTTATCTGTTTTGCCGTAGTATTAATAGCTGCGGCAATATTATTCGGTATCCCATTTTTACTTATAGTTATGCTTTTCAAAGCCAAAATTATGTTTATAACATTTGCCATAATCGCGGGCATACCTTTTGCTGCAGTGACTATTTTATTCTTTATGTGCGTGGGATTGCCTTTTGCTGTGTTTTTTAAGACTTTCTCGTTATATTTTATATCCAGCTTAGAATGCGGTTACCAGCCATTGCCTTTAGATGATGCCGTGCAATTAAGCTGAACATAAGCCTAATTTAGAATTAGATATTATTAGAAAATGAGGTAATGTCAAATGAATTGTGTAAATTGTTCTAAAGGTTTCTCTCGCCATTTGGCATTTAATCTATGAAAAATAGCGTAAATGATTCTGCTGACGCTAT
>JAGVGM010000116.1 GCA_020057065.1 Thermodesulfovibrionia bacterium
CGGAGCAGAAAGATCAAACATTAGCAAAAAAAGCTGCTTGAAGAATAACAATTAAATGGGAGCCATAAATAAATTTCAACTAAAAACTTGACATCTTCGGAATTTGTCCTATATGTAATTCGGGAAGTAATAAATTTTACTGCTCAAAAAATAATTATAAATTGTTCCAATGTTTAAATTGCAACCTTGTATTTGTTTATCCTGTGCCAAGAAATTTGAGCGATATTTACGGGAAGGAATATTTTAAGAATACAAAGCAAAAAGATGATTTTGGTTATGTTGACTATGATCAGGACAAAGAATCCATGAGAGGCATTTTTGAATATTATTTAAAAAGGCTGCAAGAGATGACTGCAGAGAGGAAAATATTTGATATTGGCTTTTTCAGCTTAATTGAATTTTAAATAAAATTGGGACACTTACAACATTGTAGAAATATACGGTCTATTTTCCTTTCATAACCTGGAAGGGATGGTAAGGCAATGTTTCTGTGGTTTAGTGATGGAGCTATTATAGTTATTTACATAATCGAGTTTTGTCATATCAATTGTAAAAACATTTTCACCTTCTGGGATCGGCTTGTCGAATGCTAATTGATTAATCTTAATATCAGCTTTTATTCCTAACTCGTGTAACGCCATTCTTACTACATTTGCCGGCCCCCAAGGATGAGAAGTGGTAGATATCCCGAACTCATCATAAAGGAATCCCTTTTCTCTTATTTTGTTTTCATCGATTCTCCTTACATATATTTCTGAAATCCTGGATAATTCAGAAATCCCGTATTCCGATAAAGCACTTTTTACATATTTAAAATCGGTTGCCTGAAGCTGAGCAAAGTTATTAACATTATTACGTGCATGGTAAGTTGCTATGAGAGTCAATATTATTAGAGTTATCGTTATTGCTTTATCTTTTAAATTCGATAAGAATCCGGGTCTGAAATTTATAAAATAAAAAATTGAAACAAGTCCAGAGTAGAATAAAAAAAATATAATCACTGTAAGTGAGGCAAGGGTCCTGTATGGAGATACAGTATCTGTAATCACAAGACTTGGAAGGTAGCTTAAAAATACAATGCCTGTGACAAGAAATAGCCTTAAGCAATGATTCCATAGCAAATTCAATCTATTTTCTTTCTTTAGCGCTTGTAAAATATTCAATAAAAACATGCCGATAATAATTATTCCAACGATACTTGCCAGTTTATATGTGGGGAAAATATTCCATAGATTGAGAGCATAAGTCAGCGGACAGCAAAAGAACCATTCTAATTTTAATGGAATTTTTGTTAACTCAAGAAGCCCGCCTCTGCCGGGAAAACCAATGCTCAAAAAAAAGTGCAATATCTTTACAGAAAAGAAATAGGCAGCAGTGGATACAAGACCTGTAAAAATATATAAAATAAACGGCATATGCCATTTTCCTGTAAAGTCTTTATCCTTTAATACTAAAGAGGAATTATGCTTACCGCCCAGTAAAGCATTGCCGTCGGCTGATAGATATACATGGCAATTACCAATAAAAAAACAATGATAAAAAATGTAGCTACCTGGATGAATCTTCGTGTATTTTTATTCATCACAACGTTAAAAAACAATACTCCGGCAAGTACAGATAGTATTGCAGAGTAAATGTATGGCACACACACTGTCCAGGCAACATAGATCTGAAAGGCTGGTAATGTACAGACGAGTATGCTTATAAGAAATGAGTGTTCAGATTTGATCAGGTACGTCTTTAGAAATTTATAAATGATGTATGCCAATAATCCTAAACTGATAATGCCCAATAAACGGATTGAATTTGCATGCTCAAAATAATTGGCTATTAAATAGTAAAAAATCCCATATAAAGATTTCCCAGCAATGGTTTCACTCACAAGCAAATTAAGGAGAGAATGTTCCTCTTGTGAGTTGACGAAAATATAATCCTCCATATAAAGATAGTTAATCTGAACTACCGGGAAATACGTCAATAGAAGAACAATGCAGAATGAAATTAAAACGCCTAAATTTAAAAAAAGTTTTGAGCGATTCTTGCGGTCACATCTTTCAGGCAGCGTTATTTGTGGAATGTCTTTTTGCATTTGACGGCTACAATGAAATGCAGGATAAAATCTGCGCCTTACTTAATCGCAGGTTGATTATATTTTCTAAATTTTGAACCAATATAATACTCGGCAACAGGTTTCCAGTCATGATTTACAGGATATCGCGCCAACGTTTTTTTGAAATATTCTAAATCTTTGTCTTTGTTATCGTACATTGTCTCTTTTGAAACCTTTTCTGAAACCGCTTCTCTTTCTACTGTTGATAATTTTTCAAGAAAATGTTCGCGCTGTTCTTTGTGAAATAGTAGAGGCATTTTTGAGGTCAGCATAAATCTGGTATATGCTTTAATGTGGTTCATGGACGAGATAAGTGTCTTAATTATGACTTCATTATTATGTGTATATAGCATAAAAATACTATCTTCCCTGAGATGTTGTTTTACCAGATTGAAAAATTCAAGTGAATATATATTGTTGCTATATGCCGTCATTGGTCTTATAGGATCCATAAATACCATATCAAATTTTTCGTCTGACCTTAATAAAAATCTCCTGCCATCGTCAATAATCAAGTTTATCCGTTTGTCAGCCAGCATCTCTTTGAAAAAAGACATTTTCTTAAGATTTGTCATTAATTCGCCGTTCAATTCAACGACAGTTACTGCTTTTACACTCTCTATCTTCAGTACTGCCTCTGTCACAGAACCCGTGCCATAACCAATAATTAATATGTTTTCAGCTTTTGGCGCATAACTTACAGCTTCAAGAACCCAGTGAAAGTTTTGATAATCGGGACGTCCCCCGTGACTAAGCCCATTGATAAAATTCAAGATTTCATCATTATGTTTATATGTCATAATTACGCCGTCTCTGCCCTCCTCAAGATACTTCTCAAATTTTTCCGGCGAAATATGCATTATTTCATACAGTTGCCCTTTCTTAGGAAAAAACAGTACTGATACAATCAGCAAAGCCAGAACAACGGCAATTCTTTTATTGACATGCAGTTCTATGCCGGCAAACCTTTTAACAAAAAAAATAAATAATACACCAATCAATGAAAATACCAAAAGCGTAATTTCAGTTCCAAAATATGGCAAAAACAAAAAACCTGTGAATATCCCGCCCAAAACATTACCCGTGATATTGAAAAAGTAAACCGTTCCGATAGTTTTTCCTTCCTTATCCTTCTGCGACAGAGCTAATGATGATATAAGCGGAAAACTCGCTCCCATTATGATTGTGGGAATAAACACAAATAGAAAAGGCCATAAAAAAACATCAAATAATAAATAGACATCTCGAAGAAATGATCCTAATGAAATCGTAGAAGGAAATATAAGCTGTGGATGAATTATATTAGAAAAAGATGTGCGAGTAAATATTCCCAGGGGGGTAAATTTTGTAAGATAATAATATCCGGTAATAATCGCTATTACAATAAAACCAATTAAAAATTGCAGGAAAAAAAACAAACTTTTCTTGTCAAGGTACTTGTTCTTTTTCAAAAAGCTGTTCATACCGAAACTGCCCAGGGCAATTCCTGACAAATAGACAAATAACACACTTGAAAAAGCATATGGGGAGCTCTTTACCAGAATTTCTACGACGCGGAACCATACAATCTCATATCCAATTGCCATAAACCCGGTAACAACGACCAGCAGATAAGCAACTCTTCCCAATATAGCTTCATTATCTTCCTGCCTGACAAATGTGAGAGTTTTCTCTTGTATAACAGGGAAGAACCTGGCATATAAAATCAGTAATGCCAGTATAAAGTTAATTGCGACAGCACAAAAAACAGCGTTATCAAGTCCCCAAAAAGATATAATCACATAACTGGCAAAGACAGCGCCTACTGCGGCGCCTATTGTGTTTATGAAATAAAGAAAGCTGACTGTTTCAAGAAAGTTACTGGTTATATTATTGAAAATTTTTGTAAGTAATGGAAGTGTAATTCCCATTAAAAATGTTGGGATACTCAAAAAAAGAAACATGTAAAAGAATGAAAGCAAATAGCTGCTGCCGGCAGTGTATCGGCCTAAGAAATCAAGGAATGGCAGACTGATTAAACCAAAACAGCCTATGAGCAATTCAACAATAAAATAAAGAATAATTTTATTCTTGCTGCGTTCCGTCAAAAACCCGCCTGATAAAGCTCCCAAGCCGAGGCCAAGCATATATACGCTGACAATGAGTGTAATTGAAACTGAGCCAACTCCATAATAAACAGTTAAAAGACGTTGCCACGCGACTTGATACATCAAGGCGGCAAATCCGGAAAAGAAGAAAATAAAGGATAGCAACGAGGTTAATTTGACAGGTATCTTTTTTGCTCTTGACATAATTATAGGTATCTTTTTTGATTGAAGTTAAAAACGAAGCTTATGTGAAAATAATTATAACAAATGCTTTTTATTTAAAGCAACGCTGCGCGTATAGCTCTTTTACTTCGAGAATTTGCTTTTGAGAGTCTTCCATGCAAAGAGGAGCATCGCCCTTGGATCTTTGATGATGTAATTTCTCAGGATGCCAATTGTGTAGCGGAACGGATGCCTCGTGAAAAGGGCGATGTGCGTTCTCATTGTTTCCTTGAGGATCTTCTTCTCGAGTTCCTCGGGGGTGAAGTATGCCGTCGTGATGATACCATGGAGCACGTTAATACCTATGTCTGATGGATTGTAGTTTTGAGGAATCAGTTTTTCCCGGCGGGCTATTTCCAGAAGTTTCGTCCCTGGGTAGGGGGTAGCGATAAAGTATTTAACATTTGATACGTCGAGGCTTTTGCCCAGATCGAACGTCTTTTGCATCTCCTCGGGCGTTTCTCCGGGAAAACCGACGACAAAGAATAAGTCGATGTCAAATCCAACCTTTCGGGCGGATTTGATCACCTCAAGCACGCGCTCGATCCTGAGCGGTTTGTGAATTATCTTGCTGAGCGTTTTCTGGCTCCCTGACTCAATGGCCAACGTGAGCCGGTAGAAGCCAGCCCGCTTCAGTTTCCGAAGGAGCTGCTCATTAAGTGCCCACACGGCAAGGCCATTGGGTGCAGCAAATGCAACCTTTATGTTTCTCTCGATTATGAGATCACATATTTTCTCCGCTCTCTTTCTGTTAAATGTAAAGTTGTCGTCTTCGATATGGATTTCCTGCACCCTGTACTGATTAACCAGCATCTCAATCTCGTTGACGACACTCTCAGGTGATCGGGTCCTATAGAGTCTTCCCCAGACCGGATGTATAGAACAGAATACACACTTCGCCGGACATCCACGTGACGTTACTATAGGGACTACACGTCGGTTTTTCGTAATGGTTCCATGGGGCCTGTTCACTTCGAAGTACCGTTCCATCGGTAAAAGATCAAGGGCGGGTGAGGGAATGTTGTCCAGATTTTCGATGAATCGCGTTTTTTGGTTGAGCACAACTCGTCCGTCCTGAGTACGGTAGCAAACCCCATCAATATCTTCAAACGGGGTGTTATTGTTGAGGGCATTTATGATATCTATTAGTGTTGCTTCGCCCTCCCCCATTACGACAAAGTCAATATTTTTATCAGTTGCTACCTCCTCAGGCATCGCGGAAGAGTGTGCGCCCCCGGAGCAAATCTTCACGTCTGGAAGTCTCTGCTTGATCTCTCTCGCGATCTCAGAGGTAACTTTGGCTTGAATGCTGTACATACAGGATATACCCACGATGTCCGGCGAGAGCGAGTAAGCACGCTCTGCTATCTCGGCAGGCGTAAGCCCGAACTGGATATTGTGTGTATCAAGCTCTATAACGGAATCCCAGCCCTCAATGAGGCTGTCCAGGAGAGAGACCTTGATATGCTCTTTTCGAAGTGCCGATGCAAGATAAGTTATTCCAAGCGGTACCTGCACCCTCTTGGGAAACATCTTTGGAATAGGGCACGGCGGAAAAATTAGCAATGCTTTAGTTATATTCATTTTACCGTGAACTTTATTTTCCAGACCATGAAAATGGCCTCGATTATAATCTTTTTTGACATCTTCGAGAGGCCATGCTGACGATCGGTGAAGATAATCGGGATTTCCTTTATCCTGAAACCGCGCTTCCATACCCGGTAGTGCATCTCAATCTGGAAGGCATAGCCTTCAGAGTGAATCGCATCGAGGTCTATTGCATCAAGCACAGACCGCCTGAAACATTTGAAGCCGGCTGTTGTGTCGTGCACAGGCATGCCGGTAATCATCCTCGTGTAATAGCGGGCCGCGAATTTGCTGATGAGCATACGCCAGAGGGGCCAGTTGATAGTGCCGCCGCCTTCTATATACCTTGATCCAACACACAGGTCGCAATCGTTCATTCCATCCAAAAGTCGTATCAGATCATCAGGATTATGCGAGAAGTCGGAGTCCATCTCAAAGAAATATTCGTAGTCTCTTTCGAGCCCCCACTTGAAGCCCTTTATGTATGCGATACCTATACCATTTTTTTTCTCACCATGGAGGACATGAACTCTCTTATTAAGCTTCGCAAGATTATCGACTATAGCACCGGTTCCATCTGGAGAATTGTCATCAACGACGAGTATGTCGAACTCTTTTTCAAGAGATATTACCTTTTCGCAGATTTTAAGGATGTTCTTTTGTTCGTTGTATGTGGGAATGATAACAAGGAAATTGCTCATAGTGTCTCTTCAGCTTTAATTCGTAAAGAACAAAATGTTTGTTTGGTACTGTATTTGCTGTTGACTTATAATCAATGGCGCCTGGACCTATTACAAAGTAAGGAATTCCCAACCGTAATTAAATTGCGGTTCTTCAGCGTTGAATATAGTTTAAACATAATACAAAAACTATCATTAATATATCAAAAAGTATATTTTATTGTTGTTGGGATAGTAGTGATATTAAATGTATAAATGTTAAAATAATAATCAGACATAAATATTTTATATTGTATTTTATTTAAAATGATAAACAATAATAAACAAGTTACAGCAGGGAATCTTTCCTATTGGAAAATATTTCGATTAACCTTTGTTGTATTTTCACTCTATCTCCTCAGAGATGCTTTCTATCGCTGGGATGGATTTAAATATCACTCAACATTTTCTGAATTCATTCCGAGTGTCTCACTGGTAATGATTTTATGGAGTATCTTGGCTGCCTTTACCGCGCTATTAATATGGATATTGCTAAGAAGTTTTGAATGGTTTTGTAAGCGCATGGGATGGAATATCAATTTGGAATTCCTGCTGGTGTTTATAGGGATATTCTCATTGTTTGTTATAGTTGCATTGATTGGTAAAGGGATGATCACTAAATCCGGGCTTGCACTTTTATCAAAATTAATAATCTTTCTTTCTTTATTTCTTATAGCGATATTTCTCACTTGGCGTTTTCGTCACAACTTTGATATTGTCCATGAGCGAATTACTCCCCTGGTTTTGCTGTTTGGTATTTTGGCCATAGTTTCTATCCCTATAGTGGGCTATCATACATGGTTGAAACAAACAAATAACTTCTTATCACAAAGAGTTTCTCAATCTTCCATTGCTGACGTGAAACGGCCAGATATTATTATGGTTTCTTTTGATGCCTTGACAGCACGGGATATGTCTGTATATGGTTATAACAGACTGACTACTCCATTCATAAATGAATGGTCAAAGACAGCCTCTTTATTTACCAGGCTCGAGTCTGCCAGCAACTGGACGTCCTCAACAGCTGCAAGTATGATGACAGGTAAGAGGGTATGGACTCACCGGATGTTTCAAGGGGATTCGAAGCTCTTCAAAAGTGATACTGAGAGCCTTCCATTAACATTGAAAAACAATGGTTATTACAATATGGCTTTTGTAGTAAATGGATATGCTTCAGTAAAAAGATTAGGTGTTGCTAACGGTTTTGATATTATTCCTCGCAATACTGAATTGGCTGAAAGTCGCACTTTGATTGGAATACGATTTGGTTCACTCGATGTGATACTCTCCAGATTGTTTGGCGATAAAATTAAATCTTATTCGTGGATAATATTTCCTGATTTTATTCTGGGTAAGCTTCTTAGAGAGATTTTTCTTTACCCTTCTGTAATGACTCAAACAGAGGCACCGCCTGAATCAGCATTTAAATATTTTTTGAAGACTATTGATAATGGTGTCCCAGGGCCTTTTTTTGCGTGGATTCATGTGTTGCCACCGCATGATCCATATTTGCCTGATGAAACATACATGGGTATGTTTAATTCTTCACCTAAACTCAGGTCATTTGATAAACAAATGGAAGAAGAGGTAGAAGCACATACAATTAAAAATAATGAAGATTGGGGAATTTACAGGGCACGATATGATGAGTTTATAAGGTTTTGTGATAAACAGTTTGAAGATTTTATAAAAGAAATAAGGAAAAGAGAACAGTTAAAGGATGCTATAGTTATTTTAACGGCTGACCATGGAGAAAGTTTTGAACATGGTTATTTTACGCATAACACCAATCATCATTATGAACAGGTTACTAATATACCTCTTATTATTGAGGAACCTGACCGGAACGTGAGAGTTATTATTAATGATTTGATAGAGCAGATAGACGTGCCGCCTACGATTTTGAGTTTGGCTAATATACCTGTGCCTTCTTGGATGGAGGGGCGTTCTCTATTACCTCTTATGCGTGGTGAACAGCTCCCATCAAAATATGTATATTCCATGAGCTTTCAAAAGAACCCGAGTACGGGAGGTCAGATTACCAAAGGGACAATTGCGGTCTGGGAAGATGATTACAAACTGATATACTATCTTGATGAGAATAAATCTCTTCTTTTCAATCTAAAAGACGACCCTGGTGAACTAAAAAATCTTTTTAATGAAAAGAAAGATATAGGTCAGCAGCTCCTATCTTTGATTCAAAATAACCTTAAAAAGGCTAATGAGAGAATCAGTAAGGGAGATTAACCAAAGCCTTATAATTTGTGGACAGGGCGATTGAAAATACAAAAATGACCAAATTAGAACAAAAAATCAGACATGCTATACATAATAAATAAAATATATAAAATTAGAAAAACTTGTAAATCCTGCCAGAATAATTATTTAATTTCATATATATTAATAAATGAGGAATAAGGCAATGGTATTTAAAAAAGAATATGCAAGTGTCTATGACAGTTTGTATCAGAGCAAAGATTATAAGAAAGAATGCGACTTTCTGGAGAAGATATTCAAAAAGCAGGGAAAGAACATTAAGACGATCCTGGACCTTGGGTGCGGGACCGGCGGGCATGCCTTTATCCTTGCGAAAAGGGGTTACAAGGTCACCGGGATAGACCGGTCGGAAGATATGTTGAAGACCGCAAGGGCCAACGCAAATAAGGCCGGGTTTAAAATAGATTATCGCAGAAGCTCGATCCAAGATCTGAAATTGAATAAAAAATTTGATGTGGTCATCGCCATGTTTGCAGTTATGGGGTATCAGGCTGACAATGATGACCTGGCACTGGCTTGTAAGAACGTCAAAGAGCACCTGAAACGGGGGGGGATCTTTATCTTTGATGCATGGAATGGGCCGGCTGTTTTGACCGATCCCCCTGTGCAGGTAGTTAAAGACCTAAAGAGCGGAGATAAACGTATAATTCGTTTTACCCGGCCTGAAGTTGACCTGATAGCCCATGTCGTGGATGTAAATTTTAAGGTTTTAGTATTGAAAAATGATAAAATAATTTCTGAAACCGAGGAGATACATAAGATGCGTTTTCTTTTTCCGCAGGAAATGAAATATTTTCTTCAGGTCGCTGGGTTTACCGGAATTCAATTTTTGCCGTTCCTTAAGCCTGACAAAAAACTATCGGCAAATGACTGGAACATGACGGTCATAGCTAAATAAAGAGAGGATCATGAAACATATTGAAGTAATCAAAGACAACAATGAAATATTAGCAATAATTATCAGAAATGAATATTCAGCGGAGGGACTTAAATTTTTTACACCTGATGATTTTTCCCAGCAGCTTGCTTATATGCATCACAAAAAAGGCAAAAAAATCAGGCCGCATTCCCATAAACCTTTGAAACGCGAAATTCATTTTACTCAGGAAGTGTTGTTTATTAAGAGGGGTAGATTGAAAGTTGATTTATATCGGAATAGCCATACTTATCACTCAACACACATACTTAATGACGGAGACGCTATTTTATTAGCAGGCGGTGGACATGGTTTTGAGGTTCTTGAAGATATAGAGATGATAGAGGTGAAACAGGGGCCTTACGCCGGAGATATGGATAAAACTCACTTTGAGGGAAAATATGATTCCGGTTAATGAACCTCTTCTGGATGGTAATGAAAAAAAATATCTTATTGAATGTATTGATACAGGCTGGATTTCATCAGAAGGCCCTTTTGTAAAAAAATTTGAAGAGATGTTTTCCCGCTATACAGGGGTTAAACATGGTATAGCAGTATGCAATGGTACAGCGGCGCTTGAAGTGGCATTAGCTGCTATTGATTTGCAACCGGGCGAAGAAGTTATAATGCCTACCTTTACCATTATTTCCTGTGCGCTGGCTATTTTAAGACGCGGCGGTATACCGGTGCTTGTCGATGTGGAGCCGGATACATGGTGCATGGACATCAATCAGTTAAAGGGTAAAATTACTTCAAAGACAAAAGCCATTATGCCTGTTCACATGTATGGCCACCCTGTTGATATGGACCCTATTACGGAACTTGCAGAAAAGCACAAATTATATATCATAGAAGATGCTGCGGAAGTGCATGGCGCCGAGTATAAAGGCAGAAAGTGCGGCAGTATTGGACATATAAATTGTTTTAGTTTCTATGCAAACAAGATCATCACAACAGGCGAGGGGGGTATGATTGTTACAGATGATGATAAACTTGCTGAAAGGGCAAGACTTCATAGAAATCTTTGTTTTAAGGAGGGTAGGAGATTTTACCATGAGGAATTAGGGGGGAATTCCCGAATGACAAACCTTCAGGCTGCGGTCGGAGTGGCTCAAATGGAAAGGATAGATGAATTTGTTGAAATAAAGAGAAGAAACGGTATTATGTATAATGGGCGTTTGGCGGATGTTGATTGTCTTCAGATCCCGGTTGAAAAGGAATGGGCTAAGAATGTTTTTTGGATGTACGGTGTTGTTATAGATGAATCTACAGGAGTTGATGCCGAACGCTTTGCAACAGATTTAAAAGACAATGGAATTGCAACCAGACCTTTTTTCCTTGGGATGCACGAGCAACCTGTTTTTCATAAAATGGGGTTTTTTAAAAATGAACATTACCCTGTTGCTGAAAGGATTGCAAGACAGGGGCTTTATCTGCCATCGGGCTTGACCCTGACAGAAGAGCAGATATCAATTGTGGCAGGGGCGGTTAAGGAACTAATGGAGAGTGACTGAAATAGAACTTGTGATATACGGGATTTATTGAAATTTAAGCCTTAATATTGTGTTTATGTATTTAGTTCCTCTTTGTAAATATTTCAATAACGATGGAGCTGTTTTGGATTCTCCGAATTTTCTTGGAATACAATAGTAGGGAATCTCTTTTATCTTGTAACCTTTCTTAAGGGCCTTATACAGAAGATCTATGCAATATTCCCCATAATCACCTTTTAAACCGATATCCTCCAATACTTTTTTCTTTGCTACAACAAATCCTGTTGTATAATCAGTGATCGAAGGATCCAAGAGGTATTTTGCAAAGTAATTGATGAGTATACTTCCTATAATTCCGACAGGCGTATTTCTGACATCTTTGCCGCCTTTAATATAACGTGAACCAATAGCTATGTCATATTCATCAAGAGCCTTTGCCAATTTCGGCAGCACCTCTGGGGGCATGGAAAAGTCACAGTCCATCCAGCCGACAACTTCTCCTTTTGAAATGGCAATTCCATCCGAAATAGCGGTCGTTAGACACTTTTGATCTAATCTTCTTAATAGCCTGATATCTTTAGTGGCAATTTTTTCTACTACCTGCCATGTCTTATCAGGTGAGTCATCATCCACAACAATGATTTCTACGTCACCGTCAAAACTCTTCTGAATTGCCCTAATCAGGTCAACTATATTATCTTTTTCGTTATAAGTTGGTAGTACTATTGAAACTTTATGCAAGTTGCCTCTCTTTTTTAGAGATTTCTATTATAAACTGCCCCCATAACGCTTTTTGAAGATGTCAAGTTTTTAGTTGAAATTTATTTATGGCTCCCATTTAATTGTTATTCTTCAAGCAGCTTTTTTTGCTAATGTTTGATCTTTCTGCTC
>JAGVGM010000295.1 GCA_020057065.1 Thermodesulfovibrionia bacterium
AATTTGGGAAGGTCGAGTCACGGCTTCGTATCGCTTTACCTTTCAAGTAGAAGGTGATACCTACGTATTGCGGAAGGTCGGCACCCATGACACTTTAAAAAATCCATAAAACCAGGGAGACCTGTTGTGGGGGTAAGGGGGACGACCTTAAATAATTAAATATCTACACGCTCAATAAAGTTATTTACGAATTTAAGGTCGTCCCCAAATCCCCGACTACATCTAAGCTTAAGGGAAGGATACCTTATGGGTACTATTGAAAAAGTTATATTAGACAAACTGAAGAAAGCGGTAGCCGAGCGCTTCCCTCTTTGTAAAATTATTCTGTTTGGTTCCCGAGCACGAGGTTTCGCTGACCCTCAATCTGATCTGGATGTGCTCGTGGTCATAGAAACTGATGTAGGTATGCAGGTGGAGGACTATGTGAGCGATTGCGCTTGGGAAGCTGGCTTTGAGTATGGCATCGTTGTTGTTCCTATTACTGTTTCCCGAAAAGAGTGGGAAGTGGGACCAGAGCGTAGTTCACTGCTCGCTTTGGCAGTAAAAGCAGAGGGGGTAATTGATGAAACGGAAATATGATAAGGTTTACCAATTTAAGATAACATTGAAAAGGATTAAGCCACCTATATGGCGGCGCATACAAGTCCCTGAAACATATACATTTTGGGATTTACATGTAGCTGTTCAGGATGCCATGGGATGGACTGATACTCATCTTCATCGTTTTGAGATAGTAAATCCCACAAAGGGTTTTAAAGAAGAAATTGGAATCCCGGATGAAGACTTTATTGACGAAAGAACCCTTGCTGGATGGAAACGGAAAATAGCAGATTATTTTTCCAGTGAGAATAACAAGGCAGATTACATTTATGACTATGGCGATAACTGGGAACACATGGTAAAACTTGAAAAGATACTCCCACGGGAAAAAGGTATTATATATCCGGTATGTATAGGCGGTGCAAGAGCATGTCCGCCTGATGATTGTGGAGGAACATGGGGATATGAGGATTTTTTAGAAGCGATAATGGACTCCAATCATAAAAGGCATAAAGAATTACTGTATTGGGTTGGGGGGGACTTTGATCCGGAAAGATTTGATATAAAAGACGTCTTATTTGATAATCCCAGAAAGCGATTAGAATACATATTGAGATAATAATTGCCTGTCTAACCAACACTATCTTTAGACAAAAAGAGTCAAGTAATGAATTATAGACGGTAGCCTTCCACGAAGAGCGATTTCGCTCGTTCTGGAGTGGGCATTTCTCCACAGAGATGAACTGGCGGAGAACTGGAGTCGTGCTGAACGCCGAGATGATCTTATAAAAATCAAGCCACTGGATTGAGAGGTGTGTTATGCATTATGTGACCGAGGCAAGTTATGTTTCAGATTACAAAATCAAAATCCGATTCGAGAACGAGGAGGTAAAACTCGTAGATCTTGAGTCCCATCTGGACGGACCGATCTTTGAACCATTGAAGGATATTACCTACTTTAGATCATTCACCCTAAATCAGGATATTGATACAGTTACGTGGCCAAATAACGCCGATTTTTCTCCCGAATTTCTTTATGAAATTGGACAATCAATCAGCGAACATTTCGATACCCTTCGGGCAAAAAGAGTCAAGTAATTTTGAGGGAAAGCGCTATGTGATGTTTTAGACGAATCGGTGAGGATTAAGTATGATTTTTTATTAGGAAATGCCAACTTTTGCATTGAGAATGAAGTCCTAACGAAGGAATTTTTATGACTACCGAAGCTGACGCCAGAATCGTGATCGACCGCCTACTACGAGAGGCGGGGTGGAACCCTGAAAACAAGGCCCAGGTCTCGACTGAAGAAGCCGCGGCAGATGGTCGGGCTGATTACCTGCTCAAAGATACCCGAACACGCCCTCTTGCTGTTATCGAAGCCAAGCGCTTTTCCGTTGACCCCTATTCTGCGAAGGCACAGGCAAGGAATTACGCTGAATCGCTCAAGGCAGCTTTTGTTATCCTCAGCAACGGACAGGAGCATTACTTTTGGGACTATGCTGATGCTGATGCCCGGCCTATTATGGGTATGCCTTCGCAGGCCGACCTTGAACGCCGCGCCAACGTTAAAGTCCATCGCCGGGGGAATCTTGAAGCCTCGATTACTGCTGTCCCCTACCCAACCCGTTTCGCCTTTAAGGGCGAAGAAATCGAACCCCGACCTTACCAGATCGAATGTCTTAAAAAGGCTGATACTGCTTTGATTGCCAGTCGCCGTCGAATGCTCTTTGAAATGGCTACCGGAACAGGGAAGACCCTCACCATTGCCATGCTTATGAAACGCTGGTTTCAAGCAGCCGCTATCTCCCGCGTTCTTTTTCTGGCTGACCGCATCGAGCTGGCGAAACAGGCCAAGGAGACCTTTGACGATTACCTGCGCGATTGTCCTTCATCGCTTCTTTTCCACGGCAAGCACAGTTTAGAGGGGCAAATTGTGGTAGGCACCCTTGACACCATTGCCGGGCAACTCGGTTCCAACGGGTTTGGCCACGCGTATTTTGATCTGGTCATTACTGACGAGTGCCACCGCTCGATTTACAATACTCACCGCGCCACCCTTGGCCACTTTGATGCTATCCATATTGGCTTAACCGCCACGCCGAATCTTGGCGAACTCCGCTGGGTGAGCGAACATGAACGGCAGTTGGTGAAAAACACCTACTTGTTTTTTGACTGCTGGGACGCCGCAAAGCAGGAAGGCCGGCCCACCTTTTCCTATCCTATACAAAAGGCTATTAGTGAAAGATATCTTGCTAACTATAAAATTTATCAGGCTGAAAGCGTACTTACCTTTGAAGGAGCGGAATGGGAGGGAGACGAAATCAAACCGGGTGAATGGGGCCGCACAGTGGAATCGGAAGACCGGCTCACCACCATAATTCAGGAATACTTTAGCGCGGATGCGGAACGTTCTACCGTTCGTCCGCGCAAGACGATTGTATTTGCCACCTCCGAACGTCAAGCCACTATCCTCGAACGTCTTTTTAATAAGCTTCTCTCCGATGAAGATTGCCTGCGCATTGCCCAACAAACCAACCGCGCTCCCGGTCAGGTACGGCAGGACTTTGCCAGGAAAATCACCTGTTACACGAACAACGGGAATACTCGGCCAATTATTGATGGGTTTAAATACGATCCGCTTCCCATCATCGCTGTTTCTGTGGATATGCTCGATACCGGCTATGACCACAAAGAGGTGGAAAACCTGGTGATGCTTCGACCCACCAAATCAGCTATCAAATATGCCCAGATGCGCGGACGGGGCAGCCGTTTATGCCCCCGTATCGGTAAAACTGATTTTATTATTTACGATTTTGTTGGGAATACAGAAAAATTTAACGATCTTGGCGAACCGTACCATAAACCTAAAGTGGTCGGACCAAGACCTGGTACTCAGCCGCCAAAAGGCGATGATGGGGATGATGGAAGCATTATTGTAGAACCTCCTCCGCCACATCCCCCACCTCTACCCGGTGACTTTCTGACGATTCCCGCGGGTTCACTGGAAGACGAAATCCGCAAGCGGGAAATCCTGATTGTTGGGCCGGAAGGACTGGCCATTGACAGGAAGACTTATCAGGAGAAATGGACTGAAAAGGTGGTGGAGTTGCGCAAGGTTGACCCATTTATTGAAAAAATTTTCCGAGGCGAGGAACTTACCTTGGATGAGTGGGAAGATTTAGCCCGCAGACTCAATTCACCGGAATATTATTTTGAGGAAGAAAGTCTGCGACGAGCTTTCGAGCAACCTACTGGTTCGCTCTCGGACTTTATCCGCGCTGCCCTTGGCATGTTCAGGTTTCCTACAAGGGAAGAGCGCATCGAACGCGCGTTTAATACCTGGGTAGCTGAGCACTCAAGCAGCATCAATCCTGCTCAGGCCCAGATGTTGCGCCTCCTGAGATCGCGTGCTATGACCGGTGAAACAATCGATATGCAGCTCTTTGTCCTTCCGCCTTTTTCCCTGTGGGGTGGCCGCACACGTATGGAGGAACTTTTCGGCAAACTTCAACTTGCTCAGATGATTGATGAACTAAACACACTCTTGGCAGCCTAAGAGGTAACTGTATGGATAATGGAGCATTGCAAAACACCCTGAAGTCTCTCTGTAAGGTTATGTGGGACGCCAATGTTACCAATCCAATAACCTATGTTACCCAAATATCCTATCTTCTCTTTCTCAAAATGCTCGAAGAAATAGACGCAGAACAGAAAGAAGCGAGTAATAGCACCTATCAATCTCTCTATGGGGAATTCGAAGTAGCTGGTGAGATGCTTAATTTTGAGCCCTTGCGCTGGAGCATCCTAACTACCGACCCTGACAACGAGCGTATGCTGCGAACTTTGCGAGACACGATTCCTCAACTGGCTCGTCATCCTAAGCTTTCCCAGGGTGCCCGTGCTGTGTTCCAGAATGCCTCAGTGGTTATACCCACCGGTGCTACGCTTCGTCGCGCGGTAGATTTAATTGCCCCGATCTCGTTTTTATCAGTAGATGCCGATGTGAAAGGTGACCTTTTTGAGCATCTAGTGAGCGACCTTGGAAGCCAGAAAAAGGCGGCTCAGTTTCGTACACCGCGCCACCTCGTGAGGGTGATTGTGCAGATGGTGAACCCTCAGATCGGAGGAACGGTTTGCGATTCAGCCTGTGGCTCAGGCGGTTTTCTCATTACCTCCTATGAACATATTATCCTGAGCAACACTAGCCCTGAATTCGTTAAAGAGACCATCGGCCCCGATGGTCTGCCTGTACACCGCGGCATTGGCGACAAGCTAACCCGTGCTCAGTGGGATTTTTTACAAAAGGGTACGCTCCACGGTTTTGAGGGTGACCAGGACATCCTGCGCATGGCTGCCATGAACGCCGTGCTTCACCAGTTTGACTACTCTCCGCTTATTCACCGAGATTCCATTTGTGGGAGTGAGGACAAGTGGGATGAGGTACAGTTTGACTATATCTTGGAAAATCCGCCGTTCTCCGGCTCACGCGGCGACGCCAAGCGTTCACTCCGCATCGAAAAAGGTGACAAATACGTTCTCTTTCTTGCCGCCGCGCTCCGTAGCCTCAGACAAGGCGGAACCGCAGGCATTATTTTCCCCAATGGCCTTCTCTTTGGGGATTCCAACAGTCACCTTTACGTTAAGGAACGACTACTGAAAGAGTTTGATTTGCAGGCAGTAGTTATCTTACCAAAAGGAATGTTTGAGCCTTACACACCTAACCCCACCTGTTTCATAATTTTCCGAAATATCGGACGACCGACAAAAAACGTTTGGTTTTTCCGCGTTGAAGGCGATGGCTCCTCCCTCAAAAAAGCCCGCAAGTTTGGCTCCCAATATCGAAACGACTCCCCGGACCTCCTGCGAATGTGGACTAATCGTGAAACTGAAGAAGGCCGGGCCTGGGTTGTTCCTGCCCGGAAAATTATTGATAGTAACTACAATATGACCCTCTCTGCCCTCGGCATCATTGAACCCGAAACCGTCAGTCATCCAGAGCCAGAAGAAATACTTGCTTCAGTAGCCGCTAAAGAGGAACGCATTTTTCGGTTGATCGAAGAGATGACGGGGTTGTTGGAAGGAGAAAATGGCAATGGAGCGGTATGAATTGCCTGAAGGGTGGGAGTGGGTAACTATTGGCAATAAAAAATATTTTTCACTCATTATGGGACAATCTCCGCCTTCAAAAAGCTACAATATAGAAGGTAAAGGGTTACCTTTCTTTCAGGGGAAAGCGGAATTTGGAGAAATGTATCCGAGGGCTAAGAAATTTTGCACAGAACCTTCGCGCGAAGCAGAAAAAGATGACATCCTTATTTCTGTTCGAGCACCTGTGGGACCTACAAATATAGCCGACCAGAAATGTTGCATCGGGCGTGGGCTTGCCGCAATTAGATGCACAAAAAATATCCTCCCAAAATATATGATATATGCCCTGCGTTCAATTGCAACTGAGATTGCTGGCTCAGTACAAGATCAGGGTGGTGGTTTTACAGCAATAAAACGTAACCAACTTGAAACGGTAGAAATTCCTGTTCCGCCGCTGGATGAACAACGCCGGATCGTCGCACGGATTGAAGAATTGACCAAGCGGGTTGAAGAAGCTCGGCGTACTATAAAAGAAGCGGATGCCGAACTTGCCACTTTCACACCCGCACTTTTGGCCAAAGCCTTTCGGGGGGAACTATGAGCGACACTATTATAGCTGGACTTGAAAGTTGGTTTGCTGAGCGCCCGAAATGGCTTCAGGATGCCGCCCAACGTATAATCCAAAATGGCGATATCAATGAAAACGATTTAAATGAACTCATTGCTCTTTGTAAGGCAGAGGTAGGGATCGCTGATTCAAACTGTGCCTTACGTTTACCTGTTAGTATTCCAAAGGGTAACTTTCAGGGCTATGGAGACAAAGTCACATTCCAACTAAAAACTATTTCTGATCTTAGGGGAATTAACGCCCTTGCGCCTCGCAAACCTTTGGAGTTTGACTCGGCTCCCTTGACAATCATTTATGGACAGAATGCTTCAGGTAAATCCGGTTATGTGCGGGCATTGAAACATGCTTGCGGTGCAAGAAAGCCTGGAAATTTATTCGGAAACGTGTTTGATACCAGTAACCCCGAGCAAGGCTGCACATTTAAAATTATAAGCGACACAATAACAAAAGAGATCAAATGGTCACCATCCGTCGGTGCATTAGAAGAATTGAGAGAAATTGAAATTTATGATGCCGACTGCGCTTACGTTTATGTGAATGAAGAAAACGAATTGGCTTATGAACCTAGGATTCTTTCTTTATTCAGCAAATTAACGGATATCTGCGTAAAAGTAGGGCAATCATTGAAGAACGAGATAAACCGTACCGTTTCAAAGAAGCCGACCTTGCCCACTGAATGGCTGACAACCGAAGGTGGGGCATGGTATGACAATCTGAGCCATCAAACGGCCGAAATAGAAATTGACTCAAGGTGTCAGTGGAACCCAGATTGTGAGACGGAACTTAGTGGACTGAAACAAAGGCTGATGGAAGCAAACCCTGCGGATAAAGCAAAGCGCCTACGGAAAACAAAAACTAACGTTGAGGGATTACTCGGTGATCTTCAGAGATTTCTAAATAACCTTAGTGATGAAAAATGTGCGACTTATCTTGCGGCTAAGGCGGATGCCGGTGCCAAGAGAAAAACTGCTGATCAGGACGCTAAGAAAGTCTTTGAAAATGCGCCGTTGGAAGGAGTTGGTACTGAAAGTTGGAAGCTTATGTGGGAACAAGCCCGCAATTATTCCAAGGAGATTGCATATCAAGGAATCCCCTTTCCCAATGTCACCGAAGATGCAAGATGTGTCCTATGTCAACAATTCATTGCTGCTGATGCAAAACAACGTTTATTGTCATTTGAGGAATTTGTCAAGGGGTCCCTTGAAAGACAGGCAAAAGATGCGGAAAAAAATCTTAAAGATATTGAAGATGATTTTGGGGGAATCCTAACAGAAAACAATTTTAATTTACGGATGGATTCCTCAGAAATCTCAGATGAGAAAGAACGTCAGGCGATTGTTGATTTTTATACGGCACTTGAAATGCGAAAAAGTAGTCTTCTAAGCGTAAGTCCCTTAGTTAAAAGTACTTTTACACCGCTTCCAGGGAAAGAAACTTTGGACTTTTTTCAGAAACGTATAGATTCTATGGAGAAGCTGGCTACTACCTATGAAGCGGACACAAAAGGTGAAAACCGTGAGGCATTGCAGAAAAGAGTAAAAGAGCTTGAAGCCCAAAAGTGGCTTTCTCAGCAGCGAAATAGTATTGAAGATGAAATTACCCGGTTAAAGACAATTCAAAAGATTGAGAAAGCATATGGATTAACCAACACGCAGACATTATCCAAGAAAAAATCGTCACTTGCTGATGGGTTGATCACAGAGGCTTACATAAATAGGTTTGGAGAAGAACTCAAGGTCCTTGGGGCTTCCAGGATACAGGTCGAAATCATGAAGACTCGGTCTGAATATGGGCATGTGTTTCATAAAATTAGGCTGAAAAACTGCCTTAGCGATGTCTGCGCATCTGACGTTTTGAGCGAAGGGGAATTTCGAATTATATCCCTTGCGGCCTTTTTAGCAGATGTTGAAGGCCGAGAAAACAATGCGCCTTTCATTTTTGATGATCCTATTTCTTCTCTCGACCAGATCTTTGAGGAAAGTACGGTTGATCGACTCATTGAACTTTGCAAATCCCGTCAGGTAATTATATTCACTCATCGGCTTTCCATGCTTGCTTTGTTGGAGGACGCTGCTAAAAAACAGAAAATAGAACCTCATGTTGTTTCTCTTCGGATTGAGAGTTGGGGCATAGGAGAGCCAAGCGAGACACCGATGTTTGCAAAAAAACCAGAAAAGGCCATCACTTCTCTGTTGGGCGAAAGATTGTCAAAGGCACAAAAAGTCTTTAAAGAAACTGGGCGAGCAGAATATGAACCCATTGCCAAGGGGATTTGTAGCGACATTCGAATTGTTTTAGAGCGCCTAATTGAAAATGACTTATTAGCAGATGTGGTACATAGGTTTCGTCGAGACATTTACACTAAAAATAAATTGCATAAGTTGGCTCGGATAAAATTTGAAGATTGTAAATTTCTGGATGACCTTATGACGAAATATTCAAAATATGAGCATTCCCAATCTGATGAGACCCCCATCCCTCTCCCTAGCCCTGAAGAGATAGAGATGGATTTAGAAAGTATCAGGACATGGCGGGAAGAGTTTGAAAAGCGATCTATTTGACATATCAAAAAGCGAAGGTGGAATATCTATCTTTTTTAGGGACATTTTAACTATTATCTTGACATTAATCACACCAATTGGTATGTTGTCACTAAACCTTAAGGTCACCCCATGGGTAAAGGCTTTACCGAAAAGTTGGCTCCCCTTGTAATCAAGGAAATACAGGATGCTTACCTTCAAGGTAAAATCCAAAAGACTGATGATTGCCAAAATGACATGATCCGCGATGGGCTATTTGAGGCGGATGTCGAAAAAGTCATTATGGAAGCTGTCTCTATCGAAAAAGCCATGCCGGCAACCAGCCCTATAGCAAGCAACCCCCAAAATACGCATTACGTGATCCACGGAGAAAGCACTAAGTGTCTAAAAATCTATTGTAAGATTTGCTCTAATTATCACCCCACGACCGATGAATTCATATGTTGGCGATTAACGTCTTTTTGTATACGATAAACCATGAGGTCTACTTTATGCTTTGTTCCAACTGTTTTAACGACGAATATCGAACAACGACCATTTCAAAAGATGTTACGGTGAATGGCGTTATCAAAACCATTCATGACATTGAGTGCGAGCAATGTCCAAGCTGTAAGGATATTATTTTTACCCACCAACAAAGTTTGGGCCTGGACAAGAAACGGATCAATCTTGAGTTTAAATCAAAACCAATTCTAACACAGCATCAATTGAAGCTGTTACGAAAAATCCTCAACCTGAGTTTAGATGAAATTTGCGACCTGCTTCATATCGGCAAGAACAGCTATGGACGATGGGAACGGGGAGAACAGGGTATCTCGCCATCTATGAATCTGCTGGTCCATCAACTTATTGATCGGTTTCCCGAGGCTAGGGTTAACTTGATTGAATCAGAGATGCAGGCTGAGGTTGAAAAAGCAAGGATTCGCTATCTCACGGATTTGGTTTCTCTCGGTGAGTTTATTCGAAATGTCATAATTTCAACAAAATTATTAAAAGATGTCATTTGCGATAAACTCGGAATTAAGGTTGGGGAACTTGAGAAAATAGAAAACAATGAGATATATCCGGTGAATATTCCAGAGACAGTGGCAGCCAACATCGTGAAGTTCTTTCGCTTAACGATAGAGAATCTACGAATGTTACTCGAAAATACTCTTAAAGTATATAGTTTACGCCAGCATGTCTCTTTTATGCATGTTCGGCAAGCTGGTTACGGAAAAGGAACCTCGGATATTCAAGAAAAAACTCTTAATAAAATCCTCGAACAATATTTGATGGAAGACGGGGCAGTGCCGCAGCAGTCTATAAGTTCTGAATATTTGAAGAACGTTGAAACTCGTCTTGAAAGCCGAAAAGATAAGTGAGAGGTTTTAGATGGTTGAGCCCAATTACAGTTTTGCTCGTAAAATAGCGAAGAAGGTTATTAAAGATTATAAGCTTACCGAGTTGCCGACCGAGTTAACAAAGGTATTTCAAAAGCTCGGATTGAAGTACATTGAATTAAATGAACCCGAAGGCATTGACGGCGCTATTATTGAGATCGAAAATAAACCGTCCATAGCCTATCTGAATAAAGCCAAACCGATACCGAGACAGCGTTTTACGTTGGCCCATGAATTGGGACATATTTTTTTAAAACACAGTAAACGAGATTTTTACAATGCCGAGGAAAGCAGGGAAATTGGGGATGAAGAGACTGATCATGCAAAGCCTCCCCAAGAAAAAGAGGCGGACGCCTTTGCATCCGAACTTCTTATCCCCAATGACAAGCTCAAACAATATGAAGCAGATATCAATAATATTGATAAGTTGTCCAGCATATTCCAAGTTAGCAAGGAAGCTATGACAATAGCAGTAATGAATTATTGGAAATATTCCAGAAAAACGAAAAAAAGATGTTGAGAGAAAGCAGTATGTGATCTTTCAAGAATGGTAAGGGGGACGACCTTAAGAATGGTAAGGGGGACGACCTTAGAATGGTAAGGGGGACGACCTTAAATAATTAAATATCTACACGCTCAATAAAGTTATTTACGAATTTAAGGTCGTCCCCAAATCCACAAATCCACACACAAATCCCACCAAATCCAAATCCTTGTTCAAATCTGTGCCGCACCCGCTTCGTCTTCTAGACGAGGTACAGTGTTCAGCCCGAATTGAACCGTGAAGTCCGTAGCTTCGACAGTCGGCTTGATATTTCTATGCACCTTCTCCATCTTTACGATGCCGTACCGGGCCAACGTCTTCAGGGTTCGGGACAGGTTGCTGCTGCTCCGTCCCGTCACTGCTTCCAGCTCCTTCAGCGATTCCGGTTTCCGCTCGAGGATGG
Organism: Thermodesulfovibrionia bacterium; assembly: GCA_020057065.1. Classification (GTDB taxonomy): domain Bacteria; phylum Nitrospirota; class Thermodesulfovibrionia; order UBA6902; family UBA6902; genus SURF-23. The sequence continues at coordinate 11,127 of JAGVGM010000295.1, forward strand.
TCTTCAGCAGTAACTGGTTCTCGTTGCTGAGAACCTGCGCCATGGATTGCAGCGATTCAAACCAG
>JAGVGM010000374.1 GCA_020057065.1 Thermodesulfovibrionia bacterium
AGAATGGAGAGTCTCTATAAAGAGGAATTGATCCCCCAAGAGAAATACGAAAAGACAGTGACCGGTCATAAATCCGCTCTTGCCATGGAAAAGGCTTCTACAGAAGGATTGAAATATTCAACATTATCGGTCGAAACTCAAAGATCAGCAATAAAACTGGCAGAGGCAGGAAAGATAGTGCTGCTTTCATCTATAAAACAAAAAGAAGCATTATTGGAAGCAGCAAAACTCGGTTTTGAATACACAAAGATCTATGCGCCCGCAGACGGATATGTGACAAAGAAGTCAGTGCAAATAGGCAATCAGATACAGGCCGGACAGCCGGTAATGGCGGTTGTCTCGCTTGACAATGTACATGTCGTTGCCAATTATAAAGAGACGCAGCTTGAGAGAGTAAAGACCGGACAGAAAGTTGAAATTGAAATCGATACTTATCCGGGTAAAAAATTCACCGGCAAGGTCGAAAGCATCATGGCCGGCACAGGTTCGATGTTTTCCTTATTCCCGCCGGAGAATGCCACAGGTAATTTTGTAAAGGTCGTGCAGAGGGTGCCAGTGAAGATTTTATTTGATAAAGACACAGACCCTGAGCATGTTTTAAGGGTCGGGATGTCCGTTGAGCCGACAATTTTGGTGGAGTGATTCCCCTCTTTGGCAAAGACCAACAGTAGGTGTCTTAAGCAGTGGTGAGGGGAGATTTTGAGAAGTAGTTTTTTCTAATTTTCTCACTTACGCTCTTTCGATCTTTCACGCTTCCCCGCTTGCGCACTTCTTGCCTTCCACACTCTTTGCCCTTTCCTGCTTTCGCCTGCTTACCTACTTTTTAATTGCCTTAACAGAATAGAAAAATGTATAATTTTAAAACAAAATAACATTATCATATCGGAGGGGATGTTTGTCCGATCTTTCATTACCAAATACAGAGGTTAATGATTTTCTTGCAAAGAAGAAGGAGATTGACGGCAAGATAAAATGGAAGAATAAAGGAAAGGCATATCTTGAATGGTCTTCAATATTGCTCGATGAATATGGAATAAGTATCCCTACGGCACGGATTATCCTTACGGCAAACCAGGATGAAGAACTTTACAAGTTTACTTTTGTATTGGATTATCGCGGACAAAATATAAGACGGCTTGATATTGATGATACTCATAAAAGGACAAACCCTTCTACATGTCCAGAGTATCCCGGCGTAAAAATTACAGGCAATCATATGCATGTGTGGAATCAGGAAAACGGCATCAACTGTGTTGTTCCGGTCGATATTCCGGCGCGGGACAAAACACATCAGGAATGGTTTGAATTTTTTCTCAATGATGTAAAATTAATATATAATAATGAATATGTCATCCCACCCTTGACAAAGGGTTATCCGAGGTTATTTTGATGCTGGATTGCGGAACTATAAAAAGTAATATCAGCACAGCGCTTGGCGAGAGATTTGAATGCATCCCTCTTTCCCATTGCCTTGTTATCAATACTCCATTTACCTACCCCAACTTTGATTCCATACAGGTATTTATTGAAACCTTGCCGAATGGTGAACTTGTTGTTTCGGATAAAGGCGAAACTCTGAGATATCTTGCTTCGGTTCTCATAGACCCTGAAGACACATCTCATAAAATAAATATCCTGAAATCCGTCACATCATCATATGGTACGGATTTCAAAGAAGGAATATTCTATAAATACAGCAATGAAAACCGTTTCAGCGACGACATCCTGAACATGGTCAATACTATTTTAAGGATCAGCGATTTACAGCTTACTCAGAGGATCAAGAAACCACGAAATGATTTTTATGCGCAGGTTGAAGAACTAATGAGGGAAATTGTTCCTGTCAAAGAAGAAATCGAGAGGCGAACTGCACTTGAAGGCAAGTCCGGCAAAAAATATCACACCGCTTATTTTATCAAGAAGGAAAATACAGTTATAGAACCTCTTGCATATCCTGTTCAGGGAGTTGACTGGACAAAGATAGCAACAGTGTTTCAGGAGTTTTATGATCTTAAAAATAAGGCGGAGATGAATTATAATCTCTATGCCATTTTGGATGATGAAGAAAACGACTGGCCCGAAGAGCCGAAGATATTACTTTCTGATGTAGCAAAGATACTTCTCTGGAGCAGGAGAAAGCAGTGGAAGGATAAGATTTTGAAGGTTGCGTAATTTTATTTAAATTTAAGAGGAGATTAATGTGGAAATATTTAAACAAAAGTCCTCAGCAGTTATTGCAGTATTTTCAATAATTATCTTATTTTTAATGGTCTTCACGGTTGGGTGTGTGAAGAAGGAGGAGAAGGAGATAAAGATGGGAGCAACTTTTCCTTTAACAGGAGAGGTTGCGTCATATGGACAGAAAGCAAAGCGTGGGATTGAAATGGCTGTCGAAGAAATAAATGCTAAAGGCGGCGTACTTGGGCGTCAAGTAAAAATTGATTTTCAGGATGACCGTAGTGACAAAAAAGAAGCAGTTAATATTGTCACTAAATTTGCAACTATAGATAAAGTGCCTGTTATTTTTGGTTCGGCTGGAAGTTCTGCTACTCTTGCAGTTGCACCTATAGCGAATCAAAACAAGGTCATTTTAATTTCTCCAATATCATCATCATCTACGTTATCTACAGAAGGTGGCCCATATTTCTTTAGAACTGTTCCGGCAGATGATCTACAAGCAACTATACTCGCCGATTGGGTTTTTTCATCAGGTGCGAGAGAAGTGGTTATAGTTTATACAAACAACTCATGGGGTAAGCCGTTGACTGATGGATTCGAGAAAAAATTTACAGAGCAAGGGGGCAAAGTTTTGTTAAGCGAAGGGGTTGCTGACAACACTAATGATTTTCGTACTGTCATAGCTAAATTAAAGAAACTCCGGAATGTAGATGCGATTGTATCTCCAACCTATCCCAAAGAGGGTGGAATTTTTGTAAGACAACTTAAGGAACTTGGCTTCAAAAAACCACTATTTGGCGGTGACAACTGGGGCTCGCCTGAATTTCGCAACATCGCTGGGCAGTCTGCTGAAGGAGTGTTTTTCACTGCGCCATCAGAAAGCACGAGCCCGATTTATGCTGACTTTGCACAGAAATATAAAACCAAATATGATGAGGCGCCTGACGTATTCGGAGCATATTCTTATGACGCTGCAAATGCAATATTTAAAGCGATAGAAGCGAGCAAAAGTATTGAAACAGAGAAGATTAGAGAGGCGTTATTGAAGGTATCATTTACCGGTGTTTCGGGAGATGTTGCCTTCCATCCAAATGGGGACCTGGCTTCAGAATCTGTTTCAAAAAACACAATTCAAAATGGGCAGGTAGTGTCTGTTAAATAGAAAGGAGGAATAGCGATGTTATCGGAAACAGAAGTAAAAATTAATACTTCAGAAGTTTCAGAGACAAGTAATTCCAGCGCTGAAGAATTTAAAAAGCGCATGTTAGAGTGGAATAATCCTGTTGAGTTTGTTAACAACATGTATGGCTGTCATCCGGATGATAATAACTCTGATTATTTTAAAGTTGTATTTTCCAAATGATGGCCACAACCCCATGGGAAGTCCTTTTTGACAACTGGAAGAGAAGAATAGATACTCTTGTCAAGGAACATCCCCTCCAGATCATTAGTTGGGAGGCAACACGTCGTTGTAACCTTAAGTGCGTCCATTGCGGATCACCCGCCGAAGCAGTAAATCACAATGAAGAACTAACCACAGATGAAATCGTTGGAGCTTTTGAGCAGATTGCCAATGATTTCGATATGGCCGGGTTCCGGCATATAAACATCACCGGCGGAGAACCTTTTGTCCGCAAGGATTTACTTGAAGTCTTAAAGCGCATCAATAAGTGGCCGTTCTATCGCAACATCGATATCCAGACCAATGGTGTAATATTAGCTGATCATCCTGAATTGTTTTCGGAGTTAAAGCTATATGGTGTGACGGGGCTTGGAATAAGCATTGATGGGCTGGAAAATACCCATGACGACTTTAGACAGATGAAGGGCGCTTTTGCAAAGGCGTATAAAGCAGCACATCTTGGAGTTAAACACGGTTATGTCGTGACAGTGTCTCTGGTCGCCCATTCCAAAAATGTAGCTGAAATACCAGAGTTCTTTCAGATGGTCAAAGACGAGATCAAGCCAAGGGTTTTTAGGATTATGACGATTGATCCAATCGGCCGTGTCGAGCACGACTCGCAATATATGCTTTCTTCAGAACAACTCAGAAGAGTGATCGAATTTCTTAGAACTGAATATCAACAGAGTTGTGCCACTTATTTTGACCCGTCAGTGACTATGGTTGAAATGGGCTGTGGCGGATGGATGGGGAAGGAATTGGAGGGCATGTTTCGGCCTATGATTTTCCACTGCATTGCTGGAATTAACAATTTGGGGATTTTGTATGATGGGAAACTTGGCTCGTGCAGCAATATATCGAGAGATTTTATCGAAGGTGATTTAAGGAGTGATCGAATCAGGGACGTGTGGGAGAATCGGTATCAGAGATATCGGAATTATGAATGGAAAAAAACGGGCGAATGTGCTGAATGCGATCAATGGAATTACTGCCATGGGGGGCCTATGCACAAACGGCACTATAATGGCGACATGTGTGATTGTTTATTCAATAATTATAATGAGAATGGGTAAGAAGGCGAAATGGTAAAAGCTCTATGTCGGAGAAAATTTCAAAAAGCTGAAATCCCATATCATCTCCACGAGTTTATAGGTGAAATTACAAGAAATATTGAAGACAATATAAAAAAGGCAATAAGTAACCGCAATATACTGCCTGCCGAATTCACGAGTCCGTTCAATATTAACATTTTGTACAAGAATCCCCGTGTTAATGGCATGTTCTATTTCATGCCATTTAAACGAGTGGCTGATATTGGGGGATCAGAAAATGAGTACTTCGAGGCTCTGGTGCAGATAGTTAGAGACAACCCAGCCTTGATGCCGCCTGAAAATGAACTTGACCGCCTTATCGATTTTGCAATGTATTCTCAACATACAGTTACGGCTTTGCAAATAATAAGTGAAGAAGTCATTAAAGGGAAAGTCCTGAATGAGTATCTATACACGGACAACATGCGAATAAGCCAGAGATTATTACTAAAAAAGCTTTTTGCCATTTTCGTGACTTTGGATAAGAAGCATATTGAAGAACTGAACGCGAAAAAGCTTCTTGTGCCAGTAATACATACTTTGCTTGGAATATTGCCTCAATTCGATGATGCTTGCGGCACGATAATGGATGTGAGCCCCCCCGAGAATGCTCCAAATGAGCATCCAGCAGTTTGTTTAATTGAGTGGATCGATGCTGATAAGAAGATAAACAAATGGCGCGAGTGCGCAGGAAAAGAAAAGTATAGTTTGACAACCCAATTCTTTTTTCTTCTCAGTATCATAGAATCACTTCAATGGCACAAGGGATCGGTCTTGGGTGTGATAAACAATCTCTATGATTTTCTCGCTAACAGTCCGAATCTCCTATCCTTGGAACTACGGAATCTGCCACTCAGCAGTCTCTCGATTTATTTTAATTGCAATGAATATGCTGAGTCTGATGTTCATTTCGAAATCAATTTGAAGGACATCTTACATCAGCAAATTGATCTTTTCATAGAATTGGTTTTGGCCTATATAGTTGCAACTTATCGTCGAGATTTGGAATTTTATGATCAATTGCAGAATAATCCTGCCGAAGCCACGACGCAGGGGTTGCTTAATATTCTTAGTCCGAAAGAAGCTATTATCTCAAAAATAATAGATCATGAGATGATCGGGCATCTCAAATTAGCTCGTAGAGATGCCCAAGAATTGAGGGATAAGTCGCCTATAGATTTCTTTTACTCCCCATGGGGAATTTATAGAGAAGACAATGTAGAAGGCGTGAGGGAAAGTTATCCAGCTAATAGCCCAAAATTTGAATGTAGACGTGGCGAATTCCGCATGAATGACGCATCTCCCGATTCATCGATTCTACTAAAGTGGGACCTTAATTGCAAAGAATTAGATGCTCTCCTAACTACGAATATATTTATGGGTGATTTGTTATCGCATTTGCGCCTTTGGCCGTGGCAAATTAATCTGTACTACGACCGTGAATGGTACTTAAAAGCCTTTGGCGAGTATTATTTCAGATTTGATGCCGATAGGCATGACAATGCCACAGAGTTTAAAAGTCGACGAAAGCAGGAAGCACAGTTTTACCATGATATCCTGCAGGGATATGCAGGCGGCGATCACGATTTGAAGGTTATCGACATAGGAATTGGATATGGACGCTTGGCTAAGAAACTAATTGATTTGCCGGATTTCAAGATTGATATTACTGGCCTTGATATCTCGCTTAAGATGGCAGTTCTAGCGGAGAAAGAATTGGCAAGTTATGATCGTAGGCGAATTATTATTGGAGAAATGCGCGATGTGGACCGCCTCGTTGACAATGAAAGCTTCAATGTCGCTTTGCTCGCATTCTCTACATTTGGGTGTTACGAGGACGATGAGGATAACGAACATACTTTGAAGGCTATTTATAACATATTGAAACCTGGCGGCGTTCTCATCGTTGAGCAGTTTAATCCTAATTGTCAGGGCGATATTGCTCCGTATACTAAAACCCTTGATGATATAGATAATCAGGCAATTACACTTCTGAAAACAACTGAGTTCCTAAAACCAAAACCTGACATCGGACATACTCTGTACACGGGGGATTACTTATATTTCCTTCATACATTAAGGGGAAGGCAATTAATTAGACGTGATCATTATTGTTTACGATTGTATCGTGAAGACTGGTTGCGTGAGACATTAGTTAAAACTGGCTATGATCCAGAAAAAATCTATTTTTATTCAGATTTTGATACAGAAACTACATACACTGACAATCCTGATAAACCACTGGTAATGATTTGTGTTGCACAGAAGAAAATCTTAACTGAAGATGTCACTCATGTAGATGATAAGCAAGTCAAACAAACGCACGAACGAGTCAATGACCTGATTGTAAATATCTTCAAACATCTCTCCACTGTAAGAAGCCATCTGCCGGATATTAACGAAAAGGTGAAAATTGATGATAAAGAGATTGCTTACATGGAGGAACAGAATTCTTCTAAATACAAAAAGTTATACAATGTTCTGATGAATAATTTAGAGTATGACAAGCTTGAGGTCCTTCTCAACGACGCAATACAAATAGGCCCTAAAGACAAACAATTGTATATTCAGAAACTGAAAGCCGTTAAAACATGTTTAGGGGAAATTCATGGCAGTTAAAGATTATAGACCTTCTCATACAGATACAACAGCATTGGCAATAGGTATCATTGTGTCTTTTCTTGTCAATTTATTAACTTCTCTTGACTTCAATATATATCTTCTCGCCGCAATTCTCTTTGCTACAATTTGTTTCATTTTTGGTTTGTTGTACTATCTCATTACAAAAAAAACAATTAGGATAGCGAAGATGTCAAGTTTTTAGTTGAAATTTATTTATGGCTCCCATTTAATTGTTATTCTTCAAGCAGCTTTTTTTGCTAATGTTTGATCTTTCTGCTCCG
>JAGVGM010000279.1 GCA_020057065.1 Thermodesulfovibrionia bacterium
GAATTCAATATTGACTACAGTAAAACCAAGAGACTCCAGTACGTGCTTGAACTTTTCTCCATACCAGCCATCCATATGAACAGCCCATTTTGCCTCATGCGAGCCGAAAAGATGCCTAAGAACAACCTGTTTTTCCTTATATGAGATTTCTTTTGAATTTAAAAGTTGAATGCTCCCCTCAAGGTCGGGTGTTTCGATTATCAGCAGGCCGTCAGGCACAAGCCATTCATGCCATTTACACAGAAGGGCCAATTCAGTTGACCTATCGAAATGTTCGAATACATGATGAGATCTGATTTCATCAACAGAGGAGGGCGGAAAATCTAATGTTGTTATATCTGCAAAGATATCAGCCGTTGCAGCTTTTTGCACAGTATGCTCATCTGAAGGGAAGTCAATATTAATATAGCCATCAAAATGATTCTGCCCGCATCCGAGGTGGAGGCGCAGCGGTTGGCCTTCAGTCCACAGACCTGCCCTCTTAATTTCTTTGAGTATGCCCTGAGTCATAGAAGTTTTTTCTTCTGCACAAAATGAAGTCGCGGCTTCCGTCCCGACCGTTTTCTCTGAAGCCCCAGCCGCCTCATCGACTTTGTTCCACATCAATCTCCGCCTGGCTGGTTCCTTCGCTATAGCGCCATAATGCCCCCAGCGCCGCGTATATAGCCGGATATCTTCCTCAGATGCATCTGCATTCACTTGCTTTATGCTGTCCATGATATTATTATGGGTTACGAAACAGTCAGACAAAGGAATAAGTTCTTTTCCGTTCTCATAGAGCTTGAAGCACAGGTCTCCGTCAGCACAGTAGAACTTATATGCCTCATCCAGCCCGCCGACTTCATAGAACTGATCCAGACGTATCAGGCCGTAATTCATCAGTAGTTTCTGTCCGAACGTGTAGTCTATTCCGTAGTCGTCCCATCCGGGTTCGGGAACCTCGTTCTTATAGAAAAATATCCCGCCCGCAACATTTGGAGGTTGTTGTTTGAGAATTTTAAGGGCCCGGCTGATGCAGGATTCCTCGAAAACAATGTCATCGCTCGCATACATCGCCCATCTTCCGTTAGCTTGCGAAAAGCCGAAATTATACAATTGAGGCCATATATGACTCCTTCCGCCGAGATATTCGGCCTCGTTGTAAACCCTCTCTATTCCATGGCTCTTTAATACTTCGAGCGTATCGTCGTCAGAGCTTCCCTTAACAACAATGACTTCATACCGGACCCCTTGTGCGGCATATTCCAGGCTAATGAGCATTTCGTCAAGGAGTTCAGCACAGTTATTTGTGGCAACGACAATGCTTACATCAATGTCATCATTTGATCGTCCTTGTGATTGATGCTCGTCCGGCTCAGTGTTCTTGTCCGGGTGTAAACGCCCTTGAAGTATCTTTGCATCTTCAAAATCAGGCGCAGCGTTTACAACATGGTTAATTGATTGTTGAGCCTCTGCAATATTGCCTTCTCTGTATGCCGCCCAAGCTAAATACCAGTCTGTTCGCCAATGCTTACAACCTAATGGCTTTGCCTTTGCAAATTCCTCTTTAGCAAAAGAATAATGCGTGTCATTATAGAGGATTAAGCCGTTCCACAGATGATAATGGCCACCTATGCCGAATTTTTCAGTAGATACATAGCCGCCGGCAAGCTTCTGCAGAGTATCTTTCTCCTCTGTATCTGCCTGTGAGATTCTTTTTTCAGCATCAAGCACTTCTTTAAGAGTATAGTCGTTGCCGTCAAAAGTCCTGCTGATAGTGCAAGCTTCCAAAATAGGGGATATTTCTATCGAGTGATTAAGGCATATCCCAATTGCAATATCGCCAAAAATAATAAATTTAGAATTCTCCCTAATGTCATATATGGCTTTTTGCAACTTACTGACCGTTGGATATTCTCTCAGACTGTCACGGGTATTGTCATTACTTTCCTGAAACAGTCGAATATCATCAATCAGAATAAGCGCCTCTTTAATTCCTGAAGCCTTAATAGCCGTCAGTTCGTCTAAAATTGGCGTATTGGATTTGCCCTTTGCTGTATTGCCTTCACTATAATGCGCGTCTAACCAAATAAGAAGGCTTCCATTTTCATTCGATAGAATATCCGCTAAAACTTCAGCGGAATCCCCTTGCAGCACAGTGACATTAGATTTATTTTCAAAACGGCTCAATGCATTTTTATATAATTCAGGGCTAAGCTCTATTGTATAGACCTTATCAAATATCTTTGAAGCTGCTTCGGCAGTATCGCCCCAATATGTGCCTGTTTCAATAAATGTTTCTATATTGAACAGGTCGTTTAATTCCTTTAGAAAATCCGGATCAATTGAAGATGATTCCGATTTTATGTTTTTCAATTTTAACATGGGAATTTTATTTGAATGTATATTATGAGGAGAACTACTTAGCTTAAATAAAATTTCATTTAGCCTGCACTCAAGTAAATGTTGTGACTGAATTCCGATATGGACATTATTGTCGGATAATGCATTGTTTAATTTTCCTTCTTCATCGCTGTATAAATCATAAACATCAAAAAAAGGCAGATCATTATTAAATGATTCAGATTGCAAAATATTATTTAGTTTCTTTGTGATTCTTATTCTTTCTGAAAGTTCACCATATTGAGGATAAAGAGGGTTGTTTGCGTTATTTGTTGGAGGCACTATGCCTCGGACAATTGAAAGGATTTGCTTGAAATTATGTTGGTTTTGTTTTATCACCATAATATACTTCTGGACCAGGGTTTGAATAATCTCGTCCTCATCCCTTCCATAAAAGTCTCTCTGATGGCCTATATGACAGCGAACATCAATTTCACCAAAAACATATATGCATACATCGCCTTCCTTGATTCCATAAACTCTAATATCCAGAAAATCAATTCCATCCCGGCCGATACGATGCATAGTTATCGGACCAAGCCAATGAACTTTACAATTCATAATTCCGGAATAGATTCTGGCATGACTATCACCAATAGCGTAAATCATTTCTTTTACTTTCAGATAATTACTTGACGCTTAACTTCAAGCATACATCCCATATTTTCTTTTCCCTCACCGCTCAAAACCATCAACTCCTCTTGCCTTCTATCTTTTGGTAATTGAACATCGGAATTAATGACAGATTTCATTTTTCGCATCAAATGAAACAAATAGCCTTTATTTAGCACGCAAAAAACATGCTAAAATTATAACCGCTTAAATTTACTTGTTTTTATGGCTGTGGATTACTTATATGAAAAATGGCTATTGGTGAAATCACCAAATTTACATGGTAGTATTACCAATCATCTCCTTAAGCTATCCCCATCAGCTTTCAATCCTTACGGATCCTAATATTTTCTGAATACTTATCAAGAAAATCCTTATATTACTGCATCAGTTTAGATATTTGCTCAAGTTCGAAAAATAGTTCAGTCTTTAATCTTTTCAGAAAAAGCTCATCTTTTTTCATATAGCAGCCTTCCTTCCCTGATCCGCTCTTTCATTTTTGAATTTACACCATTATCTGTAATGAGATCGACATCGAATTCACCGGCTTCCATGAGAAGCTCTCCCAGCGCTGCAAAATAAAGTTTGTCCGGAAGCCCTTCGACATAGAGATCAATATCTGAATGAAATCCAAAGCGGCTTTCATCGGCGAGAGAACCTATAAGTATTATTTTGTTGACGTGGTATTTCCTGATATGAATATTTATTAGTTTTTTTAACACAGCCTGCGCCTTAAGAAATCTTTCATTCCTTGATAATGAGATGCTTGAAGCTGTATCTTTTAATGTAACCATATTACTTAATCTGAAATCTTTCAAAAAAAACTATCTAAAAAGGTATTGATGTCATTTTGATATTTACCCCGAAGCTTAATGGCGTCCTCTATAACAATTTTTATCTTTCTCTCATCCAGCTCATAAGAATATGCATGCCTGAATAAGTGTCTGAAGGATCGAAGATTATCTAACAGCATATAACTTTCCCCGGATATCAAAGGTGGTCTAACCCCTTCTATAGGCATGGACATGCGCTTCAAAAGTTCTATATGATATTGGCTTTTGTCGTGGATATGATTTTCAAAAGTGTTGACTACTATCTTAAAAAGGTCTTCAAAGGCGCAGTAAAGGTTATGCAATTGATACGCTGTACTCTCAAGAGCTATTTTGCCTTTTTCCTGTCTCCGTTCTTCAAGTCTGTTATAAATATTTTCAATTTCTCCAAGCTGAGTTTCAACCTCAGCTTTCAAAATTGTTAAACTTTCCTTATCCATTTAATACCTTCCTTTTTTATCTTTTCTGCGAGTCTATGCCCTTCTAATTGTATTACATCTACATCGGCCCTTATCTCTCTTGAAATGCAGGACATCGCTTTAAAATAATATTCATCTTTTAACCCGATAAACCCGATATCGATGTCAGATTCCTCAGTAAACTTATATGGCTTGGTTATCGAACCAAAGAGATACGCTTCATTAAAAGAAATATCTGAACTTAATTTGTCAAAAGTTTCAAATAGTTTTTCCATCAATTGCAGCCGTAACTTTTCCCGTTTTTTATTTTTCTGTTCAATAGCCTCGTCAAGAATATGTGTGGAAAATCTTATACCCATATTATATTTCAGGGACACATCCCATATTTTCCCTCACCGCTCATAGGTAAACACTCCTCATGCCTTTTACTGAAGAATGAATTCTCTTTGCTTCAAAAAGAATCTTTGCATCCTGAAGTGTTTCTTTGGCTTTCCCCCTTCTGTAATTAATCAGATCATTCGTGAAGTTCATACGTGAACGCCTTCTTTTTTGATGTTTTCATATAATGGCATGCTTTGCGCAAGAGATGAAAGCCAGAACTCAATCGGATATACAACAATCCCTAAGACAAGATCGCATTCCAATTCGATATCGTAAGCAACATCAATGATCTCTTCTTCGATGGAATTGTTTAAAGGGAAGGGAACGAGGACAAGAATATCTATATCAGAGTCATCTTTAAAGTCTCCGCGGGCCGCTGACCCGAAGATATAAATTTCTATGCCCCGGCCGAACTTTTCGGTTAGTTTACTGTGAAGCCTGTTTACGGCAGCGTTGATATTTTCTCTATTTAATTTCATATGTCATATCCCGCACTCTTTAATGTCAGTCCCTTTTGTCAAGCCTCCTGAATTTTTTATCGAGGCTTTCTTTAAGTGCAAGTTTATACACTATTTCAGCCTGTATCTTTTCCCGAAGTCTTCAACTATGATTGACTTTTCGGGATCAATGTCTCTAATCCGTAAAATAAAATCTTCGCGCCGTTCGGGTTCTTCGAGAAGATTTTTTTTGATTTGAGCTACATCGCGCTGTAAATTAACGACTTTTTTATAAACAGCTTCAATGGTAATATTTTTCATTTGTGCATTCTCCTCAGGGCTTTGCAATGGGGCGCTCCGTCTGAGCGCCAATGACCAGACAGAAGTGTCTACAATTATTCTCATCTCTTTCTTCGTTCCTTCTTGTAATCATAAGCCTCATCCATCTCAACAGCCCCGAACAATGAAAGTATTTCCTTCTGTTTTTTTCTCCTGACATATTCTCTCAAGGCTTCATTTACGGTATTTTTCTTTGTCTTAAATCCGCCCAGTCTTAACGCCTCTTTTAAAAGTTTCTCATCTATCGCAAGATTTGTCGGCATAGGCTCCTCCTTTACACATTCTTTTACACATTATAACATACAGTTTCGAGCTTCTCCGCCTCTTCAGTTCCAGCAGCATTTTTCATCAATCAGAAAGCAGTTCAGTATGTATTATAGTTTCCCCATAGTTATTATTGCCCGCGTTTTCATCTTCGGATTTCAACATGTTTCTGCAACAGGCATCTTCTGTAAAAATCATTCAGTCTGGCGGTAAAACCAGGCGTTTCCTGCATCCGATTTCTAATAATTTCTTTTGTCTCAAGGTAAAGCATAAGGTCCCAGTGATTGTAAGCAAGCATTGCATCCAGCGCTTCGAGGCCGAGTGCGTCAAATATGCCCCTTACTCTGTGATCAAGAGTTTTCTCTCCTGAAAGCGTTATATTGTGTCCGGCGTAAGAAAGGTCAATGTCCGGATAATAAGGCCTCAAAACCTCTTCAAAAAGCACCAGGCTCTCGTCATAATAATCTGCAAGGCCGAGCAAAGGGATATTTCTGATACGGTCGAATGCAAGTTTAAACTCTCTTTCATTTACATCCTGAGGGGACCCTTCCAGACAGAAACGGGTCTGGAAATTATTTATAATTTCATTTCTCTCGGATGTGATCTGCTGTAATATATATTTCTGGAACGATATCTTTTTTGCTCCGGTATCATCAGATAATGGCGCCTCATATTTCTGTTCATAGAGATAAACCGAGCCGAGCCGGTCTACGGGATGACGAAGTATGATCGCCGGCAGCAGCTTAACATGCTGAATTTCAGGAAGCGGGAATCTTATATGGTGGCTCGAAAGCGCTTTCAGCTTTGGATTTTCACTGATAAAAGGGCCCAGATATTCAGCCCCGCTTTTCATCTTTTCAGTATCCCGGTGCACAAGAAAAGAATCTCCGAAATTATTCTTCAGAGCCCTGTCAAATGTATGCCCTGCATTTTTGAATATATGACAATGAATGATTACCGATCTACTCATAGTAAATTTAAAGGGTCCAGTCCCGATTTGCTATACGTTACACACTTTTTTAAGTTATTATAACCATAAATGACTGAAATAAGAAAAACCTCAGGGATCCGGCTTAATCTGTCACAGCACGCTCTCTTTTGCCCTCATTGGAATAATAATTGAAACCCTTTTTGTGCCGTCAGCAAGATGTAATCTTATCTTCTCCGGGATGTAATAAGCCTTCCATTCCTCTATCCACATTCCTTCAGCATCTTTTTTTATCAAGTCTTTGTAAAAGTATTCAAAATATATTTCGTCAAAACCCTCCAGCAGTTTAACCTCTCTCTTATTTTTGACGCCAATGATATTTTCATCTGCATAAAGGGTTTTTTTTCTGTTTTCGTCAGATACAACTCTGTATGTAACTACTACATATCCCCTGTTCTCGCTCCACAAAGAAAAATTTGAAGCAAACCTGAGCGTTTCTTTTTGTCCTGAAAAGTAATATGTTAAATTGCCTTTTGTCAGAAATGTGATCGGTATGCTCGATTGTATTTGTGAGTCTATGATTTTCATGGAAGCCCTCATCCTTTCAAGGGATTCCATCTTTTTCTCTCCCTGGTTCATAGAGCGAAAACCCACATTCATGGCGCTGCTTATTATTACGACAATAATTCCAAGTATTGTGATGGAAATTATTAATTCAAGAAGGGTGAAGCCCTGCTTTTGCAATTTCATATCCGCTTATTCACAACCTTCATGCTCTTCAATGTCAATGCCTTCTCAATTAACGTTCTTGTCCAGTAGATTGTCAAGTCGATCTCCATAAGCTTTACTTTTAGATTTTGTGTTCTCTCTTTTTGAGAATCTTTTATTGAAACAGCTATTTTGTATCCTTCAGGCGTTGCTTCGCTCCATAAACCTTCTGTGAGATTTTTATCGTCCATTATCTCTCTCATCTTTGCCTCAGCTTTCGTGACAGCAAAGACGTAGTCTTCCGATATGGATATATTATTTAAATTGGCTCCAAAAAGTTGCAGCACGACTATAAGCGCAATGCCCGATATCGCAAGCGCTACAAGAATTTCAAGCAGGGTGAAACCCTGCACTCTTGCACTCATTTAACCACCACCGCTCCCACAATTGGGTCTATTTCTATGCTGACCGTCTTTTTATTGTTCCATACAACTATAGTACAACCTTCAATGCCGCCTGTTGTATTGACATTTAGTTTGTACTTGCCTTTGCTCACTTCACCGTATAAGGGGTCTATTACTTTGATATTTACTTCAGAAGGAATATCTTCATGACTTCTGTCCTCTATTCCAAACAATTTTGAATCCAGGTCTATGACTATAGTTTTTACTTCGCCGCTTATTTTTGCAAGCGACCTGGCGTGTCTTATGGTGGCTGATATTTTTTTAGCAGTTGAATTAAGTCTTACTGACGGCAGCATATTGGTAAAAAGAACTGAGGAAAGTCCGAATATGAGAGAGATAAGGAGCATTACGATAATGAGTTCAAGGAGGGTGAAACCGGCCCTGCGGGAATAGGGAGTAGGGGGTAGGGAGTAGGGAATAGGTTGTAGGTTGTAGGTTGTAGGCTGCACGTATTTTTGAAATTTAAAATTTGAGATTATTGAAGTTGTTAAATTCTGCATCGCTATCCCTTACCCCTTGCTCCTTATCTCTTCTCCCTTTTACCTACAACCTACCTCCTACAACCTACTCCCTGTCTTAAAACGGCACTTCAGATATAGTGAATATCCCCATGAGCATTGACAGGACTATAAAGCCTATGATCAGACCCATTACAAGTATCATGGCAGGTTCAAGCAGGCTGATAAATCTCTTTATGGCCGTTTTCAGGTTTTTCTCATATGTTGAAGCTACCGTTATCAACATGTTGTCAAGCTGGCCCGTTTCTTCTCCTACCTGGATCATCGAGAGCGCCAGCGGCGGCAGTACCCCGGCTTCAGTTAATGGAAAGGTTATGCCTTTGCCCTCTTTAACGCCCCTGGAAACAGAAGCAATTGCAGAGGCTAGGACCTGATTATTTACAACGTCTTTTGCATTATTCAGGGCCTGGAGCATGGGCACTCCGCTTTTGAGCAGGGTGCCGAGCGTCCTGCAGAATCTTGCAGTCTCGAGTTTTCTTATTACGTCTCCCATTATCCTTAATTTCAGGGAATCAAATTTGTATCTGCCGGCGTCAGTATTAAGGTATTTCTTAAAGGCGATAACTCCTATGACGGCAGACAGCAGAAGGAACCACCAATACGTCCTGATCGCATTGCTGAAAGCAAGCAGTATCTGTGTGGAAAGAGGGAGCGAGGCCCCGAGTTCCGAAAATATCTTGCTGAATTTGGGAAGCATAAACGTTAAGAGGATCAATATCGACATACCGCCTGTAGCAAGGAGTATTACAGGATAGATCATTGAAGATATGACGTGTTCTTTTAATTCTTTGGAGGTTTCAAGAAATTCATTCAGCTTGTCCAATACAACATCCAGCACGCCTCCTGTCTCTCCGGCCTTTACTATATTTACATAAATCCTCGGGAAAGTCTTAGGATGTTTCTGCAGCGCCTCGGAAAAGGAACTGCCTTCCCTGATGGATTTCAGAATGGCTTTAATTATGCCTTTTATCTCTGTGCCTTCTGAAATCTGAGAGAGAATATTCAGTGATCTGTCCAGAGGCAGTCCGGCAGCTAAAAGTATGGAAAGTTCTGTTGTGAGTGTAAGGAGCGCCTCACCTGATGATTTTGTGAATAATGTTTTTTTAGGGGGCGCTTCTCCTTGAGTGGTGATCTTCAGGAGGATAACCCCGGAATTCTTGATCCTCTCAACCGCGGCCTTCTCATCCGCAGCTTCAATGACCCCCTCTGCAACGGCCCCGTCCGTAGAGGCAGCCCTGTATGAGAAGATAGCCAATTAAGCCTCCTGCGTAACTTTCAAAATTTCGCTCAGGGTTGTGATCCCGGCCTTTATCTTTTCAGCGCCGTCTTCCATCAAGGTCTTCATACCGCCTTTTCTTGCAACATCCCTTATCTGGGTTGAGTCGGCATTTTTCAGGATGAGCCTTCGTATTTCATCGGAGATAACAAGCAGTTCAAATATCCCGGACCTGCCGTAAAAACCGGTAAAGGTACATTTTTCACAACCCTTCCCTTTATAGAGGGGTACGTCACGGCTGATGCCGAAAACATTAAGTTCTTCCTTATCGGCTGCTGAAGCATCAATTACTTTGCAGGCAGGGCATATAACCCTTATGAGCCTCTGTGCCAGTATTCCCCTGATAGTAGAGGATAGAAGGAAATTCTCGATCCCCATATCAAGAAGTCTCGTTATTGCGCTGGGTGCGTCGTTTGTATGTAATGTTGAAAATACAAGGTGACCTGTCAGCGCTGATTGTATGGCTATCTCTGCTGTCTCAAGGTCCCTGATCTCACCGATCATTATAATATCCGGGTCCTGACGGACCACGTGTCTGAGGGTAGTTGCAAAGTTTAAACCTATCTGCGGTTTCATTTGTATCTGGTTTACTCCCTTGAGCTGATACTCTACCGGGTCTTCAACAGTTATGATCTTTCTGTCAGGGGAATTAATCTTGTCAAGGGCGCCGTAAAGGGTTGTCGTCTTTCCGCTGCCGGTAGGCCCTGTTACTAAAATGATGCCGTTTGGTTTTTTAATGAGCTGATTAAAAACGGACAGCATCTCCCGTGAAAATCCAAGGAGGTCCAGGTCCACAACGATGCCTTCTTTGCTCAGTATTCTCATTACAACGCTCTCACCATAAAGCACAGGTATTGTTGAAACCCTCATGTCTAGCTCTTTTTCGCTGATCTTTAGTTTTATGCGGCCGTCCTGGGGCAGGCGCCTTTCAGCTATATTGAGTTTTGCCATTATTTTTATCCTTGATATAATGGCGGCCTGCAGTTTTTTGGGAATTGATTCGATGTCATAAAGAACGCCGTCTATACGGTATCGGACCTTCAATTCGTCTTCAAACGGCTCTATGTGAATATCACTGGCCCGGCTTTCAACAGCCCTTGTTATGAGCATGTTGACGAGCTTAATTATTGGAGCCTCTGATGCGAGGTCTTTAAGGTGTCCGACGTCTTCTTCCTCATCCTTTAAAAAATCAAAGCCTTTTTCGCCGATATCCTCAATGATCTTATTTATATTCTGCGGCTCCGGGCCGTAGAATTTTGACAGGTAATCTTCCAATATACTGTGGTCGGTTGAATACACTTCGACGTCTGCCGACATTGCAACTCCGACGGCGTCTATGGTTGCTTTATCCTCAGGGTCTGCCATCACTACCTTTAAAATATTATTCTTGAAGTCTAAGGGAAGGACCATGTTCTCCCGGATGAAACGGGATGATATCTCATCAAGCATCAGGGGAACTTTGGGAAGGTCTTCTGCCTTCAAACAGCGTATGTTTTTTCCCGGGTTTTTCATCTTTTGTATTTTATTTACTATCTGTTACTATATCTTTCTTTAAGGACTCAAGCGTCTCTACAAGGGCTTTGCATTCCTTGATGCCGATGTCAGGTTTATCTTTTATATATTCCATTTTTTCCAGGGTCTTTTCAGCAGAAGAAAAACCTTCTTTTATTTGCGCAAATCTATTTCTCAGAGACAATACCATATTATTACAGGATCTTGCCGTTTCCTTAAAATCATCGCTGCTGCGCAGGTAGATATTTATTGAGAGATCTCCGTCAGAAGCCTTTTCAATATCTGCTTTCAGTCTGTGTATAGGGCCGGATGTTTTATTGAAGATGTATATGATGAAAACAATAAGCGTTATTACCGCAAGAGACATTGTTGCCGCAACAGAGTATATGAGATACGGTTTCACTATAGCCCCTATGGTGTCTACAGGCAGATGCATCTTCCATCTCAGGAACTCAATCTTTTTGTATGAAAGATAATTGAACAGTACAAGATTCAACAGAAAATATATCGAACAGATGGAAATGATTTTTAAAGCCAGCCTCCACTGATAATCCTTGTCGGTAATATATTGTTTTCTTTTATAGTCCATAATTCCTCCAGTAATTTGTCATTCCCCTACCCCCTATACCCTATAACCCCTACACCCTGTTTTAAAGCTCATGGCATGCCAGGCAGAGTTTGCTGCCCTTGTTGCTCATCACAAGGGACATCTGTGATGTTGAATATATATCGTGGCACGACCCGCATCCAACCTTTCCTTCAAAAAAATTGATTCTCTTGTCAACCTGGGGCATGGGTTTTAATTTTGCGTCTTTTCTTTCGATCCTGCTTTCCTCGTAATCTGCCCCGATCGGGTGAGAATGTTCAGGGTTGTCGTGGATCCATACGCCGCTGCCGAACTCCAATACTGTTGTCTTGCCGAGGATCCCGCTGTGACAACTGATACATTCTTTAGAAACGGCGTCAAGAGGCTCGGAAGGGTCCGTCACCCTGAATCTGCTCCCGATATGCGCGGCGTCAATTGTATCTGCATGGCTTACAGAAGATATACCCTGCGTGTGACACGTGATGCAGAAATCCCTTCCGGTATCAGGTCTCCTGAGAAAATAAGACTTTTCTCCAAAGATATTGGAACTCTCTTTATGTATGTTGTGACATGTGCTGCAAGTGATCTTCCCGTTCCTTAAAGGCAGGTCCGGCGGAACAGTGGTTGTTGAGGGATAAATATCTACAGGATGAGATGATTTAGAGTTTATCTGATCATGGCATCTCCTGCATATATCCGATACCGGCATAGTAAGCATCGCCGGGTCCTGTTCATAGTCTACATGGCACAGGAGGCATTCCTCCCTGGAGAAATCATGCGGATAATCGAATATTGCATAGACGACAATAATAGAGGCGATGATGAGAAAAGGGATTATTAATCTTTTTTTCATATTTTAATTTTGGCTAAAATCTGTCTTATTTCTTCAGCCTTTTTACCAAGCGCTGCTCTTTTGGCTTCAACAGCTTCGGACCTGCCTGCTTCAAGGTCCTGCAGCAGGTCCTTTGCATCTTTAGACATTTCATCAAAGACCTCGCTAAGCCTGAAAAATTTCCCCTTGTATTTTGAAGACAGCTTATTTAAGGCCCCGGCAAGGGGTTGTATTGCATCTTTTTCTCTGAATTTTATGAGTATGTCGAGATCGCCTTCCGATATCTGCCGGGTAACCGCTTTTATCCTTACCAGAGGCCCTACAATCCTGTGGGTATACAGAACAATGGCAATTAATACAAAAATTACGGCAAAAACAGCAGGCGGTATAAATATCAGCAGAGTGTCTTTTACAAGGTTTGTCCTGAATTTTGTAATAGTATCGATTTTCTGTGAATAAGTCCCGCCTAATTCTTTATTGGTAAAAGAATAAAAAGAGACTGCGCTTATTAACAACGCTAAGATCAAGGTCAGTGAGATCAAGGCAATAAAGCCGTTCCTGAAACGCTTATTTATAACGTCTAACATTTTTAAATTCCTCTTTGTTTCTTCCCCTCTATCAAGATGGGATTGAGGGGTGTGTTTCCCTTTATGCTCTTCCTGTTACACACCCCTGCCCCTCTTTTTAGAGGGGAAAATGCATCACCTGATAGGTGAGATTAAATAACCAGTACCGATAAACTTATAATGCTGTTTATTCATTTATGAATCGCTCAATTTAAGTTTTACTATTTTAGCATATAGAACATCTGACTTTCGCTATTTTTATATTGGGTCTTCGCGTAAGAGTATGGATTGACTTCTGTCTCCCCCTTTGAAAAAGGGGGATGAAGGGGGATTTTGAGATAAAATTTATCAATAAATCACTGAAGAGTTATCCCTCTCAAACTCTCCCTACTTGCAGAAAGTTGCCTGAGATTATTATTATAATAAGCGCTCTACTTGTACTTGTAACGCTCTACATTTAATGAAGAAAAAAATAATCATAGGGTTATCCCTTTTTACTCTCATCTTTTTCCTGGCGACTGTTTATGTCATCATTAACATCCAGTCGACCACATCCGGGCTTGACAACCTTATAAAGCTTCATCAGGTTGAGATCCTCAGGGAACACCTGCTGATACATATTTCAAGGGTGCAGACCGATCTCAAAGGAGGGGAGAGAGACGAAAAAAACATAATAAGCACTATAAACAACATGGGGAAAGTCGCGGACGCCTGTTTTAACTGTCACCACAATGAAGATGTGAAGAATAAGCTTGTTGATTTAAGGGCCCACATACAGGAGTACAAAGACTCGGTAACATCGGCTTTAGTTGTAGGGGAAGGAAATCCTATTTTCCCGATGAAAGTGGATAAGGCCTTCAGAATAGGCGAGGACCTCATTATAGAAGTCAACAACATGATAACCATGACAAGCAGAAGGCTTGACGAGAAGACCCGTTTTGCGCTTAAAAAAATAGCAGATACAAAGAGCACGCTCTATATTGTTTTAGCCCTTGGACCTGTCTTTGCCTCATTACTGTCACTGATTTTAATAAAGGCAATTACAAGTCCTCTAAATACCATTCTTGATGCAACCCGTAGATTAAAGGCAGGTGATTTAGATTACAGGGTTATATCCCTGAAGGACGAATTCGGAGAAGTTGCGGATTCTTTCAACGAGATGGCGGGTTCCCTGAAACAGCAGTTACTGAACATGCAGAGGACGGAGCAACTGAGGGTGTGCGGACAGATAGCTACCGGACTGGCCCATGAGATCAAAAATCCCCTTGCCGGCATCAAGGTGTCAATGGAGGTTTTATCGGAAGATTCGAGTCTTTCAAAGGAAGACAGGGATGTATTGTCACAGGTCATAGGAGAGGTAAGGCGGATAGAGGCGCTGTTGAAGGGGCTTCTTAATTTCGCTAAACCGCCGGTCCCGCAGCTTACGACCACAAATATCAATAATATAATTGACATCTGTTTGACGTTTTCAATTAAGATCCCGTCAAGTTCGTCAAAAAACAATTCAAATGCTATTACTGTTGTTAAGAATTATGATAATAATATCCCGGCCATCATGGCGGACCAGATGCAGTTACAGCAGGTTTTTCTTAATTTACTGTTAAATGCGGTTGAAGCCATGCCCGGCGTAGGGACCTTAACTATCAATATCTCCCATAACGTTGAGGAAAGATCACTTAATGTTGCGATATCCGATACAGGCAGGGGAATCAGCAAGGAAGTAATGAATAAAATTTTTCAGCCATTTTTTACGACTAAATTAAAAGGCACTGGAATGGGGCTGGCGATTACAAGGCGGATCATAGAAGAGCATGGAGGCAGCATACACGTGGAAAGCGATCCGGGTAAGGGAACGACGTTCAGGGTAACGCTGCCGATCGGTAAAGATAGAGGATTAGGGGGTATGGAGTAAGGATTAAATAAACATATGAAAAGCAAAGGTAAGATTTTTCTTCTGGACGACGAGGAGCTTATCATCTCGATGCTCTCCAGATCCTTGAAAAAACAGGGTTATGACGTGATGTTCGAGACCCGCGCGGAGGGGGCGCTGGATAAGATACGCGCCTGGTCCCCGGATCTGGTAATGCTGGATATTAATATGCCGGATGCTAACGGGCTGGATATACTCCGGGAGATCAAGAACATTGAGATGGATACACAAGTCATAATGCTTACAGCGGACGACACCGCAGAGACTGCGGTCAAGGCTATGAAAACAGGCGCAACGGATTATCTTACAAAACCTCTTAATATAGACGAGGTAAAGATAGTCATAGAGAATATTTTTGAGAGGGGAAGGCTCAAACATGAGGTTGATTACCTGAGGAAGGTGTATCTGGACACCTTCAAGAAGGATCTCGTGGGCGAATCGAAAGTTATAAAAGAACTACAGGAAAAGGCTGAAAAGATAGCGCTGGCAGGCGTTTCAACAGTGCTGATAACAGGTGAAAGCGGGACCGGCAAAGAGCTTATGGCAAGATTTGTTCATTCACTTATATACAGGGACAGTACCTTAAGCTGCGCGCCTTTTATAACGATCAACTGCACAGCCCTGCCGGAGAACCTGCTTGAGAGCGAGCTCTTCGGCTATGAAAAGGGCGCATTTACAGACGCCAAGGGTGAGAAAAAGGGGCTCTTTGAACTGGCAAACGGCGGCTCTATACTCCTTGATGAGATAGGCGATATGAAGTTGGGCTTACAAAGCAAACTCCTCAGAGTGCTCGAAGAAAGGACTATAAGACGAATTGGCGGGAAAAAAGAGCTGCCGATAGACGTTACCGTTATAGCCACAACAAACAGAAACCTGCAGGATGCTGTGGATAAAGGGGAGTTCAGACTGGACCTGTTCTACAGGCTGCATACATTTTCTCTGCACATACTTCCGTTGAGGGAAAGGAAGGAGGATATACTTATCCTTGCACATTATTTTCTTTCATACTTTACAGCGGAATACAAAAGGAGCAATCCCAAAGGCTTTACTCCTGAGGCGGAAAAGATCCTTCTCTCTTATGTCTGGCCCGGTAACGTCAGGGAATTAAAGAATGTCATAGAAAGGCTGGTGGTGCTTGAAAATGCCGAATTGATTACCCCCTCACAACTGCCGATGGAGGCCGTAAGGACCACCTGTCAGACGAGTCATAGATGCATTCTGCCGGATGAAGGAGTTTCACTTGAGGAGCTGGAGAAGGATTTGATAATGCAGGCGCTGCAGAGGACCGGGAATAACAGGTCTCTTGCAGCAAAGCTCCTTCATATGAGTTATGATTCCTTTAGATATCAGATAAAGAAGTTTGGATTGGAATAGAAATGACAAATGACAAAGCTCAAATGGGGTGCACGACAAATTTTTTGGTAACCCTGTCAGGCACAAGACCGTGTCTCCCAGAAGTCTTCCCATCTATTGCTGAGGAAGCAGCAGCGGAGAGC
>JAGVGM010000195.1 GCA_020057065.1 Thermodesulfovibrionia bacterium
ATCCGTCAGCATTCAGCCCTTGCTGTTCCGGTAATGCTCCCCAAACCACCGGTCGGTTTTCAGTATCTCCTCAACCCGGGGGACATCCTCGGGGGTGTCCACGGGCTGTGTCAGGTGCGGGGATATCCCGGAGGCAATGGGAATATCGTTTTCAATCAACCGCAGCATATCGATCCCCTCGATGAGCTCGAGGGCTGTCCTAGGCAGACGGCTGAACTGCTGGAGGAAATCTCCGCGGAAGGCCATAACGCAGGTCTGACGGTAGAACACCGCCCTCTTCTTGATATCGAAGACCGCCGCCGGCACCGCCTGACGGGTGAGATACAGAAGTCTGTTGTTTAGGGAGATAACGGCCTTAATGCGATGATGATTGTTCAGGTCGGAAACATCCGTGATGACCTCCACCATGTTCGCACACCGCACATCGCTGCGTTCCGTCACACGGGCGCGGGTCATCTCAATCACGGGAGGCGGCACAACCGGCTCGTCTCCCTGGACATTGATCACGATATCCTCCTGCTCCACGTATCCGAGGATTTCCGCAGCCTCGGCGACACGGTCCGTAGCCGTTTCATGATCCGTCCGGGTCATGACGGCCCGGGCGCCGAAGGCCATGCACGCATTTTTCACCTTATCCTCACAAATTGCCATTACCACTTCATCAACATCTGACGCCAGCATTGAACGGCGGTACACATGCTCTATCATGGGTATCCCCGCAATCATAGTCAGCGGCTTGTCGGGAAATCGCCATGATCCCAGGCGCGCCGGTATAACGATCAGTGTACGCATCTACACCTCCTCACTCTGCGCCGACACGGCACCCGCATCCGGCGCCTTTTCTCGTACCGTGGCCGCCCACACCAGGGCGGCAAGCAGGACAAACAAACTTCCCAGACCCGATGTCCAGAGAGACGCGATGAGATAGGTCGGCTTATACTCAAATACGACCCGATTTTCTCCCTGCTGAAGAATCACCGACCGAAATACGCCATAGGCAGGCAGTATGGTCGTTGGACGCCCGTTAATCGTTGCCGTCCAGTCGCGGAAATAATTCTCGTTGAGCACCAGTTGTCGGGGCACTGGGGCAGTAACGTTGATTATGATTTTGTTGTCGGAATAAGAGACTATCCGCGGTCGTGATTGTTCAGCCATTCCGGGGTTTTCATTCGCCGGAGTTCCTCGCGGCAGCAAGGAAAGAAGATTGAGCGTTTCCTCCGATAAGTCGTCACGGTTGTAAACGATGCGGTCTGCCAGTTTGTTCACACCGTTCCTGCGCAGGTAGGCTTTCAACGACTCCTGTCCGTCCATCAGTTCGTACGACGACGACGTAAAAACCCTGGGGAGACATTTGTTGATTTCATAAACATAATAGGGAATGGGGGTAAATATCCTCTCGAATACCTGCACGCCGCGTCCGATGCCCGTCCGGCGTTCGGGAGGGATACCCCTGTTGACCTGGGCAAGTCCCCAGCGGCCGGGGTTTTCGATCTCGTTGAAGGCAAAGATATAGCGCACGTTATGTAGGGCAAGCAGGTCAGTACTGAAGCCGGGCTCTCTGATAATACCGGGGGGGCTGGTCTCCCTCTTCGTCCCCTCGTCCAAGAGATATGCCTTATGATAATAGTCATGGAAAGCCCTGGTTTCCGCCGCACCTGTTATCAGTGCATCCCAAAAATAATAATAGCGTTTAGAGAAGTTGCCGATGCCACCGGCGACCTGATATCCGTTATAGAGACCGACAACGGGATGCCAGTTGATGAAAGCGATGCGATAGTCATATTTATGAGCGGGACGGAACCGGTCGAACAAGTCGGATTGGTAAAAGTGCGTAAAGGACGGGGGATGTACGTCGGCGACCCGCGTGAGGTTAATCTGCACAAATCTTTCCGAGAGAACCATGACGATAAAAAGGATGATATAGGCTCGGGCACCGGCACCTTTTTTTCGAAGTACGATAAGCGAGATAACGGTAACCACCGCCATGAAGAGTACGACGGCTGCCTCCAGATAATTGGAAGGAAAGGAGTTCCGTATTAACTGGGTCATAACGGGGATGGCGGCAGTTATGAATATCAGCAGGAAGACTTTCCGTTGATGCCCGCGTAGAAATTCAAGGAATCGTTCCATATTGCTCATGGCCATCACGAACAGAACAAACGGGCCGATGACAATCAGTCTTGCAAGGCGGAAACCGGAAACGGGCAGCGTCGTCCAGAAGGAAAGGAACCAGCTTGAATAAATGACGAACTGGGTGAGGAATAAGGTGCCCAAATAATAATAAAAGAGTCGTTTTGTCAGCCGGCTCCACTGTCGGAAGTTCAGAAAGCTAAAAAATACTATGAGAGATGCCGTAAACCCCAGAGTGACAATGGACTGGTGGACAGGATTAAAGAAAAACCAGAAAAGATTGTCCAGAATGACCATGAAGGAAGTATCCTGCGGAGCCCATTCGATGAGCTTACGGCTGCTGTAAGTTGCGTTGGTCAGGAGCGAAACAATCATGGGGAGGTTCAGAAGAGCCACAAAGGTCCAGACAAGACTATAAACCAAAACCACCTTCCGGCGCGCGATCCATGGCAAGGGAACAGCGAGAATAAAAAAGAAATGAAAAAGCGCGATGTATACCCCTCCCTTGAGGAACCAGAGGTTCATTGCGCAAATCAGAAGCCCCCCGATCAGCAGCAGGCGTGTTTTTCTGCCGGCAGGGGCAGCGATTCTGTCCGTGCAATAGAACAACATCGGGATGGCTGCGAGATCGAAGATCCTCCAATATGTTAAACTGAAGGTGCTGACGGACCATAACAGACCGCCAATCAGACCGAGCAGCTCATCCGCATCAAAGAAATGCAGAAGGAATAGATAGGCTCCGAAACCGGCGAGAAGAAACTGAAGAATCGTTATGATCGTAATATTCCACGGATCAGAGAACAGGGCGCTGCTAATCACGGGGAAAAACAGCCAGTTCACGTCCCAGATGAAGAATGGCATGCCGCCCGCCAAGTCCGGAAGCCATCCGAGCATCTGAAAGTGTGCGATGCGGTCGGCGAAGGCAAGTTGAAGAGGCCATAACGATTCAAATTGATCGTGGGTTTTTATTACCGCCGAAGCACCCATGACGAATCTGTCAAGATGAGCAATAAGCGCAGCAGCAAGATAGAAGATAACGACCCTCCATTTCCCGATGATATAGAAGTGGTCGTATTCGTGGTTACGCATCTTTTGCCTTTCTTTTAACGTGTTTTATTCTTTTGCAAGTCAAGAGCAATGACCGAGTAGCGGTGCCAAGGCCTCTTGATCCGCGCTTCTTCTTCAGAACCAACAACATAATGAAACTGGTCTTTGTCAGAACTGGGAACATATATTTCTCTATAAAGTTCAATGAACCCCTCTGTAAGTTTCTTGACCTGCTTCTCATCATACACCCGATCGGGATAATGAGAGAGGGACTCCCCCGATATACCATAAGGCATGCTAATGATTAAATTGCCACCCGGTTTGAGAATGCGCAGTACCTCTTCCATAAAAAGTCTGTCTGTCCCCGGATTGTTTTTATCGTATCGCTTGCCTCCCAAATGTTCAATACAACTAATTGATACACAGACATCAACCATAGAATCTGCAAACTGCGTATGACATGCATCACCAACACGATGCTCATATCGTGGAAATTTTAGACCCCAAGGTTGAAGATCATAACCTATCACATCATAACCTAAGGCGACAAGCATAGGTGACAGCAGTGACCCGGAGCCCCCAATATCGACAAGCGTTCCCTTTTCACGATCCTTTAACCGGCTAATTACAAAAGGGTACTCGAAATGCCGATCAATACTGATGTCCATGCCGCCTACACCGGCCTTACCGCAAAGGTATTTTATCTGCCACGGTAGATGACTGACAAAATATCTTATCAGTCTCTCAATGAGAATCCACATATTTTAAGTCCTTTCCCACAAATGTCAGCCATATCGGATTCCGGCTTTCGCCGGAATGACGATTTACCGCGTTTCAGGAGAAATTCAAAGCTCTCCATTCATGAAGCCACGCCGCATTCCCAGGGATGTTTTACGAAAGTCCTTATTTCTCCAGAACCGCCAGACACCGTGTGGCGGCCAGCGGCGTCCACAGGGGCAGTGTCCGCTCTTCCATCCGGTAAAGCAGCCGGATCAGTGACAGCGGGAATTGCCATTCGCGGAATCCGCCGGTGAGCAGATAACTCAATCCCCCGAAGAGCATCATTTCCCGCAGGTACAGACCGGTAGCAGGACGCTCCCCCGTCACGGGACCGTTCTGCTCCACTAGGCATGCCCGAGGAACTTCCGCATTGCCTACCATCGATTCCTTTCCTTCAGAGAAACTGTTATTCCACACGTCTTCGGTACGATAACAGAATTCATGGTGAATGCATTTATAAAAGATTCTCGAAAAAGGGGTCGTATAGGGTTCGATCATTACCAGCCGTCCTCCGGGGCGGAGCACCCGCGCAAT
>JAGVGM010000329.1 GCA_020057065.1 Thermodesulfovibrionia bacterium
GGAGTAAAGATGTCGATATAGTGATAACGAATTGGCAGGATACTCTTAACTATATGAAAAAAAAGAACTCCGGCAAGGCAAAATCGCAGAGTGTATTAAGGGGATCATTGTTTAAATTGCCCCCCATAGTTTACAGTAAGCCCCTCAATTTATTTTTAATTGCAATAGTGTCGATATTCCTGGTTGAGACTGTAGTTATGTATGTTTTTCCTGTTCTGTCAACTTCGTTGCGATTACACGGGGCAGTGCTTGATGCGGCTTTATTGACAATATTAATATTTCCGATACTTTATTTTTTCCTGCTTAGACCGTTACAGATGCAGGTGGTCAATCTGAAAAAAGCGGAAGAATCCATGCTTCAGGTCAAGCATGATTGGGAAGATACTTTCAACACCATCACGGACATGGTTACAGTCCATGACAGGGATTACAATATCATAAGGGCTAACAAATCAGCGTATGAAATGCTGAAATTGCCGGATTTACATAATGTGCTCAATAAAAAATGCTATTCGTTTTATCACGGTACGGATCAGCCTTTGAAAGGATGTCCGAGTTGCAATTCCCTGAAGTCGGGGCAACCGTGCAACTCTGAAATCTTTGAGCCATATATAAATATGTTTATGGAAATACGGGCCATTCCGCGGTTGGACAAGAATAATAATTTAATAGGTCTGATACATGTTGTCAGAGATATAACGGAACGCAAGCAGATGGAAAAGAAGTTGCATAATCTTTCAATTACAGATGAACTGACAGGCCTATACAACAGACGGGGGTTTTTTAATCTATTCAACCACCATTTGAAACTTGCAAAGCGGCAGAACAAACAGCTTTTACTGCTTTATGCAGATCTTGATAATCTGAAAGACATTAATGATACATTTGGTCACAAGGAAGGCGACACTGTTTTAGTTGAAGTGGCTAATCTACTGAAAATAACATATCGGGAATCCGATATTGTCGCCCGCATAGGCGGGGATGAGTTTGTGGTTTTCCCGGTCGGAACCGATGAGGACCATGTAGGGATGATCACTTCACGTTTACAAAAAAACATTGACGCATCCAATGCGCTGAATGAACGCCCTTACAAGATTTCAGTAAGCGTAGGTATCTCCCGCTACGATTCTCAATCTCCCCATACTGTTGATGAAATGCTGGCTGAGGCGGACCGGTTAATGTACAACCATAAGAAAAATAAAAGAAGCGCTTGAATCAGATATTACTCGTGACGCTGTTGGGTTTCCTGAAAACCCTTCACCCCATAAAGTCTTACGATCTTATTCCTGGAACTTTGTCCTGAGATTATTTCAATATTTTTTTTTGGCACCCCGAATTCTTTTGCCAGCATTTCAATAAGCTCCTTGTTTGCCTTTCCCTCAACAGGCGGAGAGGTGAGCTTGACCTTTAATGCATCGCCGTATTGTCCGACGATGCCTGCACGTGATGAGCGAGGAGCAACTTTTATTTTCAGGATCAAGTCATTTTTTGTTTTGGAAGCAGACTTCTTCATTTTTGCTTCTTATGTTACAAGCACTACATCCATTTTAATAATATCTTTTGCGGGATCAAAACTGCCGATCGCAAGCAATGCACCGTCAGGCGATTTTATTCTTATGCCTTCCGCTTTTTTATAAGTATCAGAAAGAGTTAAATTCCTGATCGGATTTCCATGTTTGACGGCCCCTCCCGTCACATGGTCTATCTTAAATTCAGGCATCCACGACAGCGCCTTATCCATTGTATATATACCTTTAATGCCGGCTTCGTTTATATCCACGTTTTTCAATTCATCAAAGGACAAACTGTCTTCAATACGGAATGGTCCTATAGCGGTACGTTCAAGTTCAAAAAGATGCGCTCCGATTCTGAGCTTCTTGCCTATATCATCGCACAGTGTCCTTATATAAGTTCCTTTAGAGCAGACAACATCGAACTTTACGTATGGAAAATCGATATTCAGCAGGTTAATATCATGAATGGTTACTTCCCTTGGCTTTCTTTCAACTTCAATGCCTTTTCTTGCCAATTTATAAAGTGGCTGCCCCTCGTGTTTTAGTGCAGAATACATCGGTGGCATCTGGAGTATCCCCCCCCTAAATGATTTCAAGGTATCTTCTATCGCAGTCCTGTCAATTTCAATATCCTCTATCTGCGAGATAATCCTGCCATATGCATCCTGCGTATCGGTTGTCTCCCCAAGTTTCATTACAGCCCTGTATTCTTTATCAAGGTTGGAAAAATATGAAGCAAGCCGCGTGGCCTTATTGATGCAGACGAGCAGAAGTCCTGTTGCCATCGGGTCCAGGGTGCCGGTGTGCCCAGCTTTTTTGATTTTCAGTATCCTCTTTACTCTTGTTACCGCGTCCTGGGATGTTATGTCTTTGGGTTTGTTGAGGGCGATTATAAGGTCCATGGGGTTGTAAACAAGTTATTCCAGTTCTTCTGTCATTCCCGTGTAAACGGGAATCCAGAGAAAATGTAGGGGCAATTCATGAATTGCCCCTACTGGATTCCGCATCAAGTGCGGAATGACAAACTTGTAGCTCCGATTTTAACTAAGCAGTTCATTCTGCATTTCTTATAGCTTTCCTTACTTCTGTAAAAACTTTCTTCTGTACTTCTTGCAAGGTTCCCTTTATCCTGCATCCTGCAGCGGCAAAATGTCCGCCGCCACCGAAACTTTTTGCGATCTTTTCGACATTAATCCTGCCTTTTGAACGGAGGCTGAGCTTGAAGACATTTTTGTCATCTTCCCTGAAAAAAACAGCCACCTCGATATCCTTGACCTTTCCGGGAAAATCGACAAAATCCTCAGAATCCTCGTAGGTTGTGCCTGTCTGTTTGAACATGTCAGCCGATGTATTAATCCAGGCTATGCCGTCTTTTGTATCAAGTGTTGACAGGGAAAGTCCTAAAAGCTTCATTGACTTGAAGGGTATGCTATCATATATTTCTTTTGCTATATCCCACGGTTTTGCGCCGGCCTGAATGAGATGACATGCTATCTTTAAGGCTTCAGGCGAGGTGTTGGAATATCTGAATCCTCCGGTGTCTACAAGTAGTGCTGTGTATAAATTTGTGGCAATGTTTTTATCGATGGATATCTTGAGCGCAGACAAAAGCTTATAAATGAGTATCCCTGTTGCTGCGGCTCCGGGATCAATGACGCTTGCTGCCAATTTCCTGTATAGT
The DNA here is from genome assembly GCA_020057065.1 of Thermodesulfovibrionia bacterium. Taxonomy (GTDB): domain Bacteria; phylum Nitrospirota; class Thermodesulfovibrionia; order UBA6902; family UBA6902; genus SURF-23. The sequence goes on from JAGVGM010000329.1 coordinate 3,196, forward strand.
TCGGATTTATCAGCATCATCAGGCGGGATATGGTGATCGATAATAACAGTGTGTTTAGCTTTTAATTCTTTAAAGCCGGTTCTTTCCAGTGTATTGCAGTCTACGATGCATAAGACATCAAATTCTTTTTTCGGCGCTTTCTGCTTTATCAGTCCCGAGGAAGGCAGGAATCTCAGGATTTCAGGTACTCCGTCTTTGCTTAGGACACAGATATCCTTTTTCCCCATATTTTTCAGTCCAAGTGCAAGCGCTGATATTGAGCCTATTGCATCACCTTCCGGATTAATATGGCAAACAATTAAAAAAGATTTATTCTGCCTGATAACGTTGAGCAGTTTAGAGGAGATCTTCGTCTTCGTCAAGTGTGTTCCTTTCCGAGTGGATTTCATTAAGCAGTTTGTCGATTTTCATCCCATATTGAATTGATTCGTCAATTTTGAAAGTAAGCGACGGGACGAACTTCATTCTTAGCCTTCTGCCCAATTCCCCTTTTATAAATGAGGCTGATTCACTGAGTTTACGTATCGTCTTGTCCGCATCTTCTTCATTGAGAACACTCAGATATACAGTTGCATTCCTCAGGTCATCGCTTACTTTTGCTCCGGTAACTGTTATGAAGCCAAGGGTCTTATGTTTGATCTTGTTTAAAATAATGTCAGCGATTTCCTCTCTTATTAAATCACTGACCCTTGCCGAACGTTTGTATGGATGCATGGTTTCTCCAAAAATCAAAGATCAAAAATAGGGAATATTATATTGAAAAATCTACCGAAAATTTTATTTTTGATATTTTATTTTTAATCTATTAAAGCAGCTCCATGTTGGCATTGATTAATTCTACCGAATGGATGCTGACAACCAGGTTTTTAATCTGCTCAAATACCTTGTTTATCATTACCGTCTCATTTGAGACATAAGCTATTCCGATAATGCTTCTCTGCCAGAGGTCGTTGGCGTCAACTTCGGCTGCTGAGACATTGAATTTGTTCTTTATTCTGTCGATCAGGCTTTTGATGACAAACCGTTTTTCCTTTAATGAGTGTGCTTCAGATATATGTAAATCCAGAGTAAGGAGACCGACGATCATATCCAATGAACAATTAATAATGAGCAATGATCAATTAAAGGAAAGTTCTCCTTAATTGCTCATTATTAATTGATAATTCTTAATTAATTTTCAGCATTGTCTTTGTGAAGAGTCAGGGATTCTTTAAAAAGGTTCTATTCAAATTTTGCGGCGACTTCTTCCTTGACATAATTCTCAAGTATATCGCCGACCTTGAGGTCATTGAAGTTCTCCACCATGATCCCGCACTCAAAACCTGTTAGCGCTTCTTTTACATCTTCCTTGAATCTTTTAAGGGAAGATATCCTGCTTTCATAAATAACGACATTGTCTCTTATTATCCTGAGACCGGAACTGGTCCTTAAAATCTTACCATCGGTTACATAGCAGCCGGCAATTGTTCCGATACGTGATATATGAAACAGGTTTCTTACTTCTGCCCTGCCAAGAATTTTTTCGGTAATGGTTGGGGCCAGAAGACCTTCAAGCGCCTTTTTGACATCATCAATTGCTTCGTAAATTATATTGTAAAGCCGGATGTCAACGCCTTCTTTTTCTATAAGTGCAGAGGCTTTTGCGTCAGGACGTATGTTAAATCCAATGATAATTGCATTTGATGCAGTTGCGAGCATAACATCAGATTCATTTATACCCCCCGTGCTTGCGTGAATTACATTTACTTTAACCTCCGGATGAGTAATATTGGAAAGGGCATCTTTAACTGCTTCTGCTGAACCTTGAACATCTGCTTTTAAAATAATGTTAAGATCCCGAACTTCGCCCTGTTTTACTTTTTCATAAAGTTGATCCAGCGTTAGTTTTTTCATTTTTGCAGCGGTAGTAGTTCTCTGTTTCTGGAGCCTGTTCATCGCTATCTGTCTTGCTTTTCTCTCGTCTTCCATGACAATAAAGATATCGCCTGCCTGAGGGACATCAGGAAAGCCTATAACCTCTACAGGTGTTGAAGGCCCTGCTTTTTCAATCTTCTTGCCGGTATCGTCAATAAGCGCCCTTACCCTGCCGGCAACGGTGCCTACAAGAAATGAATCCCCGACCTTAAGCTCTCCTGCATTGACAAGGACCGTACCGATCGGCCCCCTGCCTTTGTCGAGTTTGGCCTCAACAATGGTTCCTTTTGCAAGCCTGGTATAGTTTGCTTTCAGTTCCATTACTTCTGCCTGAAGCAGAATCATCACGAGCAGTTTTTCAATCCCTATTTTCTCTTTTGCAGAGACTTCAACAAATATATTCTGCCCGCCCCATTCTTCAGAAACAATGCCGTGCTGGGCCAGCTCATTCTTAACCCTTGTAATATTTGCCTCTGGTTTGTCAATTTTATTTATTGCTACAATGATAGGCACGTTTGCAGCTTTGGCATGGTCAATTGCTTCTATTGTCTGTGGCATGACACTGTCGTCAGCGGCAACAACAAGAACTACGATATCGGTTACCTTTGCGCCTCTGGCCCTCATCATTGTAAATGCCTCATGACCCGGGGTGTCAAGGAACGTTATCTCCTTGTCTTTCAATTTTACTTTATATGCGCCAATATGCTGCGTTATACCTCCTGCCTCTGTCTCGGTAACCTTTGTTTGCCTGATCGCATCAAGCAGTGTGGTCTTCCCATGGTCCACATGCCCCATAATGGTAACAATCGGAGGGCGGGGGCTAAGGGACGATTCTTGAACCTCTGCTTCTTCAAGCATAGTTTCTTCACTCTCGATATTTGTCAGTTCAAGTTTTAATCCAAAGGTTTCTGCTACAATCTGGGCTGCATCTGCGTCCAGAGGTTGATTTATGGTTGTCATATAACCAAGCTCCATGAATTTCTTAATGACCTCATTTACTTTCTGTCCAATGAGTTCCGCAAATTCCTTTACAGTCGAACCTTCCTGGAATTTAAGAACGCGCTTCCTGGGCTGGGTAGTCAGAGGTGGAGGAGTCGATTCAATTTTCTGTCCAAACGGTTTTTTATCATGTTTTTTGAAATGGGATCTAAAGTCCTGAGCTTTTTTCGTTACATCGACTCGCCTTATTGAATCAAACGCCCTCTGCATTCCGGGTTTGGCCTTGAATTTAGCTATCTTCGCTTGTTCTACTTCTTTTTTAAATTTGTCAGGTACAATTATTTCATCCTCTTCTATTACCGGCGTTTCCACACTTTTGGTTAATACGACAGGCTCTTTTTGAGCGGGTTCTTTAACCGCTGTTATTTTTTCTTCAACAGAGTTAACTGCTTTTTCAGATCGAAGTTCTATTACTGCACTGTCTTTTGTCTTTTTTACTGCAGGTTTTTCTTTAGGCTTGACCGTTTCTGGGGTCGAAAGGCCAACTACAGGGTTAATTGGTAGAGGTTCTTTCCCGGGAGTAACAGGTTTCCCCTCAGCCGTTGGTTTTTCCGGTTTTAAAAATATAGTTGTCAGTTTTTCGGCAATATCATCATCAATATTAGCCATATGGGACTTAACCTCTATGCCCATTCCTGCAAGCCTGGCAATGATCTCCTTGTTGGTGACACTTAGTTTCTTTGACAGTTCATATATTCTCATTCCGGTCATTTTTCCTCAAAAATGTTGATAATATCAACCCTTAAAACACAAATATATTTTTTTCAGTCGTAAAATCGCTTGGGTTAAATTGGGTTGTAAGTTTTTCTGGTTTAATGTTATCATAACTTCTCTTTTTAAAGCAATTAAAGCCTAAACCGATTAAATCGGATTATTCATAACGAACGACATTCAAATGAGTGTCATTCCCCGATTTGATCGGGGAATCCACACAAATGGATTGTCCGGTCAAGCCGGACAATGACATGTATGAATGGGACGATCAAGTTTCACAGGAGGTGATTTAGAAATGGCAACATGTTCAGTTTGTGGGAAGAAGAAGGTATCCGGCAATATTGTCAGTCATGCTAACAATAGAACAAAACGTGTATTTATGCCAAACCTGCAGAAGGTTAAAATGCAAACCGCGCACGGCATAAGAAGATCGTATGTCTGTACCAGATGTCTTCGGTCAGGTAAAGTTAAAAAAGCAGTTTAGCAATGAATAATGGTAAATGAGTAATTAAGGTAAAAAGAATTCCTTAATTGATAATTGTTCATTACTCATTGTTCATTGAACAATTACAAATGCATTCCCTTAATAATATCCTCAAGACATTTGTTAAAGATTACGGCCTGGAAGGCTGTGTAGTTCTTAACTCCATACAAAATCAATGGGGAAATATTGCGGGACAAACCGTTGCTGCACACACATTTCCTGACACAATAAAAGGTAAAGTCCTTACCCTTATTGTTGACACACCTCAATGGCTGCATCATTTAAGTTTCTTCAAAGAAGAAATTGCGACAAAACTTAAATCGTATAATGTAGTCGAGGTACGATTCAAACTTGGCAAGCTTCCTGAAAATACAAAAGAAACACGTGCAGCCGGGGATGTTAAATTGAGCGAAGATGATCTGAGATATCTGGAAAATACGCTCAAGAACCTTAAGGATGAGGACCTGCGCGAGACATTCAGGACGCTGATTGTACATGGGTTGATGAGGGGGAAGAAGGGAAAAATATGATTCCGGACAAGACGGAATGACAAGACAATCCCGACTGACCGGTCAAATATTATGCAGTTGCATGTTTAAATTCTTTTATGGAATGGATGGCTTCAATGTCTTTTCTATACTGTTTTTGAGCTTCTTCAATATCATAAAGCGATTGTAAATTCATCCAGAATTCTGCGGGTACACTAAAAAATTTACCGAGCTTAACCGCCGTTTCGGCGGTAATATTTCTCTTTTCTTTAATGATCTGGCTCAGTCTTGTTTGTGAAAGCCCTGTCTCTACAGACAGACGATAGACGGATATCCCCATCGGACCTAAAAATTCTTCCTTAAGGATCTCTCCGGGGTGAATGTTTTTTAAATGTCTCATGTTGTTAACTCCTTTATATAAGGTTAGTTATATTTAATGATAATCCGTTATCTCAACGTCATAAGCATTTCCATTTTCCCATTTAAAACATAGACGCCATTGATCATTGATTCTAATGCTCCGTTGCCCTTCTCTTTTGCCTTTCAGGAGTTCAAGTCTGTTGTTCGGCGGAACTTTTAACGCTTCAAGTGTTGTAGCGGCGGCAATCATTCTCAGCTTGCGTCTTGCCAGATTATGAAGATGTGTGGGCAATTTTATTTTCTTCGAAAAACGTCCTTTCCATATAAGCCCTGTTTCTTCATCCTTAAAGGATACTATCATATGACAATAGTATCTCAAAAAGGGGGTAAAATGTCAATGAAATACACAGGGTCTCTGCAGAAAAAATTCCGGCTGCTGATTGTTCATGGAATGACGAGGGAAAAGAAGCAGGCAGTAAAGTTTAATCCGGGTTAATATCCCCAATACAATAAATACACTCGATGGATTAGTTGCCCATCTAAAAGATAGTGTCCGGGTTCATAGAGGAATAAAAAGCGACCTGAAAAATAAAATCGTACTTTCTTTCTTGTCAAAATAGGCCCTGAAATTAAGTATTATGCCAAAAAATCAGAGTAGATTACTCAATAGTAGGAAGGCGGTTGAGAAAGACATACCGCTCCTTAAAAAGGAAATCAGAAAGATATTAAAAAATAGGGTGATTGATCTCTTACGCCGACTCTTCGTAGATAAGAAGCGGCTTTTCCCGCTTGGTAATGACTTCTTCTGTGATCAGGCATTCCCTAACATTGCTCTGTGACGGTATTTCATACATTAAGTCAAGCATGACGTCTTCGAGGATGGCGCGGAGCCCTCGCGCACCAGTCTTGCGCTTGATGGCTTCTTTGGCAATGGCTGTTAAAGCGGTGTCGGTAAATTTCAGTTTTACACTGTCAAAAGAAAGCAGCTTCTGATATTGCTTGATGATCGCATTTTTGGGCTCCGTAAGTATTCTAATAAGCGCTGTTTCACTCAGCTCCTCTAGTGTCGCTATAACAGGGAGCCTTCCCACAAATTCAGGGATAAGGCCGTATTTTATCAGGTCCTGAGGTTGTATCAGCTTCAGGATATCGTTTATTTTCTTCCCATGTATATTTATTGGTCCAGCGCCGAATCCGACCACTTTCCTGCCGATCCTTTCCTCTATTGTTTTCTCAATGCCCACAAAAGCGCCGCCGCAAATAAATAAAATGTTGGCGGTATTTATCTGGATAAATTCCTGCTGTGGATGCTTTCTCCCGCCCTGGGGCGGAACGTTTGCTATAGTCCCCTCTATAATTTTCAGGAGCGCCTGCTGAACTCCTTCTCCTGATACATCTCTTGTTATTGAGACGTTCTCTGTCTTCCGGCTTATCTTGTCAATCTCGTCGATATATACGATGCCTCTCTGAGCTTTTTCCACATCATAATCTGCGGCCTGTATGAGCTTGAGTATGATGTTCTCTACGTCTTCACCCACATATCCTGCTTCTGTAAGCGTTGTGGCGTCTGCAATTGTAAAAGGGACATCCAGGAATTTTGCAAGTGTTTGGGCCAGAATTGTCTTACCCGTACCTGTAGGGCCTATGAGAAGGATATTGCTTTTTTGCAATTCTATATCGGATTGCCTGGGACTGTATATCCGTTTGTAATGGTTGTGCACCGCAACCGAGAGGATTTTCTTGGCGCGATTCTGTTCTATTATATAATCGTCCAGAAAGCTCTTTATCTCTTTTGGTTTTGGAAGTTTCTGCGTGATGTTGATATCAAAGGAAGCATCAAGTTCCTCGGCCATTATATCGTTACATAAGGCTATGCATTCGTTACAAATATATACTGTCGGCCCTGCTATAAGTTTTCTGACCTCTTTCTGGCTTTTCCCGCAGAAAGAACATTTGAGGATTATGTTATTGTTGTTTGTTGTTTTCTCATTCATTGTGAAACTCCGTTTATAATGTTACCCCCTCTTTGGTAAAGAGGGGTCAGGGGAGATTTTTTGAATAAATTATCTGTTTTCAAAATCCCCCCTCGCCCCCCTTTTTCAAAGGGGGGAGTAATTTCATGTGAATCAGTCACGTTTCTTCAGTGTCTCTATTACTTCATCAACGAGTCCGTACTCTTTTGCCTCATGTGAAGACATGAAATAGTCCCTTTCAGTGTCGATCTGTATTTTTTCAATGGGCTGGCCGGTATGTTTTGCAAGAATTCTGTTGAGAGTATCTTTCATCCTCAGCATTTCCCTGGCATGAATCTCCACATCTGTTGCCTGACCATGGAATCCTCCGATGGGTTGGTGGATCATTATACGGGAATTAGGAAGAACAAATCTTTTCCCCTTGGTAGCAGCGGTTAGCAGCAGCGCTCCCATACTGGCAGCCTGCCCGATGCAATAAGCTGCAATATCAGGTTTGATATACTGCATGGTATCGTATATGGCCAGCCCTGAAGAAACAACGCCACCCGGGGAGTTTATATATATATTGATATCTTTTTCGTGGTCTTCGGTCTGAAGAAAAAGCAACTGGGCAATAATGGTATTTGATGCTAAGTCATCTATAGCGCTGCCGATAAATACGATCCTGTCTTTCAGCAGCCTGGAGTATATATCATAGGCCCTCTCCGACCTTCCGGTTTGTTCAATTACAATAGGTATTAAACTCATGTTGTCTCCTTTTTTGTAGGGGCGGGTTTGAAACCCGCCCCTACTTTATTGTCGCTTCCTCTAATATGAAATCAAGAACTTTGTCGGCAAATAACCTGCTCCTGAGCGCTTCTATGGAACCTTCTCTTACAGAGTACAGCTTTGTGACTTCTTCGGGTTTAAGGTTGTTCCGGACGGCTGTCTCATTAATTGCCTTTTTAATATCATCTTCAGTTGCCCCGATTTTTTCCTTTTTACCTATGGCTTCCAGAAGAAGTACGCTTTTAACATTGTCTCTTGCAGTTGTTTCATACTCTCTTTTTAATTCTTCGTCAGCTTTAAGGGTTTCACCCTTTTTTTCGGCATCCTGTTTCGCTTTATATATCAGGGAATCAATTTCTCCCTCTACCATGGAATTAGGAACATCAAAGGTATGTACTTTGATAAGCTCATTCAGGATATCTTTTTTATATTCAAGGTTTATCTGACTTTTTTTCATTTTAGTAAGATTGTCTTTTATTTTATTTTTAAGCTCTTCCATAGTGCTGCAGTTAGCTTCTTTTGCAAAATCGTCATCTAATGGAGGTATGTTCTTTTTCTTTGCTTCTGTTATGTGCACTTTAAACAAAACTTCCTTTCCGGCTATTGTTTTATTTGGATGATCATTTTCAAAGTTTAACTTTACTTCGGCAGGCTCTCCTTTTTTCTTCCCTATTAAAGCGTTAATGAACTCATTTGGCATTGATTCAGTATTAAGAACTAAAGGATAATCCTTATAAGATAATTCTTCATTTAAGTTGTCCGCAATATATACGTCAGTATTGATAATGGCCATGTCATCTTTTTTCAGAGCATCTTCAGTAACAGAATATAATGCCTTGCTTTCCTGCATTAACTTTAGTGTTTTTTCTATATCATCGTTTTCAATTGTAACAGGTTTTTCCTTTAATGCAATACCTTGATATTTCAGCTCTCCTATTTCCGGTTTTACCTCAATGGTAACAGTAAAGGAAAGGGGCTGACCGGGCACCAATTCTATTTTATCATCTATATGAGGATAGCTGACAGGTTCAAGGTTTGCTTCTTTGATCGCTTTCACATAAAACTCCGGAATGATTTTTTCTATCACTTCGGCTTCAACGTTTTTACTGTATTTCTTTTCGAGGATCGCCTGCGGAACCTTGCCTGGCCTGAAGCCGGGTATTTTAGATGTAGCCCTTAACTTGTTGTAGACAATATTTGTCTCGGATGTAATAACATCGGAAGGGATGTTAATTGTCAGTTTTTTTGTAGTAGGTGACAGTTGTTCTATTCCCTGTAGCATTTATACCTCGAAAATTTGGATTTTGTTTATAATTTAGAATTATACAAATAATTTGTCAATTTTATCTGCCAGCCATAATCCTTGCATTGTATGTATTATAATAAACGATTGATATGGAAAAACGTATATCTGTTGTTATCCCTAACTACAACAATGCGGCTACGATCGGTAAATGTCTGGAGGCTGCCTTTGATTCACAATACGGTAACTATGAAGTTATTGTGGTTGATGATAAGTCTGAAGACCATTCGGTTGAAATTATAAAACGGTACCCCTGTAAATTGATCTGCCTCGAAAATCATGCAGGGACTTCAAAGGCAAGGAATACCGGCGGGAAGAACAGCAGCGGAGAGTTCATCTTCTTCATAGATGCTGACTGTCTCCTTCAGAAAGATACGCTATCGATTGTGAACCGAACGCTCATGGCTCAGGAAGATACAAAGGGTAGTGAAAATAATCCCCCCCCCCTTTTTTTTAGTAAAGGTGGGGATTTGGGGTGTCCCCCTTTGGCAAAGGGGGATAAAGGGGGATTTTTAGAACAGAAATCTTCTAACATAATTATCGGCGGTACATATACCAAAATACCTTATGATAAAAGTTTTTTCAGTATCTTTCAGTCAGTATTTGTAAATTATTCTGAAACAAGAACTGTTAATCCTGATTATATTGCTGCTCATGCAATGATCATAAATGCAAAGGCATTTAAAGAGAGTGAAGGTTTTCCAGAAGACTTTTTGCCTATTATAGAAGATGTTGAATTTACTCATCGTTTGAAAAGATCAGGTTTCAGACTTGTTGTAAATCCTGAAATACAGGTTCAGCATATATTCAATTTTACTTTCTTGATATCAATGCGCAACGCTTTCAGGAAAACGAAGTATTGGGTTATGTATTCGCTCAGGAACAAAGATCTGTTAACCGACTCCGGTTCTGCTTCTACAGAATTAAAGACGAATGTTGTTTGTTGTTTTTTAAGTATGATCAGTGTAATTCTTTGGATTATTATTCAAAAACCGATAATCATGTATTTCTTTCAGTTTATTCTTATACTAAATATATTTCTAAGCAGGCGATTGTTGAAGACATTCCATGAAACAAAAGGGGTCCTGTTTGGTGTGCAGGCATTTTTATTTTATACAATGCTTTATCCTCTTCCTGTTGGATTGGGGACCATTGCAGGAACAATAAAATTCTTATTAAAAAGGCGATAATATATGTCTTATTCTCCTTTTCGACATATAGATTCAGTATTCTGGAAAAGTAACCCCATTCAGCTCACCTTTTTTCTTACCAGAAGGTGTAACCTGAGATGCCCTTTTTGTTTTTATCTTTCTGCAGATGGGGAGGCTAAATCCTCCTCTTCGGCAAAAAACAATTTAACTGAACTATCCATCGATGAAATTGAAAGAATATCCTCCTCGCTCGGAAAACTGCTTTGGCTTGCATTTTCCGGAGGCGAAATATTTCTGAGAAGCGATATAGTTGAGATAACAAAGATATTTTATGAGAAAAATAAACCGGCTATAATTCTCTTCCCTACAAACGGACTTCTTACCGATGTTATAAAAGAAAAAATCGGGGAAATCCTGGATTATTGCAGGAAAAGCACTATAGTTGTAAAGCTTTCTCTTGAGGGATTGGAAGATTTGCATGACTCGATCAGGGGTGTGAAAGGGAGCTTTCAAAAAACCATTCAGACTTACAGGACGCTCAGGGCATTACTTGATATATATCCGCATTTTGATCTCGGGATAAACACTGTTTTCAGTTCCGCAAATCAGGATCATATGGATGAACTTATAGATTTTGTGAATGGACTGGAAGGGATCCGGACCCACACGGTATCTCTGATCAGAGGAAGAGTTTCAGATAAGGAGCTGAAGGATATTGACAGCGAAAAGTATCATAAAACCATTAACAGGCTCGCGTCAAATTTAAAGCAGAAAACATCCGGGACATATAATTTTAAAGGCGCAAAACTCAAGGCGGCCCAGGACATATTGCAGCGCAGGCTGATTTATAATACGCTGAAACAGAAAAAGCAGCTGATCCCGTGTTATGCCGGCAGATTAAACCTTGTTCTGACGGAGACAGGAGAAATTTATCCCTGCGAATCTTTTACTATGGGGATGGGCAATGTGAGGGATAATAATTATGATTTAGTGAAAATATTAAAAAACGATAAGGCGCAAAAATATCTGCGTTCAATTCAGGACAAAGATTGTTACTGCACGCATGAATGTTATTTTATGACAAATATTTTATTCAATCCTTCTATGTATCCTGCACTTTTGAAGGAATATATGCAGTTATAATTGCAATCATAGCGTTGAAAGGATTATCATACAAAATGAAAATATCCGTTGTTATTCTTGCTGCAGGCCTTGGAAAGAGGATGAATTCTAACATTCCCAAAGTTCTTCATGAAGTTTTGGGCAGACCCATGCTTCAGTATGCCGTTGATGCTGTAAAAACATTAAAACCTCAAAAGATCATTGTTGTTATCGGCAATGGCGCAGATGCAGTTAAAAAACGTCTATCGGCTGAAGACCGGCTGTCTTTTATTATACAGAAAAAACTTCTGGGTACAGGGGATGCCCTTGCAACAGCCGGGAAAGAATTAAAAAAGGGAGCGGTCCTGGTCCTTAACGGCGATTGTCCTCTTATTACAACAAAGACATTGAATATGCTTATTGAAAAACATAAGCAGGAAAAGAATATTATCTCTTTCCTTTCATTTGCAGATGACTCAATGCCGGGTTATGGAAGGGTCCTGCGTGATGAAAAAGGAAAAGTCAGGGGGATCGTCGAGGATAAACATGCGACATCTGAAGAAAAGAAAAAATTTAAAGAATTAAACAGTGGTGTTTATATCCTGGAAACTGAGGCGCTGGATTATCTCGATGGGATCAAAAAGAACCGTGCTTCGGGCGAATATTATCTGACAGACATCATCGGCATTGTTTCCAGAGAAGGCAAAAGACTTAATGCATATATTTGTCCTGCAGAGGATATCAGGGGTGTAAATAACAGATGGGAATTGTATGAGGTTTCGGATATTCTCAGAAGGAGAACAATAGTAAAATTAATGGACAGAGGCGTTACCTTCGTTGATCCCAATACATCATTTGTGCATCCTTCGGTATCAGTCGGCAAAGACACTGTCATTTATCCGAACACATATCTTGAAGGCGATACAAAAATCGGTGATAATTGCATCATATTCCCCGGGTCAAGGATATATAAAAGTATTCTCGGAAGTGGAGTTATTATCAAGGACAATACCATAGTTGAGGAAAGTAAAATAGGAAATGGAAGCGCAATAGGGCCTTTTGCGCACCTGAGACCTCACAGCATAATCGGTTGTAATGTAAAAATAGGGAATTTTGTAGAAACAAAAAAATCCAGTATTGGCAACGGGACAAAGGCGTCTCATTTATCATATCTTGGTGACGCCGTTATTGGAAAAGATGTGAATATCGGTGCGGGCACAATAACATGTAACTATGATGGGAAGAATAAGTTTCAGACAACAATTGAGTCAGGCGCATTTATCGGAAGTGATTCCCAGCTTGTAGCTCCTGTTAAAATCGGCAAGGGGTCGTATGTTGCAGCCGGCGCTACAGTAACAAAAGATGTCCCTGCCGGCTCTCTTGCGATAAGCAGGGTAAAACAGCAAAACCTGAAGAACTGGGCAAAGAGAAAGAGAATAGTGCAGAAGAGCAGAAGTGCAAAAGTGCGGAAGTGAAAGGAGGAAAAAAAGTAATTAGTAGATAGTAGCAAGGAGAAAAGATTTATTTTTTCTGCTGACTGCTGATCGCTGATCGCTGACTGCTATTATGTGCGGAATAATAGGTTACATAGGAAAAAGAAACGCTATCCCAATATTAATTGATGGGCTGAAACGGCTGGAATACAGGGGATATGATTCTGCCGGTATAGCATTTTTTAAAGATAACAGGATAGAGGTCAGACGCTGTGCCGGGAAGATAAAAGATTTGGAAGCTTTCATAAAGGGGGAAAAACTTAAAAGCATTGCAGGGTTGGGACATACCAGGTGGGCCACACATGGCAGGCCTTCTGAAGAAAATGCACATCCTCACAGGGCCGGCGGAATAGTTTTAGTACATAACGGAATTATTGAGAACTACTTTGAACTGAAGGAAGAGCTGAAGAAAAAGGGACACGTTTTTACATCTGATACTGATACGGAAGTTATTTGTCATCTTATCCACAGCTATTCACAAAAGGGACTTGATTTTGAGAATGCAACACGGGAGGCTTTGAAGCATGTGGAAGGCGCTTATGCGATCGGAATTATCAATGAGAAAGAGCCGGAGAAAATTCTTGCTGTAAAAAAGGACAGTCCTCTTGTGCTCGGACTTGGTGACGGAGAATTTTTTATTGCTTCGGATATACCGGCGTTCCTTAAATATACGAAAGACGTAATAATCCTTGATAATGGCGAGATGGCGTCAATTACCCATAAAGGGGTAAAAATTACCAGTATAAATAACGGTAAACCGTTAAAAAAAGAAATTACAAAGATTGACTGGACTTCGACTATGGCTGAAAAAAGCGGTTACAGGCATTTTATGCTCAAAGAGATACATGAACAGCCAAGGGCGATTTCAGATACGATAAGGGGAAGATTCTCTCTTGAAAAGACCGAAGTGAACCTTGAAGAGTTTTCAATGAGAGAAAGTGATCTGAAAAAACTGAACAAAATATTCCTTGTGGCCTGCGGTACTTCCTGGCATGCAGCGCTTGTTGGGAAATACATGATCGAAGACATGGCAAGAGTGCCGTGTGAGGTTGATATTGCGTCAGAATTCAGATACAGGAAGCCGCTTATCCCCAAAGGCGGTTTAGTGATCGTTATTACCCAATCGGGAGAAACCGCGGATACGCTTGCAGCCCAGAAGGAATCCCGGAAGCTGGGTGCAAAGGTTCTCAGCATCTGCAATGTTGTTGGCAGCACATCAGCCAGGGAAGCCGACTGTGTATTTTATACTCACTCAGGACCCGAAATAGGTGTTGCCTCAACAAAGGCGTTTACTACCCAGCTCACAGGGCTTTACCTCTTCTCAATTGCGCTTGCAAAGGCAAAGGGCAAGATCGGCCCTCATGAAATCAGGTATCTGTTTAACGAACTTCTCCAGCTTCCTGAAAAGGTGGAGAAGTCCCTGCTTTTGGACAATGCTGTTTTAAAAATAGCAAAACAGTTTTATCGTGTCAGGGATTTTCTCTATCTCGGCAGGGGGATAAATTACCCTATAGCTCTTGAAGGCGCCCTGAAATTAAAAGAAGTTTCATATATTCATGCAGAAGGATATCCGGCAGGCGAGATGAAACACGGACCGATAGCGCTTATTGATAATGATATGCCTGTGCTTGCACTGGCGCCGGATGATAATGTACTGGAAAAGATACTTTCAAATATGGAAGAGGTAAAAAGCCGGGGCGGGAAGGTTATTGCGGTTGCAACAGAAGGCAACACAAAAGTCCTTTCACGCACATCGCATATCCTGCTTATGCCAAAAACAAACTACTATCTTACCCCAATTATTTTTTCCATCCCGCTTCATTTACTGGCGTACCATATAGCTGTGCTTAGAAAATGTAATGTTGATCAGCCAAGAAATCTCGCAAAGAGTGTAACGGTTGAGTAAAATAAGTAATGTACTCTTACTTTTGGTTTTTTAATAACTGACAACACTTTATAAATTTTACCAATTACCTCATAAACAGGTAACAATTTTCAATCATCTCTGGTATAATAAAATACGTTAAATTGGTAGGTGTAGCTTCCTTTAGCATTTTATCAAGAATATACCACAGGGGGTCGCATGACAAAGCACGCTTTATTGAACGATCTTAATGTCCAGCAAAAAGAAGCTGTCCTGCATAACAGCGGACCTCTATTGGTCCTTGCAGGGGCTGGAAGCGGTAAGACAAGGGTTATAACGCACCGCTTTGCATATCTCAACACTGCACACAAGGTTCCGAATGCTTCGATCCTTGCGATGACATTTACCAATAAAGCGGCAGAAGAAATGAGGGAAAGGATAGAGAGCCTTACAAATAAGTGCAGCAAGGATTTATGGGTTGGGACGTTCCATTCCCTGTCGGCCAGGATACTGAGGAAAGAGATAAAACATCTTGGGTTCCGGAAAGATTTCTGCATTTATGATAATGATGACTCCGGTAACATTGTCCGGTCCATTTTAAAGGAATTTAAAGTTCATGAAGCGCTTTATAAAGGCATTTTATCGAAGATATCTTCACTGAAGGCATCTCTCATTGATCCCGCGGAACTGCTTGCAAATGAAGACAGTTATGGTTTTGATGAGAAGTTTGCAAGAGTCTATGTCAGATACCAGGATGAACTTAAGAAAAATAATGCCCTTGATTTTGATGATCTGATAATGTACTGTGTTAAACTTTTTGAGAAGCACCCGGCTGTCCTGGGAAAATATCAGGATGCATTTTTACACATAATGATTGACGAGTTCCAGGATACGAACCATTCTCAGTACAGGCTTGCAAAGCTCCTTGCTTCAAAAAATAAAAACATATGTGCTGTGGGAGATGACGATCAAAGCATCTATAAGTTCAGGGGCGCAGAGGTAAAAAATATTCATACTTTCAAAAAGGAATTTTTGAAAGTAAAAATCATAAAGCTTGAACAGAATTACAGGTCAACCCGGAATATATTGAATATTGCCGGGAGCGTCATTGCACAAAATTCTGCAAGGGTGCCTAAAAAGCTCTGGACAGAAAGAGGAGATGGCGAGAAAGTATTCTACTGTATTGCAGGGAATGAACTTGAAGAGGCCAGGTATATAGCACGCTTAATAAAGGAGTTATACCTTAAGGGAAAATATTCAAATAAGGACATTGCTATACTTTACAGGGTGAACCAGCAGTCGAGGGCAATGGAGGAAGCTTTAAGGGAAAATGGGCAGCCATACCGCATTTTCGGAGGAATTAGTTTTTATCAAAGAAAAGAGATAAAAGATATCATTTCTTATATAAAAGTTATTGCGAATCCGGATGATTCTGTAAGCCTCAAGAGAATTGTGAATTGTCCTCCAAGGCAGATAGGTGTTGCAACTGTTACAAGGGTTGAGAACGAATCCAGAAAAAGAGAAGAAAGTCTTTACAGTACAATGAAGCATATTCTAAAAAGCAATTCCTATACAACGGCTCTTAAGGATAAAATCAGCGGCTTTGTGAATGTTATTGATGAGCTGATCTCTCATAGGGAAGACGCTTTGCCTGAGTTGATAAAGCTGGTCTGTAAGAGAACCGGTTACCTGAACTGGATAGGTGAGGAAAAAGCGGAACAAATTGCGGAACTTATAAGTTTTGCTGAAGGCAAGGATATCAATTCTTTCATTGATATTTCTTCGCTTTACAGCTGTATGGATGAATCTCAGGCTGAAGACGCGGTTTCACTTATGACCCTTCACAATGCCAAAGGCCTTGAGTTTCCTGTTGTATTCATAGCGGGGTTTGAAGACGGGCTTGTACCACATTTCCATGCTATAAATGACCTTGAGGAACTTGCCGAGGAAAGAAGGCTGTTTTATGTCGGCGTGACAAGGGCACAGGATATGCTTATTCTCACAGGCGCAAAAAAGAGAAGATTGTACACATCGGTACAGGAACAACAGCCCTCGAGATTTCTTTCTGAGATCCCTGCGGCTTGCTATCATTGTATTGAAAAAAGACCGAGGGCGGCCGCAACTTCTGCATCTACAGCAAGAATGCCGGCAGCTATCATGAGTAAATCTCCATTTACAACCGGAGCAAGGGTCAAACACCCTAAATGGGGGATTGGAGTTGTCAGGGACAGTTATGGAGAAACGGATGATGTAAAGGTCATGGTGAATTTTCCGTCTGTCGGCATCAAGAGACTTTCCCTGAAATTCGCCAATCTGGAGAAGATTTAATGGACATTGAGCATGTGGTCCTGCTCGCGAGGCTTAAACTTACCGAAAGTGAAAAAGAGCTTTTTCCAGGACAGGTCGATAGTATAATAAATTATATGGACCAGTTGAATGAACTGGATACAACCAACGTTGAACCTACGGCTCACATACTTCCCTTAAGAAATGTCTTCAGGGAAGATAACACGACCGCATCCCTTCCTCAGGATAAGGCAATGCAGAATGCCCCGGAAAGAGACGGAAGTTTCTACAGAGTACCAAAGATCATAGAATGATCATTAATTTCGAAAAGAGCCTGTCTTCCACTAACGCTTCTACGGACTTACGGTTATAGACTTGGATTTGGTGTCGAGGGTGAGATTTATTGAACTTGCGGAAAAAAACAGAAGAGTTACTTTGCAGTAGAAAGTTTTTCTTTAAGCCATAGATTGACCAGAGTCTCAATGGAGACATGTTTTTTCTTTGCTACATTAAATGCTTTCCTTGCAATGCTTTCTTCAAGGGCAATATACTTAGGCTCTTTGTTTAAGCTCACTTTAAAATTCATTTCCTTTGTGTTATCCCAATAATCAGTAATATCATGGGTATCCCAGAAGTTAGACGCCTCCATAATGGTCTTAAACTCATCGGGAATCGGTTCTATCTTCTTTTTACTTTTTTGCATATTTTTTCCTTTCTGTTTCAGTCATATCTCTTGCAGTTATTATCAATGCTTTCTTATTCTTTTTATAGATAAAATATACAGCTAAATACCTCCCTGAATCTGTAACACCGAGGGCAAGATACAAATGTTCTTCCTCGAACTTGCCCTTTTCAATAAACCTATACCGAGGTTTATCAAGGAAAACCTGTCTGACTTCTGTTTCAGCGACATTGTGTTTCCATATAAGCTTATCGAGTATTTCCGGTGTTATTGTTAAATCTATAATTTCCAAATATTCCTGCCTGTGGTTTCACATAATCCTAAAAATTACTGAATGCTTTCTTCACTCTATTTTATATGATTATATCAAATTCAGGAAGAAAGTTTAGGGAATTAATTCATAGTCTTTAGATATCATAAAAAGTTAACCCCTTCCTGTAATACTTGTGTTTTTTTCTTTTCTCCTCCGGTAATGCCTGCCTGCCAGCACTGCCCCGCCAGTGAGAAAAAGGATAGAGCTTATTGGCTCTGGAACAAGGGTAGTTTTACCGGAAGCTACAGGGGTATTCCCCATATTATCATCAAAATAAGCAGTATACTGGATGCTTCCTACCTGTTGGTTGATTATGAAGTTAAACCCGCTCAGAGAATTTCCAGCCGTTATATCATAAGCAGGATCATTTGAAATCGTTTCTAAATACGTAGTTCCATAATTCCATCCTTCCCATACACTGCCGCCCCATCCGGTTGGAAGCGGATAGCCGTAAACATCCGGGTCAATAAGAAGGTCTAAATATACATTGAATAGAGATTCGTTATTCGTAGAGGTGTTATAGAATGTATAGTCATACCTCCACCATTCACCCTCTAAATCTGTTTCCTGATATACTAAGCTTGCGTTAGGCGTTGCTAATGCCGGTGAGGAAAATATAAACAACATACTCAATGCAATAATGGTTGTTACTAAAAGTTTTCTCTCTTTCATACCAAGCCCTCCTCTTTTATTTTCTAACTCTTAATATTTTAACGGCAGCAGAGATTTCGCATTTGGATATAAAAAGGGAATGTATACCCTCCCTCTACTACTTTTTGAGAGCGAAACTGTATCCCTCGTTCAAAATAACCACCTCCGCAATCATGCACGCTTCTTTCGACCAGCCCATCTGCCTGCCAACTGTGATAAATGTCCTCCCATCCTGACCAATAACAATCCTGGCTGCCATACGAGCCGGTCTCTAACAAGCCGCTTGCAGTTAGATTGGTTGTATTTATCCACGCAGAAGTGAGCCCTACGGTAAGATTGACGTTTTGAGCATTCACATCATTAGCATAGACATGTGGAGTCTCTACACCATCAGCTTTTACACCGACAGCATTGACGTTTCCAGCTACCGCAAAATTATCTCTACTTCCCAGCGCATGAGGCACATCACCAAGCTTTAGCCTTGGATTCATCTCTGAGTCACTTTCTACTGTAATCCCAAGCCACAAATCTTTGCTGAAGTCTACCGAAGTAAGAGATGTTATGCTTCCTAACTTAACAGAGAAAAAACCACTTGATACAGGAACTGCATTATAATTCTCCATCCATAAAGCACTGCCTCCTGTTTCTTGTTCATAAACTTTAAATACAATCTTATATACTCCATTAATGGGATTCCCATTTGGATTGGTGAGTCTACCTTGATAATTTATTACGGGATCACCGATTGCAACATTCCATGACCCTGTAAGGAGACTCAACAAAATTATCATACCTATTGTTGATAATATCTTTTTTGCCATCTTATCCTCCCCGTCTTTCTTATTTATTAACTCATAATTATTTACTGCCTTACCACGGTATAATTTCCACTGCTTATAGTCTGAGATGCTGCGCTCCAATAAGACGTTCCATCAGGTTTGCGTATTACTATACCCATTGCATCTGGAGAACCGTCTGCTACTGTGGCAGTAAAGGTGTAATTTGGAACTCCATTTACTGAGCCTTTTCCTGTAATCGTTGCAGTTCCTCCTGTGACTGATATCCCCGTAATTGATGTGCTCACAAGGTTCAGTCTCTTACGGGAATAGGAATACTTGAGCCAGCTTGTCCCTAAAGATGATACATTCACATCCAGCGATAAACTCGCCATGTATTGTGGATATTCAGGAGAGTTGTAGCCGGCGCCTGAGGCACTATTTGAAGGTGTTGACGGGTTACAGTCATCATCTATTCCATTATTAATTGCCTCTATTGCACCAGGATTCACTGCAGATTTATGATCATCACAATCTACATTTGAGATATAACCATCCCCATCGGCATCACTACTATAGTCATTTGCACTTAAATGATAAATATATCCGGATTCAATGGAATAATTGTTACTGTTTGTCTTATCCGCAACTATTGTTCCAAAGGAATCATAAAGTTTGAAATTTTCAGAATCCCTGCCTTGCTTAATATCTCCGGCACTATCCACAGTATATGCCCTTAAGTAATAATTCGCAGTAGCTGAGGGATCAGGTGTGGCAGTGTTACAGTCATCGTCTTTACCGTTGTATGGTATTTCAGTTTTGCCTGGATTAACTGAAGCATCATTATCATTGCAGTCTGTGGCTATCCCATAACCATCCCCATCTATGTCATCGTCTTTAGTGGCTGAATTACAATCATCATTCCTGCCATTATATGGTATCTCTGTTGCACCCGGATGAATTGAGGCATCATTTTCATTGCAGTCTGTGGCGAAGCCATAACCGTCTTTGTCTAAGTCGTCATTATCAGCCATGCCATTGCAGTTCTCATCTACTCCATTATATGGAATTTCAGTTGCACCAGGATGGATTGATGCATTGTTGTCGTTGCAATCTGTGGCTCTTGGGTATCCATCATTATCCACGTCGTCATCATCACTCATACCATTACAGTTTTCATCTACTCCATTGTATGGTATTTCGATTGCATCTGGATGAATTGATGCATTGTTGTCATTGCAGTCAGCGTTTGAACGATAACCATCATTGTCATTATCCGGATAGGCACCTGTTCCGTTTAATGAGACAGATAAATTTGGATTATCAGGGTCATCGGAAGGGATAGCGAATTCACCCGTATATGCGATAACATCGGCAGGCTCAAACCTTATAGTAATTGAACATGTTGCATCCGGCGCAAGTGGTTGGTTTGAACAGGTGTCGGTTGTTTTGTTAAATGGACTTGACGGGGGCGTAATATCATCAATTACAATATCGCCAATTGCGAGGTCTGTTGTGCCTGCATTTGTAACAGTAAATATCTGGTCAGATGAACTACCAATATTCACATTTCCAAAATCGTAAGAAGAGGGAGAAACCTTTATATAAGGGACATGCTCAACCATCATATCTTCCGTATTATTGTCTTCATCAAATTCTACAACAACGTTTTCTTCATCTACAGTCATTACGACAAAATAACGCCCCGGAGAAAGGCTGGAGATATCCCAGACGAAATTTACATCCACAGATTGACCCGGCGCAAGGGAATCTATAGTCTGGCTTGAAAGGATTTCACCGGTTGCGGAATCCTTTTTGAATGTTATGGTAGTCGCTCCGCTGGCAACGCTTCCCTGATTGATTATCCTTGGCGTTATGGAAATAAGATTATTGGTAATTCTGTTCCAGAAATATGTCTGAATGGTTAAATCCGGATTTACAAACTGTTTGCTAATCACATTGTTTGTTCTGTCATTCTCCCCATATAACTGCTCAGGGGCTACAACAACATAAATTGCTAAATTCCCTGTTGTTTCAGGCACTGTCCAGCTTAAAGATACTTCCTTTGTATCTCCGGGCTTTAGAATATCTGTTATTGTTGTCCTTCCTATCTCAACTCCGCCGGAAGACGGATCTCCATTATAAAAAGCGACTGTTACATTATTGACCGCCATATCTCCCATATTCTTGATTGTGGTTTTTAATGTGACAGTTTCGCCGGGAGACGGATTAGAAGGAGTCATATCAAGAGTGTCTGACACAACTGCAAGGTCTTTCACAAGTGTATAATTCAGCATATAAAGGTCTGTTGGTGAAGATGTCTCACCCATTAATGTCCTGTCATACACGGCAATAAGGTTGTCTGTCCCGGAAAAGCCTGCTGTTATATATCCCTCTGTCTCTGCATCAGAGGTGAGTTGTTTGGGATTTCCCCACACGCCCCATATCGGGTCGTAAAATATCGCCCATATGTCAGAGCTATATTCCGAGGGCTTCGCATAGAGAATTGCGAGCTTACCGTCAGTTGACGAAGCTAATTTAAAATCAGCAAGATTCATGGAATAATTATCTGCCAATATCACACTTCTATTTCCAGTATTAAAATTCAAAACACCTGAAAGTTCACCCCCCTTAAACCAAGTAAGCAAAAAGTTTCCATTGGGGTCTATAGCCATCTTCGGATTGTCATCAGGGACTGAATCATCTGTTAACCTTGTGAGAGTTCCCCATGTTCCATTGTTGTAAGCAAGCATATAAAGTTCGTGGTCATTCACAGTTGATAGATCATTATCCGTATCAAGGCTCATCACAACATAACCATTCTGACCATCATAGATAAAGTCATACTTGAGAATTCCATATGGTATTTCAGCAATCATCTGCGAATTACTCCATGAACTGCCGTCCCATTTTGAATAATAAAGTTTATTCGGATTTGCTGCGCTTCCCAGCAGATCATTAGTCTCATTTGCAATCCATACAAGTAGTATATTATCCTTAGTTTTTCCTGAAATTAATGGGCTGCTGTCAAGGTAGTTGTTCGTTGTAAAAGGATGTTGCTGCGACCACTGTCCTGTTGCCGGGTCACATATTGATGCTGCTATCTCAAGATTACTCAACATGTCATTAAGCGTAGCAGTATCAGGCAGTACCTGCTTTGCATTCTCCCATGCAGCAAAGGCTGTGCCGTCTCCAAGGGCAAGAATCTGAGGATGAAAGTCTGCGGTTCCATCATTTTCTGATGATATAGGCAGAGGGTTGCTCCATTCAGACCCATTCCATGATGAAAAAACAGACATCGTACGATTAATAGATGTTCTTTGTGGGTCATCATATAACCATGTGAGATAGAGATTATTCCCGCTTGAAGAAAGATTAGTGTCAGAATATGGGAATACATTTATCTGAATAGGAGATGTAACAGATAATGTTGTAGTGGTTGAAAGCCCTTGAGCAGAAGCTCTATTTAATGTATATCCCTTGCCATTAACAAATTTGCCGTAATCAGGGTTTGTTATGTAATCCCTTTCCATTAATTTGAATGCAGTTGAGCCTTCCTGAATAGCAGCAATATTTTTTGCCTGTGATTTAAACAAGTTCCCTTCATTTTTTGAGGGTTTTTCTATCTTCGTCTCAAATTGAAAAACTCTAAACTGAACACCTACATAAGAAGCTTTTGGTATAATTTCTAGTTTTTGATAACCAATACTCATGTCACACTGAAGATTATAACTATTAGACCAAATAAGGCTTACACATAAATTCGTATTACGATCCACCGTTAAATTGATGAGATTAGTGCTTAGCTTTATATCTGTATTTAAGCCTCCTTTTCCTTTCAATTCTTTATCAGAATATGTAAAATCCCCTCCATTAAAAGTGATAGAATAATCCACAGGTAAAGAAGTATTTTTATACTTCTGAAACTCTTCTGGTATGAAATTTATAGGTATAATCTCTCTGAGAAGGACAGTGGTAAGTCGTTTTCCTAATGATAGCAAGCTATTCGTGAGCACTCCTAGTTTATAAGTAAAGCTATAATTGGAGTAAGTACCATTGATATTACTTGTTAACCTCCACATTACTTCTGCTATTGTTTCAGAGGTTAAACTAAAGTTAGTTGAAAATAATAAGTGGCTCCCCCGTGGGGTATAATCCACGGAACGGAAAACAAAAAAGAAAGGAGCCACTAATGAA